>JAHFUJ010000128.1:1242-10615 GCA_023265105.1 Acidobacteriota bacterium
TCGAGCATGGGCGTGCCGCCGTGCAGGTTCACTTTGATCTCGTCGAGATCCTTGCGCTTGCCGCCGTCCGAGCCGACGGTGACCTTGCGGGTCAGCTTGAAATAGAGCACCCAATTGCCCGCCTTGATTTCGCTGATGTCGCTCCACGGAATGGTCGCCTCCGGCCGCGCGCTCCGATCGATGCAGCCGGCCCACGCGCGCCACAGACGCTCGCGATCGGGCCCCGGAAATTTCGGCATACCGAAGTGCGTGTCGAAGGGGCTGGCCAGCTCGCCGAAGCGATAGATGCGCAGCGCCTGGCGATCGAACGCCACGAGGAAGTAGCCCTTGACGTCGACGTCGTAGAGCGTCGCCGTCCACACGACGGCGCCGCCGTCATCGAGCACGGCGCGCCATTCGGCTTCGGCGCGCGACGCGTCGATGCCGAGCACCACGTCTTGCCGCGCGAGCAGGGCGTGCGCGAGCAGGTTGTGGGGATCGAGCTCCAGCGCGCGCTCGGCCGCGTACAGCGATCCCCAATTGAGATCGCGAAGATCGTCGGCCGCCTTCGCCACGCTGAATCGTTCCCACCAGGCGCTGCGATCCTCGGTGACGATGAGCGCCTGGACGCGCGTCGTCAACGCGTAGCTGTCTGGGTTGATCTGTGCGGCGTCGCAGGTGAGGGGGCCGGCCGGCGGGAACTCATGCGGAGCGCGCGTTTGTGCCGAGACGAGAAGAACCGCGCAGATCGCGAGGGCGGCGGTCCACACCCACTTCGAAGTCGGTTGCCTCATCGTTGCCTCCGGTGTCAGTCCGGTCCAAAACCGGCCTACTACCACTATCGGAGGCAACCGCGTGTCAGTGCACCGTGTAGGGTTCGCGCAGCGCGAAGGGCGCGATCTCGATGTCGAAATGGTCGCCGTCCGCGGTCGTCATGTGATACGTGCCTCGCATGACGCCGGCGCAGGTCTTGAGCGGGCAACCCGACGTGTACTGAAACGACTCACCCGGCGCCAGTACCGGCTGTTCGCCGACGACACCTGGCCCGCGGACTTCCTCGACGTGGCGGGTTGCGTCGGTGATGATCCAGTGGCGGCTCAAGAGCTGCACCGTCTCCTCGCGCTCGTTTGTCACGCGGACTGTGTAATAGAAGAACCACTGGTTCTGGAACGGCTGAGACCGTTCGGGGGCGTACTGCGACTCGACCTCCACGCGCACATTGTGGGTGACGGCTTCCGACGTGGAGGCGTGGAGCGGCTGCTCGTTAGACTCGGGCATGATCCCTCGCGGGGCAGTGTTCCCATAATATCAATGGATGACAGGCGATGCACACTATTCATCAGGCCCTGGTGGTCGTCTGCGGCAACGACGTCGGCCACGAGGAATTTGAGGTGCGACCGACGCGCTCTGGAGGTACCGGGGAGGCCTCCAGAGCGCCAAGGCAGGCAAACCGTGAAACGCTCTCCTTCAATTACCGCGCGGGCGCAGCCGTGGGCTTGGCAAATCTCGAATCTTCGACCGGGCTCATCTGCACCGAGTCAAGCTTGTAGACCAACATCGCCTGCCGGGGCCCGTTCACTGTCCATTGCAAGGGCATCCTGACGCCGTTCGCAATATAGAAGTTGTCGTAGTCGATCCGGAATGCGTGGCAACAGTAATACGATTGCTGCCGGTACGCCACGCTGAGAAGGTACGACGTATCCCTGTCGAAGTAGAGCTTCACGCTCGGCAGCGTCGGCGTGCGCCCGGAGACAACCCACGCGGTATGTTCGCCGACCATCTCCTGCCCTTCAACGCGCAAGCCAGTGAGGAGCGTCTTGAACTGGCTCGGGGCGATGACGGCATTTTCGAGCTTGGCCGCATCGAGCTCATCGGTCCGCATGTCGCGCGCCGCCGCGGCTCCGGCTCGGACCCAGCCGCCGGTGCTGCTGTAGGTATTGACGGCGTCGCCGGCGATATTATGCTGGACCACCATGCGTTTATCCGGCCCCTTGGCGACGATGTCGATCGGGGTCACCGTTGTCGGGGCTCGTTCGGGGTGAACCTGATCGAGATGGGCGTAGTTCGTGACGGTCCCCTTCGCAGCGCGGCCGGCAATCTTCGCAAGAGCCTCTGCCCCGCCGAGCGCCGCGGTGTAACGGTCGAGCAGCTGATCGACAGTGGGCATGGTTGACGGGGCCACTGCGGTTGAACGAGCCGGTTCGCCGTTGTAAGGAAGCACCTCGACCGGACTGGTGTGCCCCCGGTGGCACGTGAAGCAAGTGACGACGTTGCGACCGGCGAAGGTGTTCTTGTTGATATCATTCACCATTCGGATCATCGCGCGAGCCGTATTCTTCATGGGCTTCGTATCCAGCTCCCGCTTTTGCGCGTCATCGTCGTGGCAGTACACGCAATGGACTCCGAGTGCTATCTCCATGAATTGCATGGACGGCACCATCAGATCGGCTGGCTGCCCCTTCATCACCAGGATGTTCTTGTAGAACTCTTCGCTTTTCTGCGCGGCCGTTTGCGCGGCGGCCGATCGAACACCCACCCCGCCGACGGCCAGAGCCAGAACCAGCACACAAAACACCGCTTTCTTCAGCTTCTCGTTCATTTTCCCCTGCCTTTCTTCGCTATCGACAAACACGGAAGTCCATGCAGCCGGCCCCAGTGAAAGGGAATCGTCGCCTTCAAGTAGTCGCGTATCTGGACATTCTGCGCCAACCTTCTTCTAGAGGCAACCTTTGGTGTTTAATCTCTTCAGCCACCCTGGCGCGCCCCGCGTCGATTCGATGCGCCTATAATCATGCCAAGGAGATGTCGCGTGCCTCGATGGTTGCGAGTCCTGACGGTCGCCCTGCTCGCCGTCGCCACCACTGCGTCGGCACAACGGGGCATGCCTGCCCTGCGCTACCGTACCGATCTGACCTACGACGGCCGATTCACGTTCGTGCGGCTCCGGTGGAGGTCCGATCTGGGATTCGGGCGCCGCGGCTTCAGCTCGGCCTGGGACCACGACTATCCCCGCGCCGAACAGAACCTCTCGCTCATCCTCCGAGAGATCACATATCTCGACGTGCGCACCGACGGCAGCCGGATTCTCACGCTCGACGATCCCGAGCTGTTCAAATATCCGATCGCGTTCATGTGGGAGCCTGGCTTCTGGAACCTCACCGATCAGGAGGCCGCCTCCTTTCGCGCCTACCTGTTGAAGGGCGGCTTCGCCGTGTTCGAGGACTTCGAGCGCGAGCAGTGGAACAACTTTGAAGCGCAGATGCGCCGCGTGCTGCCGGATGGGAAGTTCGTGAAACTGGACAACTCGCATCGCCTCTTCGATTCGTTTTTCCAGATCAAGAACATCGAGGGCATCCTGCACCCGATGTTCCACTACCGTCCGAGCTATCTCGGAATCTTCGAGGACAACGATCCGTCGAAGCGTCTGATGGTTGTCGCGAACTACGACAACGACGTCCCGGAGTACTGGGAGTGGTCGGGGCAGGGGCTCTTTCCGTTCGACGCGTCGAACGAGGCCTACAAGCTGGGCGTCAACTACATGATCTATGGATTGACACACTGAGCGACATGGCGCCCCCGAGGTGTGGCGCCGCCCTAGCGGAAACTAGCGGAAAGTCGTTACAACGATTGACCATCAGCCAGCAGCAGATTGCCGACAGCATCGGCGTGCCGGTCGCACGCCGGCACATTTTTCTCTGCTGCGATCAAACCAACCCGAACTGCTGCGAGAAAGATCGCGGCCTCGCCGCCTGGGACTTCTTAAAACGCCGGTTGAAAGAACTTGGGCTCTCGGAGCAAGGCGGCATTCTGCGCAGCAAGGTGAACTGCTTTCGCATCTGCGAAGGCGGTCCGATTGCGGTTGTCTATCCCGAAGGGGCGTGGTATGGGCAGTGCGATCCGCCCGTGCTCGAACGGATCATCCAGGAACATCTCGTCGGCGGCCGCATCGTCGGCGAGTTCCTGATCGCGCGGCATGGTCTGGAATAACAACAAGCCTTGCATATGGTATGTAGACATGATATCGTGTAAATATAATGCCTAAACAGGCAATCTCGGTGACGCTCAACGCTGACAACCTGACGTGGCTCAGAGGGCGGGTGGGTGCCACAGGGCTCCGCAGCGTCAGCGAGCTGTTGGATGGGCTCGTCACCCAAGCGCGCGCGCAGGGCGTGCCGGGTGCGATGCGCTCGGTCGTCGGCACCATCGATGTCGACCCGACCGATCCGTTGATGGAAAAGGCCGACGATGTCGTGCGAGCGCTGTTCGAGGCGTCGCTCGGGCGACCGATGGTCTTGAAGGAGCGAGGTCCCACATACGGCGTGCGGCCCGGTCGGCGGAGGACGCGACGTGGCTGAGCCCGAGGCCGCGGTCACCGACACGCACGCGCTCGTCTTTCACGCAGCCGGCGGCCGCGGCCTGGGGTCGCGCGCCGCCGCCTTTTTTGCGCGATGCGAACAGCAGCAGGCCATCCTCTACGTGCCGACAGTCGTCGTCTGGGAATGCAGCCTGCTCGCGCGGGTGGCGCGGATCAACCTGCGGAGGACCGTTCGCGAGTTTTTCGAGGACTTGTTCAGCAACCCCGCCTATCAGCCGCTCGACGTCACGCCCGAACAGGTGTATCGCGCCGACGAGCTGCGGTTCAATCGCGATCCGTTCGACGCGCTGATTTGTGCGGCGGCGCGAACCATCGATCTTCCCTTAATCACGCGCGACACCGAGATCCGCGGATCGGGCGCCGTCACGATCATCTGGTGATCGTCCGGATCCATTCGACGATGGTCCGCTGAACGTCAGCGTACACAGCGGCCTGCGCCGCCGGATGGTTGCGGCTTTTTTTGACTGGCGCTGGGGCCTCCGCCTCCGCTCGCTTTCCTTTCACGCGAGCTTCGGCGGACGCGCCGAAGCTTTGCGAAGGCGGGCCACCCCCAGCGCGAACTGACGCCGATGCCTCGCCTCGGAGTCGCTTGTCCTCGGCTCGGCATAGCCGCGGGCGCAGCACCTTCAATGAGTGGTCGCCGCCTTCCACGACGTGCAGCGTCGGAGCGGGCGAGAGGCTGCCGAGAACGGGCGCGAGCTCCGACGGTGTTCCGAACGCGTCGCGGCTCCCCTGCACGAACAGCATCGGCCGCCCGACGGCCGGCAAGTGCGCGTCGCGGCGTTGGTCCGGCCGCCCCGGTGGGTGCAGCGGATAGCCAAGCAGCACGAGGCCGCCGATCGGCAGACCGCGATCGGCCGCGGCTAGCTGGGTCGCAATCCGTCCGCCCATCGATTTGCCGCCGATGAAAAGCACGTGGCGCGCGCTGTCCACTTCGTTGCGAACCGTGTCGACCACCGCGCGGTAGCAGGCTTCGAGCGCGGGACCGCGATCGGGAAGCCGCCGTCCTTGTTCCGTGTAAAGAAAATTGAAGGTGACGACATCGAGGCCGAGCGCGGCCAGAGCGTCTGCGAAACTGACCAGAAACGGGCTGCGCTGACCCGCGCCGGCGCCGTGAGCCAGAATCAGCGCGGCGCCGACGCGGTTGCCGGCGGCGGAATAGACGAGCGCCGTGGTGCCGGCGCTCGTCGGAACCTGAACGGCGAGCTCGCTATAACTTCTCAAGCGCCTCGCGAACCTCGGCGTCGGTTTTCAGATCGTTAACCACAGAAAACGCGCCGAAGTCGGTTGCCAGACTTCGCGCCAGCATGCGATCGACTTCGCTGTTGACGACACCCGTCAATGTCACTCGCCCATGCTCGACGATGACGTGAATGGGTGGATTCGCCCTGGCCGCATAGGGCCAGAAGTTGAAGCTGCTGTAAATCGATCGCGCGATTCGATACCGCAGTTGATCGTCGAACTGCGAGACCGGCAGAACAGCAATCTCGTCGCGCACCTGACGGACGCCGTCGATCTTCGCCACGCGTTTCTCGATGTCGTCGCGCTTGTAGGGCATCGTCACCCTGCCCGTGAGCGTCACGACGCCGTCCTTCACGCCGGCGTTGATGTCGTCGAAGATCGTGAACTGCGTGTACCGATTCACGGCCTTGGCGACGTCGTTGAAGACCTGCAGATCTTTTCGCTCTTCGGTGGACGCCAGCGCGGCGTTTGCCGACATGACCAGAGCCGCTAGGAGCATGCAAAGCTTTTTCACCATCTGGCCCTCCTTCCGTACGTGGTGTCCGGCTTCCCGCCGCCGCGTCGCTTCGGCGAGGCTCGCCGGAGCGCAACGCGCGAAGGCGGCAGCCGGACCGTGACACAACACGCCAGCCGTGGGAGGCAAAGAGAATGCCAAGGGCCACTCGTCGTAAGTCTAAGAAGGAATTGCACTTGTTACAACCAGCCACAAACGCGCGTCCTTTGTGGAGGACAGCGATCAGGCTGGCGATCCGTAGCCGGCAAAGGCGAGTCCCAGGCCGTAGGTGATCGCCGCTTCAAGGATGCCGACCATCGTCATTTCCGCGCCGCTCGCCCACCAGGGCCGCATCGTCACGAGCGACTTGGACGCGCCGACCACGAAGTGCGCAATCGTGCTGATGATGAACGACGCGATGACGGCGGGCATCCCGATGGTGAAGAAGAAGGGAATGATGGGGATGAAGCCGCCGATGGCCGTCGAGACGCTCGCCGACACCATGGATCGCCACGGGTTGGGAAACGTTTCCTCCGACAACCCGAGCTCTTCGTGCACGAGCGTGCGCAGGAACTGCTTGGGCTCTTTCTGGAGCCGCTCCGCCATCGCGCGAGATTCGTCGGCGGAGAATCCTTTGAGCTGATAGAAGAGCTCGAGCTCGAGGACTTCTTCGTGCGGGTCTTCTTCGATTTCCGCCCGCTCGCGCGACACTTCCGACTCGTACACTTCGCGCTGCGATTTCGACGAGAGGTAGGCGCCCGCGCCCATCGAGAGTGCGCTCGCCAGCGTCCCCGCCAGCCCCGCCGCGAGAACGACCTCGCTCCCGCCGGTGTATCCCGCCATGCCGGAGACGATGCCGAAGACGGCGCCCAAGCCGTCGTTGACGCCGTAGATCGCGTCGCCGATCCAGCCGGAGCCGCGCACGTGCCACCGCTCGCGCCTCAGGATCGTGTCGAGGGTGGAGCGCGGTGTGGGCATGGCGCCGCCGGCCAACGTGCGGAGCACGACGGCGTGATCGCGCTCTTCGAGCATCGCGTCTTCCGCGATTTGGCGATCGGCCGGATCGCTCAGTCGCCTCATCAGCTGGTCGTACTCAGCCTCCGCTTTGGTCTCTTCCTGTTCGAGGCGGTGCAGCACGACGCTGGGGTCGCCGATCCGCTGGAACCATGACAACCCTCGTTCGACCTCCTTGGCATCGGGTCGCCGCCCGGTCGCGAGCTGGATGCGCTCGGACCACCTGGCGGCGTGCTTGTCTTCCTGCTCGGCGAGGCGCAGCAGGATGTCACGTCGCTTCGGATCGTGCTCACGTTCGGCGAGGAGCTTGTACGTGTGGGCGGCCTCGACCTCACGGCGCCACATTTTTTCGACCGTCGCCAGGTTGACCTTGTCTATCGCCATCCCAAAAATCTTTCGAACAAGACAATCGTTGCGATCCCGGCGCCGATGAGGAACACCTGCCGAAAGGCGTTGGCGTCGACCTGGCCCCGATGCAGATCCGGAATCAGGTCCGACATTGCGATGTAGAGCAGGCTTGCCGACGAGAAGGCGAGCACGAAGGGGCGGATGCCCGGCACGATCGCGACCGCGGCAAATGCCACGAGCGCCCCCACGATTCCCGAGGCGCCCGAGACGATGTTGAGCAGCAGCGCCCCGCCGCGGCTGTAACCGGCCGCGAGCAGAATCGCGACGTCGCCGACTTCCTGTGGGATTTCGTGCGCCGCGACGGCGATGGCCGTGTTGATGCCGAGCGGCACCGACGTGAGCACCGCCGTGCAGACAATCGCGCCGTCGATGAAATTGTGGAACGCGTCGCCGATCAAAACGAGCGGGGCGGTCGCGCCGTGCACCTGGCACTCGTCGGTGTGACAGTGCCGGAGCAGGACGAGCTTTTCGAGGACGAAGAAGACGAGGATGCCGGCGAGCAGCGTGCCGAAGACCGCCGGAGGCTGCAGCTCGTCGAGCGCTTCAGGTAGAAGCCCAAGCAGTGCGATGCCGAGCAAGGCGCCCACCGCGTAGCTGACCAGCCAGGGCACCAGCCGCGTGCGCAGATCGTCCGCGAACAGCAGGAGCGACGAGGCGACGAGCAGGCCGCCGCAGCTGCCCAGGAGACTCAGCCCCAGGGCTGTCGCGAGGAGAGGCACGCGACATTCTAACTTGCCACGTAGCCGCGACGCGCCCGAACCCGGTAGGCCTGGTTTTTCACTTCCACGCGAATCGAATGCCAGCGGCCGTCTTTCTTTCCGCTGGCCGGGTACCCCAGGTAGTACTGCCTGCTCAACTCGTCGGCGATGCTGACGGTCGCCGGGTTGAGGTCCCGCGGATCGCGGATGATTTCGGTGCGCCCGCCGCTGTCGTCGGTCATCTCGCGAAGCGCGGCGAGGTTGACGCGATCGTCGCTGCGGCCGAGCGGCCATCCGCCTTGGCCGGTACCCCCGCCGGTCCCGCGGCGTGGGATGCTGATCGGCGGCCACCCGCCGCGTCCGCGGCCCCCGCGTCCTGGCGGAAACGGAAACGGAATTGGCGTGCGCGGCGGCAGCGGCGCGCGGCGCAGCGTCGGTTCGCCCTCGCCGTCGATGCCGATCGCGTAGACGAGCACCTCGCTCTCACGAATGTGCTGCTTGACGTCTCGGATGTCCGTCCGGCTGGCGGTGTCGTTGCCGTCCGAAATCACGAGCAGCGCCTTCTTCCGATGCTGTCCCTGCGCCGCGAGTGGAATCGCCTCGGCGACCGTGTCGTACATCGCCGTGCCTCCGTTCGGCGCGAGGCGTCCGAGCGCGCGCGTCAGCAACTGCCGATCGGTGGTCCAGCCCTGGAGCAGGACCGGATAGTTGCTGAACCGATAGAGAAAAATCTCGTCCTGCCTGTCGAGCAGATCGTAGAGGAAGCGATCGAGCGCGCGTTCGGCCGCATCGATCTTCTCGCCGACCATGCTGCCGCTCGTGTCGAGCGCGATGCCGAGGCTGACCGGCACGCGTTCGGCGTCGAAGTGCGTCACCGCCTGCGGCTGGTCGTCTTCATAGACGACGAAGTCTTCCTTCCTCAACCCGGAGACGAACCGGCCGCTCGAATCCGACACGGTCGCCGTGACGTTGATCAGCTCGACGCCGCTTCTGAAACGGAATCCATCGTCCTGGCCTGCAGGTGTCGGTGGCGGCTGCTGCCCGTGCAGCGAGATCGCGGCGAGCGCGAGCACGGCTGAAACCACGCCGAGGGAACGCAGTTCGCGCGTCATACTTTTGACTTCACCTTCTACCTTTTGCCTTCTACCTTCTACCTTCTACCTT
>JAHFUJ010000128.1:10626-11177 GCA_023265105.1 Acidobacteriota bacterium
TCGCGCCGGTCCACGTGCGGCACGACCCCCTCGCCTATTCTAAGGCTGACACGGTAGTGATCGACATCGGCCGCCCCCGGAACGGTCACAACGAAGGGCGATTGCGCGCCCGGCGTGAGCGTCGCCGCGTCGAGGGCCGCGCGTCCGCTGGCGAGGACCCCGCCGTCGCGGTTGAACAGGAACACCACCGCTGTAAGCCGATCGGCGTCGTGGCCCGAGGGCGGATTCCTGACCACGCCGCGCACGGTGAGTCGATCGGCGTTGCGCTCGTGCCCGAGCGCGACGAGCTCGAGCGGTGCGTCTGTACGTAGTGTCCGGCTTGTGGCCTCTGTACGTGGCGTCCGGCTTCCGCCTTCGCTGAAGCTTCGGCGGACAGGTAAGCCGGACCCCACGCCGCCCCGCGAGCCGCTGCTCAACACGACTGCGAGCGCCGCGCCGCTGCCGGCCACGAAGACGCCGAGGGCGATGACGGCGGCCAGCCGCGAGCCTGACGAAGCGCCGGGCTGAGGGGCCGCGAAGAGATCGCTGCTTGTCGCGACGGCGACCGGCGC
>JAHFUJ010000128.1:11187-12342 GCA_023265105.1 Acidobacteriota bacterium
CGCCGTGGATCTCCACGGCCAGCGCCGCGACGCGCGCCTCCGATCGGCGACGCTCCTCGCGCGTCAGGCGCCACGCGACAACGCTCATGATCGCGGCGAGGGTCACGGACAGGATAGTCGTGATGATCAGAATCGTGTTCATAAAGATTTTCGATTTGCTGATCTGGTAATTGTCGATTTATTTCACGATTCAATCACTCAATAAATCGACAATCGACAATTGCCAGATCGCCAATTGATTCATCGCAACCTAAACTCCACTGCGACTTCGACAATGACGTCGACCGGCGCGCCTTGCCGATGCGCGGGCGAGAAGCGCCACTGGCGGACCGCCTCCGCGGCGCGCTCGTTGAGACCCGCCCCGAGCCCCTGCAGTACCGTGACGTCGCCGACACCTCCGTCTCGCCGCACGACGATTTCCAGCACGACTTCGCCGACGAGATTGCGCCGCCGCGCTTCTTCCGTGTAATCCGGTTTCACTTCGCGGAGAAGTCGCGGCGGCTCGATGCCGCTGCCGGGGCGGAACGGACCGCCGCCCGCGCCGCCTCCCGATCCTGGTCCGACGCCGGGGCCCTCTCCGTCGCCGATGCCCGTTCCACTCGCCGAACCCGCACCGCCGCCCGCGCCCGATCCATGGCTGTCGTTCTGCGCCAGCGTGTGTTCGAGCACGCCGACGCGGTCGCGCATGTCGGCCGGTAGGGCCACGAGCGGCGCGACGAGGATCGGCAGCGGTTCGGCATCGAGCGTCGGCGGTTTCAGGTCGGGAGGCGGCGCCGGCACGATCGGCTTGGGCGGCTCACGCAACGGTAGGGGACTGCTCATCGCGTGATGTCCTTCGCGAAGCGCTTTCGGCGGCGGCGCCGGCTCCCGGCGTCCTCCGCCGCCGCCGCCACCGCCGGGCCCCGGCGTGGCCACGAAGACCAGGCGCATCGGCTCCGGCTGATCCAGTGTCGTCGCAGTCGGCGCGAGGCCGAAGGCGGTGATGAAGATCACCGCGGCCACGATACCGGCATGCAGCGTGCCCGACAGCACCAGCGGCACGCCCTTCGAGGGCGCAGATTCCGAGCTCGACGAGAAGATCGAAAAGAGCGCCGGCGTTCGCCCCGCGCAGACGCCGGCCGCGCGTGTGGCAAGTTCGCGGCCGATCCGCACGGC
>JAHFUJ010000433.1 GCA_023265105.1 Acidobacteriota bacterium
AGTCTTTCCAGGATGCGGGCGGTGCGGCGCGTGCCGCCGACGCCATCCTCGCGTTCACGAGACGAGCGTAGCCGTGAAGATTTTCGTGTGGCAGCCTGCTTCGCGACGACGCCGCCTAACACGGTTTGCAGCCGGCGGCGGTTGGCGCGGCATGAGCCGCCGCGGCTGAAACCGATCCGTTAGACAGCCAGGTCGTCACGCAACAGCAACGTACGCATGTCCCTCTTCAAATTGATCGTCCGCGTCGTCTTCAATGCGGCCGTCTTCGGTGGGTCACTATTTTTGCTAGCCGGTACTCTAGATTGGTGGCGTGCCTGGGTGTTTCTTGCGGTGGTTTTTGTTGGCATGGTGGCGAGCACAGTGAGCGTCTTCCGCGTTAACAAGGACCTGATCGAGGAACGCTTCAAACCACCCATACAAGAGGGACAGCCGCTTGCGGACAGGATCGTCGTGGTCCTGCTTCTCGCCGCGTTGTTCGGCCTGATTGTGTTCATTCCCCTGGACGTGTTCCGATTTCATCTCATGGCCAGGCCCGGCACACTCGTTTCGTCTTTGGGGCTGGTCCTTTTTGTCGCGGGTTGGTGGATCATAACCCTCGCCTTGATGGAGAATCCCTTCGCGGCAACGGTGGTGAGGCATCAGGAAGAAAGACAACACACGGTGATCGCCAGCGGCGTCTACGGCGTGGTGCGACATCCGATGTACGCGGCCGCTGTTCCATTACTGGTTGGCATGCCGCTGTGGTTGGGGTCCTACGCCGTTGCTCTGCTGGCGGGCGTTCCCATCGGGATGCTTGCTCTGCGGATCCTGGTCGAGGAACGGTTCCTGAGACGAGCACTGAAGGGCTATGTCGCCTATACGGAGAAAGTCCGGCACAGGCTGATCCCGTTTCTCTGGTAAGCCAGTCAGGAGTTTCTTCGCAATCGCAACTGTTGGCTGGCTAACAAGCGCATGCAGCCGACGCGCGTTAGACGCGGCCTTCGAACGAAAGGGGGATACGCGCGCGGCTGATGCGCAGCGTTGACCGCCTGTCAACTGGCCCGTTCCGGCTTGGGCTGGGGTGAGCGATCATCCCGTCGGCTGCTGAGTCCAAAAACGAGAGCGTGCAGTAAGCCTGGTTTCCGCCTGTGCCGTGCTGGCGCAGCCTGGTGGGCGGTGATGACTCCGAGTCCTTGACGAGTGAGATTCTTCTTTGACAGGAGGCTTTGTGAAGAAGACGTCTGGTTTCCTCGTGCTCCTGCTGCTGGTAACGGGCAACCGAGCCATAGGGCAACGAACTTCGGTGTCGCGTCGCTTCCCGATCTACAACAACGCCGGAAGGCCCGATCTGACGATCGATCCGCAGCGCTTTGTTTCACAGATGACGATTGTTGACCGCTTCTTCGATCCGAGCGGCTGCGAGGTTCAGGAAGGTCTGGTTGGAGCCAGCGGCAATCGTCGAATCCTACGGTTCGACACGGTCATCATGAATGGGGGTGACGGTGACCTTGTGGTCGGTGACCGCTCAGATCCCAGGAATCTGTATGCTGCGTGGTTCGTCTTCTCGCCATGCCATGGTCATTACCACATCCGGGATTTTTCGAGCTATGAGCTTCTGAATCGCGACCGCACGAGCGCCGTCGCGGGCCACAAGCAGGCATTCTGCTTCGAGGACTCGTTGAAGTACGACGGCGGAAAGAGTCACGGCTATGACTGCGATTACCAGGGGATCACGTCGGGCTGGGGGGACTGGTACTACAAGCAGCTCGGCGGCCAGTGGATCGACATTACTGGCGTTCCCGAGGGCGACTACATCGTGCGCGTGGAGATCAACACTGCCGGAACCTTTGACGAAGGAGCCAATCGGTACCCGAATGTCGTGGAGATCCTTATCCACGTGCCGGATCCGCGTCACAAGGTTAGTAACCCGTAGGTGTAACCGGGTACATAGGTAGGCGGTCTAACACCTATCAGCCCTCCCCCCGTCAAGGGCGCAGATCTTCTCCGTCCGGTCGCAAGCGCAAGTCAAAACGCGACCGCTGAGTTGAATCCCGGTCGCGTTCTCCTTCAGTGCTGTCTTCGTTTCCAGCGCTGGTATCGTCGATGAGGCGGTACCCAACACCTATTGAGGCTCGTGCTTCGCCCTTGGCGAAGTGCGAGAGTGTTGACCCTCGCGGCCTAGAAACTCATTCGGGCCCTCATACCGGCCTCCTCATGACGAGCGACGTCGCTTGCGCGCGTCCGTTGTCTCCAGGCTCGGGGGAGGGGCAGCGCATCGAGTGAACGCGAGTGCATCGCTAGGCAGAGAGCGGGCGTCCCATCAAGCGCGCACGCTGTCGGACCTGTGGCTCATGATCGTCCGCTTCATGGCGCTCTGCGGCGCACGTGACGGCACGATCGTCGCGAGCTCGGTCCCGACATGGCTCGAGTGAGGCGTCTGGCTCGCCCGCTCCCTTCCCTGCGACGCCGCGAGAAACTTCTCCATCGAGAACACGGTCCCTCGCGCCAGCATGTCAAACACGGCCCGGCCGATCTTGTGCGCGAGGATCGAGCGCGCCTTCCCTTTTCCGTGCTTCTTCTCGATCCCGGCGAGCAGCTTCTTCCCGCCCGGTGCATGACGAAGGAACAGCACCGCGGCTTCAGAGAAGGCCCACTTCAAATGCACGTTGCCTATCTTGGCGCCGCCCGTCCCGAGTTTCTTTCCGCCCGACTGGTGCACGCACTTGACCAGCCGCGCGTAAGAGGCACACTCCTGGACTCGATCAAAGCGTGTGATGTCGTGGATCTCATAGAGGATCGTCAGCGACAAGACGTTCCCGATGCCGGGCACTGAGCGCAGTCGGTGGAGCGCGTCGGCGTCGTGGCGCCTCGCCTCTCGGACGATCGTGAGTTCGAGATCGTTGATGAGCGGGTCGTACTGGTCGAGCAGCGCGAGGTCGACCTCAATGCTCTTGCGCACGCTGGGATCGGGAAAGTGCGCACCGACGCCCTCGCGGTTCGCGGGATAGGCCAGGCGCCGCTCGAACCCGGGCAGGTTGTACTGCGCTCGTGTGTTCTGGATGTGGGCCAGCAACTGACCGCGCTTGCGCA
>JAHFUJ010000434.1 GCA_023265105.1 Acidobacteriota bacterium
CGATCGCAGCAGCTTTGGCAGGTCTGGTGAACTCTCTTCGACTCGTGAGCGGCGGCACAGGACATCTTGACCCTCCGCCGCGAAGATAGAAGCGAGCGGGAGAACCTAGTGGCCTGTATCCACTGAATCGATAGTGTTATACTCCAGCGCCATATGGCGCTGACATTGACGGCCGATGAACGCACAGAATTGGAACGGCGCGTGCGCAGCCGCAAGATCCGAGCGGAAGATGCGCGGCGCGCCCAGGTCATCCTGATGCTCGCGAAGGGGGAGTCGTATACCGCGGTCGCGGCGGCGCTGGCCTGTTACGCCGGCTACATCAATCGCTGGCGCCAGCGGTTCGAGACCGAGCGCCTGCCCGGCCTGCGGGCGAAGTACCGCGGGCAGCCCGCGCGCGTGCGGACGCCGGCCCTGGAAGCGCGGGTCCTGTCGAAGACGCGCCAGCGCCCGCCGGATGGCAGCACGCACTGGAGCACCCGAAAACTGGCGACGGTGCTCGGCATCAGTCACACCTTGGTTGCCCGCGTGTGGCGGCGGGCCGGCCTGCAGCCGCATCGATTTGAGCGGTACATGCTCTCGGATGATCCGCACTTCGAGGACAAGGCGGCGGACGTCATCGGGCTGTATCTGCATCCGCCGCAGCACGCGGTGGTGTTTGCGGCCGACGAGAAGACGGCGATTCAAGCGTTGGACCGACTGGATCCCGTGCTGCCGCTCTCGCCGGGACGCGCTGAACGGCACGGCTTTGAGTACTACCGGCACGGGACGCTCTCGCTGTACGCGGCGCTCAACACGAGCACCGGGGAGATCGTCGGCCAGACGGTGCCCCGCCACACCAGCGAGGCGTTCGTGGAGTTCTTGGGCGAGATTGTGGCGACCCAATCTCGCCGGCGCGAGATCCACGTCATCGTCGATAATCTCTCGGCACACAAGACCACGGGCGTCACTGCGTTTCTGGAGGCGCATCCGCGGGTGCATTTGCACTTCACCCCGACCTACGCGTCGTGGCTGAACCAAGTCGAGCTCTGGTTTGGCAAGATCGAACGCGACCTCCTCGCGCGCGGCATCTTCACGTCGATCCCGGACCTCGCGAGGAAGATCCGCCGTTACATCACGCGCTACAACGAAGACCCCAAACCGATCCGCTGGACCTACAGCAATCCGGCGCATCGCATTACTACTCATTCAGCTGTTACAGGCCACTAGCACTGATATGGAATGACCCTTTGTCAAGCCCCCACCCTGCGATGGAGATGTGACTCTCGCCGGCAAGCGTCAGCTTGCCGGCATAAGAGCCTTCCCGTCAGAAGATGAGCGCGGGGTCCAGGGGCGCCGCAGGCGCCGCCCGCAGGGCGCGAAGCCCTGGAGGCCGCGCTCATCTTCTGACATCTACAGGGCGACGCACGCGCCAGCGCGCGGGCCGCGAAGACGACGGACGATCGAGGGCGCTTCGACGACGAGTCACGCTGATATTCGGTGGTTACCGCGGTCGCCCGCGGCAGAGCACACATGACAGTGCTTCGTCGGGAGGACGTGCAGTCTAGGGTCGCGAGTTGGGACGGACGTCCGTATCGCATTGCTAGCTCGCCGATCCTCACAATCGTGCCTCTGATCATCCGCCGACTTCGCGGTCCGTTCACTGACGCCCGCATCGGGTTTCATTCACCTCTCTTCGCTGTCGCGCACGCGTGGGGCTATTTCGCCGGTACCGCCGGTTGCAGAGCGGCCCACAGGAACCCGGCGAGCTCGCGCGCGATGGCCACCGCGATCTTCGGCGCTGGCTTGTGGTGTTCCGCCAGGCGTCGGAAGCGACGACAGAGTCGCTGCTGGGCCTTATCCGCAATCGCAATCACGCGGCCCGGTTGTCCTTTCCGTCGTTTCACCAGCGCGACGCCGATGCTCGGTCGATGTTGATAGTGCCACGCGGTTTCCACCAGCAGGCGGCGGACCAGCGTGTTCCCGGTGCGCGTGATGCGGCCGCGTCGCTGCTTCTCACCGCTCGAGTCCTCCCCCGGCACGAGTCCGAGATACGCCATCAACGCACGGGCCGACGGGAACCGACGAAAGTCATGCAACTCGGCGAGGATGAGGATCGCGGTCAACGTGTCGATCCCGCGGAAGCACCGCAACCAGCCGACCGGCTCGCGATAGGGGTCGGTCTGGGCGATCTCGCCCAGTCTGGTGTCCAACTCAATCAGTCGCGCCTCCAGATGATCGATGGCCAACAGATAATCGTCGACCACGACGCGCTCGGCCGGCTGGGCCCACTCCAGGCTATCGATCCAGTGTCGATGCGCGCGCGTCCAGTTGCGGCCGCTGAAGTGCAGCCCACGGCGCAGCAGCAGCTTGCCCAACCGATGCCGCGCCCGCTGAAGATCCTCCCGGGCATCGTCCCGTGCCCGGCACAGGTCGCGAACGGCCTCCTCCTCCAGCGTCGGTGGCCGCACCTCCGTCAGCAGTCCCGCTCGATGCAGCTCGACCAGCTTCCGCGCATCCCGCTGATTCGTTTTGATCCGCTCGCCCGGTTTGCGGGGGATCAGCGCCGGCGCGATCACCTGACAATGCAGGCGTCCCGTGGTCAGCTGCCGCTGCAACGCATACCCGCAGGGTCCCGCTTCGTAACAGCACTGCACCTGGCCGGGCGCCTCGCGCTCGAGCTTACGAACGAGGCGCTTCACCGCGTTCGGCTCGTTCGGCACCGTCCACGCCACCGGCGTCGTGCCGTCTCCGATCAGCATCGCGATAAAGAGATCCTTCTTGTGCGCGTCGATTCCAACGTACGTGGTAACGTCCTTCATGACCGGCTCCCTTCGATGCGGCTCTGGCGCCCTGTGGTGCCAACCCGCGCTGTCGGTGGCTCTGTCCACCGTGGTTGAGTGCTTCGAGGCACTACAACGTTACGATGGAGAGCCGGTCATTCCATATTGTCTAGTGCGTGGTGCGCGCGAGCAGTTCCCAATCACGATCCTGGCCGACAAGCAGCTCCGCGATCTCACGCTCCGGGGGGCCTGACGGTTCAGCGCCGTACTCCGCGATCAGGTGAGGCACC
>JAHFUJ010000435.1 GCA_023265105.1 Acidobacteriota bacterium
CATCTATCCCAAGGCTCAGCACGGCTTCCACAACGACACCACGCCGCGCTACGACGAAGCCGCGGCCAAGCTCGCCTGGCAGCGCTCGCTCGATTGGTTCAACAAGTACCTGAGAACCACGTAACGGTTTCCCGCATCGCGAATCGAAGGGCTCGGCTGCTATGGCCGAGCCTTTCGCTTTGATGGAGACGTGGACAACCCCGTGTCCGTCGCGCCTGGCGTTTGCCTCGGCGACAGGGGTTGCCGCCATGAGATGCCCGCCACCGCGATCGACCTCCGGTCGGATACAGTGACTCGTCCTTCGGCCGAGATGCGGGCGGCCATTGCCGCCGCCCCGGTCGGCGACGACCAGTTCGGGGAAGATCCCACCGTGAACCAACTCCAGGAGCGCGTCGCCGCGCTCCTGGAGAAGGAAGCGGCGCTCTGGTTGCCAACGGGAACGATGGCGAATCAGGTCGCGCTCCGGATCCTCACACGCCCTGGCGACGAGGTCATCGTGAGCCGCGAGAGTCATGCAGTCTGGCATGAAACCGGTGGGGCGGCGGCGAACTCTGGTGTTCAGTTCAGCGAGATCGGCGCCCAAGGCGTCTTCACCGTCGAGGAGTTCCTCGCCGCGCGGAAGCCGTCCGGGCATCTCATCTATCCGCCGACGACGCTCGTCGAGATCGAAAACACGCATAACCGGGCGGGCGGCGTGATCTTTCCGCAGGACGAGGCCGTGCGCATCTGTGCGGCGGCGCGGGCGCACCGGATTTCGACGTACCTTGATGGAGCGCGGCTCTGGAACGCCGCCTGTGCGAGCGGCCGGCCGCCGGCGGATCTGGCCGCGCCATTTGATCTCATCTCGGTTGCGCTCTCGAAGGGACTCGGCGCGCCGGGGGGCTCCGTGCTTGCCGGGCCGCGCGACGTGGTCGAGCGGGCCGTCCGCCACCGGCGCATGCTCGGCGGCGCGATGCGCCAGGTCGGGATCTTCGCGGCCGCCGGCCTCTACGGGCTCGACCACAATCTGGAGCGGCTCAGCGTGGACCACGCGAACGCCCGGCGCATGGCCACGCGGCTCGCACAGAGTTCGCGGATTGTTCTCGATCTCGCCACCGTCCAGACGAACATCATCGTCTTCGGCCTTGCCCAGGACGCGCCAGATGCCGGCCTTGTCGTCGCCCGGGCGCGCGAGCGTGGGATCCTGGTCTTCGCGTTCGGCCCGCGAACGATCCGCGCGGTCACCCACCTCGACGTGTCGCCCGAGCAGTGCGAGTGGGCCGCGGACATGCTCGTCGAGATCGCCGAGGGGCCGGCCGTGGGAGTTTGAAAAGATGGGTGCGAGTCGCACCCGTCGTTGCGAATATGGCCACATGTAGCTATATTAGGTACATGACGTCGACAGGCATCCGTGAGCTCAAAGACAACCTGAGCCATTACGTTCGGCGAATTGAGGCCGGCGAGCGCATTGCGGTGACGGCGCATGGGCGGGTCGTCGCCGAACTCGGGCCCCCGGCAAGGGCGACGCGGGCGGGTCGGCGGACGCAGTATGACGACCTCGTCGCGACGGGTGTCGTCCGGCCCCCGCTCGAATCCGGCGACCCGCTGGCGGATTGGCCGACGCTTCGTCTTCCGGCCGGGATTGCTGCCCACTTGATCGACACCGACCGTGGCGAGGCGTAAGGCAGGCAAGCCGCCGGTTCGCCGAGCGACCCGTTCAAGACGTCGCCCGGCCGGCGAGGTAGGCACGCCCGCCGCATCATTCCGGTACATCGAATCGAGCGCGCTGCTGGCCGCGCTGCTCGAACAAGACCGCGCGGCGTTGAACGCGTTGCGAGTCGATGGTCGGCGTGTCACTTCCGCGCTGACGTTTGCGGAAGCCGCACGCGCGCTCGTCCGCGCGAGAGTTGCGGGTCGCTTGACACCCGCCGAGGAGCGCGCCGCTCTTCGAGGGTTGCAAACGTTCGAGCGTCGCTGTGCGGTCATCGCGGTCACCGACGCCGTGCTGACGCGCGTTGGACGTCCATTTCCGGTCGAGCCGATTCGCACGCTCGACGCCGTACACCTGGCCACCGCCGAGTTGTTGGGGGAGCCGCCGCAACTTGTGACGGTTGTCACGCGCGACGCGCGGGTCCGTGATAATGCACGGGCTTTCGGATACCTGGTGGCGTAGCGCCCGGAACTCCTCCAATCGCCTGACGATTCACATCGCGGGACGAGGCCTATTTGCCGGACAGCGCCTTGTTGGCGTCGGCGACCGTGATCATCAGCGTCATCGGATCGAGCGGAGAAGGCGCAAAGCCGTAGCGTTCATAGAAGCGCGTTGTGTCTTCGGAGATGGCGTGGACGAGAATCGCCCGGATCCCGCCGATGGCGGCGGCCTGGAGAGTCCGGAGGACCGCGTCGCGGAGAAGCGCGCGCCCCAGGCCCTTCGCTTGGTACGCCTGGTCGATCGCAAGGCGCCCGAGCACCATGACCGGTATCGGATCCGGCATGTTCCGCCGGATGCGGCCGGTCGCCGTCTGCAGCGTCACGGCGCCCGTCGCCAAGGCGTAATAGGCGATCACTTTGCCTCCGGCCGACACGACGTAGGTGCGTGACGCGCCGCTCGCTTCATTTGCCAGAGCGCGCCGCTTCAGCCAATCGTTGAGTGCCGCGACCCCCGAGTCGAGCGCCGAGAGATCGTGCCCGGCGCGAAGGTGCTCGGGCGGGCCGATGTCGGCCGTCTCGTCGTGGCTCATCGTTCCCAGGGTGGTTGGGACGCCAGCAGTCGGCGCAACCTGGGATTGGCTGCCGGCGATTTGTCGAGCGCCGCGGTGAATTGTTTGTAGGTCTTCGCGTCAAGCTGGAACAGCCGGCGATCGAGCAACACGGCGGTTGCCTCTCGACAGGCCGCATCCAGCATGAACTCGGACCGATTCTTCCCTGCCGCCTGGGCGGCCCGATCGATCAAGGCGCGCCGCTGTTCATCCGCCCTCAAATTGATGACCGTGCTGGCCATGGCGATGCTCCTTTATACACACACCAAGCATACAAAGGTGTATATACGATGTCAACACACTCGATCTG
>JAHFUJ010000436.1 GCA_023265105.1 Acidobacteriota bacterium
GGCGGACCAGGGCCGGCTGCCGCCTTCGCGCGTTGCGCTCCGGCGAGCCACGCCGAAGCCAGGCGACGGCGGGAAGCCGGCCGCCACGGGTTTTGAAACGGTTCTCGGAGGAGGGATTGCACGACTTCATGGCGTGGATGCAGACGTCCGCGCTGGGCCACTTCATGCGCGAGTCCGGCCCGTGGGCGTACGCCATCGTCAATCTCTCCCACATTCTCGGCGTGGCCGCGCTCTTCGGCGCCATCGTCATCCTCGATCTTCGGCTGCTCGGCGTCTGGCGCCAGAGTCCGCTTGCAGCGCTGGCCCGGGCGGCCGCTCCGGTGGCCGCGTGTGGGTTTGTGCTGGCGGCGACCAGCGGCGTCGGCCTGCTCGCCACCAAGGCAACGGAGTATGTCGGCAATCCGTTCCTCTACATCAAAATCCCGGTCGTTGCGCTCGGTGTCGTCAATGCGCTCGTGCTGAATTTTTCGCCGGCGTGGCAGGCGCGCGGTACGCGCGAGCTCTCGCCGCGGGAGACTCGTCAATTGGCATGGATGGGCGGCACGTCGCTCGCCTGCTGGCTGACGGCGATCGGCGCCGGGCGGATGATCGCCTATTGGTAAGTGATGAAGACCGGAAAAGTCGGCCGCTCCGTGTGTGTTTTATTTGCGGTACTGATCGCTCTCTCGTCGATCGACGGAGGTCAGGCGCAGAAACCCGCCGCTTACCGCCCGGTGATTCCGAAGACGTGGGACGAGCAGGCGCTGGCCGACTTGGAAGTCCCGCTGGCCGACTCGAGTCGCAGCCCCAAGGACATTTCGGCTGACGACTACTACCGCATTCCGGTGCGGCCCATTTACAAGACCTACCCGAAGTATCACCCGGATCGAGAGCCGCGCGGTTATCAGGAATGGATCAAGCGGCAAGAGCCGGTCGTGCTCTGGGACGACGGCGTGCACCGCCCCAAACTCGAGACCGAGGCGGACTGGATCAAGGCCGGCGAGCTTGTCTACAACACGCCGGTCTTTGTC
This sequence comes from Acidobacteriota bacterium, assembly GCA_023265105.1. Lineage (GTDB taxonomy): Bacteria > Acidobacteriota > Vicinamibacteria > Vicinamibacterales > CAVVIG01 > JAHFUJ01. Next base: position 1,011 of record JAHFUJ010000436.1, read on the forward strand.
GGCCCCCACACGGCCAACGCCGCCCAGATGCGGGTGTTCATCGCGAAGACCGGGGATCTATACGACAAGAACGGCATCAGCCCGTTCACCTTCTACGTCGTTCGCGAGCGGGGGAGGCTCGAGACCGGCGAGGTGGCTTGCGCGGAATGTCATAACCGCGTCATGCCGGACGGCGCCGTCATCCATGGCGCGCAGGGCAATCGTCCAGTCGAGCAGGTGGTGTTCTTCGGAATGGCCGACGATGCCGCGAAGGCGAAGACTCCGGAACGATTTCTCGCGACCATCCGACAGGCCGAGCGCATCGCGTTTGCGGTGCCGTGGCAGCGTTCCGGGCCCAGCGCCCAGTTCAACCGTCTCTCGGCGGCCGAGATCGAGGCGGTCCATTTCGCCATTCCTCCTGGGGTGTTCGCCCGTCAGGGCACGACGCCGTTCGCGCCGGCGAAGCTTCCCGATTTGGTCGGCGTGAAAGACCGCCGGTATCTGGACGCGACCGGGCTGGTGCGACATCGAAGCCTTGGCGACCTGATGCGCTACACCGCGCTTACGCAGGGGATGGACATGCTGGCGCGCTACGGCGATTTTATTCCGGCCGGAACCGGCGATGCCCGGCAGTCGCCCAGTGTGTTCGCTCAAACGGCCGCGGAGCGCTACAGCGATGAGCAGCTCTATGCGCTCGCGCTGTATGTGTATTCGCTCAAACCGCCGCCGAACCCGAACCGGCGCACGGCGCTGACGACGAGGGGCGAACAGGTGTTCGTGCGCGAAGGCTGTGCGGCCTGTCACACGCCGCCTCTGTACACCAACAACACACTGACGCCGGCCGACGGATTCACCGTGCCCGAGGGGCATCGCGGCCGCTTCGACGTTCTGCCGATGTCGGTAGGAACCGACCCGGCGCTGGCGATGACGACGCGGCGCGGGACCGGGTACTACAAAGTCCCTTCGCTCAAAGGCCTGTGGTATCGAGGCCCGTTCGAGCACAGCGGATCGGTCGCCACCCTCGAAGACTGGTTCGATCCTCGTCGTCTGCGCGACGACTACGTGCCGACGGGATGGAAAGGCTACGGGGTGAAGACGCGGGCGGTCAAGGGGCACGAGTACGGGCTGGACCTTTCCTCTGATGACAAGCGGGCGCTGATCGACTTTCTAAAAACGCTGTGACTGAAAAGTACGGACGACGTCAAACGCAGAGACCGCAAAGCACGCAGAGCCAAGTTTTTCTCTGCGAACTCCGCGACCTCTGCGTTGATCGTCGTGTCAAGACACGGACGACGTGAAACGCAGAGACTGCAGAGCACAGGGAGCCAAATGTTTCTCTGCGAACTCCGCGGCCTCTGCGTTGATCGTCGTGACGGCATGGAACTCGTCTCTGATTGTTCGAGGTGGCTATGAAAAGACTTTCGTTGTTCGTCGCGATCGGCCTCGCGGCCGGGTTCATCTCGCTCGGGGCGCAAGCGCCCGGTGGAAGCGCGGTGGTGAAACTGGATCCGGCGCTGGATCAGATCGTCTCCACCAACGCCAAGCTCGAAATACTGAAGAGCGACTACTTCGGCATTTCCGAGGGACCGGCCTGGGTCCAGGAAGGCCAGAACGGGTACCTGCTCTTCAGCGACATCGCGGGCAACGTCATCTACAAGTGGACGCCCGACAACAAGCTGTCGGTCTTTCTGGAGAAGTCGGGGTGGACCGGAGCCAACGCCGGCGATCTGGTCGGCTACGTGGCGAACAGCGGTCACCTGACGGTCGCCAACATCGGGTCGAATGGCATCACGGTCGATCCGCAGGGGCGCATCGTCTTCGTCGCGCAAGGCGATCGCACGGTCGTGCGGCTGGAGAAGGACGGCAAGCGCACCGTGCTCGCGGATCGCTTCGGGGGGAAACGTCTCAACCGCCCGAACGATATCGCCATGAAATCGGACGGGTGGGTGTACTTCACCGATCCGCGCCCGGCCAACAACCCGTCGATCGAGCTGCCGAACGCAGGCGTGTACCGCGTAAAAGAAAGCAATAGCGACCTGCAGCTCCTGGATAA
>JAHFUJ010000437.1 GCA_023265105.1 Acidobacteriota bacterium
GCGAGTTGAGGATGCGCACGGGGATGTTCTTCGCCACCGCCGGCAGAATCGTGCTCGGATGTAGCACCTTCGCGCCAAAGTATGCCAGCTCGGACGCTTCGGCGAACGACAGTCGCGGGACCAGGCGCGGCTGCGGGACGATGCGGGGATCCGCGGTCAGCATGCCGTCGACGTCGGTCCAGATCTGAATCTCGTCGACGCCGAGACAGGCGCCGACGATCGCCCCAGAATAATCCGATCCGCCGCGGCCGAGCGTCGTCGTGACACCGCTCGCGGTCGCGCCGATGAACCCCCCGAGAACGGCCACCTGTCCACGCGCGGCCACCGGGCCGATGTGTTCCCGTGCGCGTTCGCAGGTCGCGATCATGTCGGGGGCCGCGCCGGTGTGTTCGGCGTCCGTGATGACAACGGCGCGCGCGTCCACCCAGGCAGCGGGAATGCGGCACTCGGCCAGCGCTCTTGCCACAATCCGGCTGCTGGCGAGTTCTCCCGAGGCCACCACCGTATCGAGGGATCGCGGCGACACCTCGCGCAGCAGGGCCAGCGCGTGCACGAGACCGATGAGACTCTCGAACTCCTCTCGTACCTCGGCCAAGGCTTTCGATTGGTTGTCGCCGGTGGTCACGCCGGAGGCGACCGTCACGTGGCGCTCCAGCAGCTCGCGCAGGCCGGAAGCGGCGCGATCGGTCTGGCCTTCTTCGGCAAGATGCGCGATCGTAATGAGCCGATCGGTGACGCCGGCCAGCGCGGACACGACGACGACCGGAGGCGTGTCACCCTTGGCCTGCGCCGCCGCCTGCCGGCGAACGAGACCCACCAGCCGAGCGATCGCATCGGCATCGGCGACCGACGTGCCGCCGAACTTCATCACGACGCTCACGGCGCGACCTCGCTCACAGCAACCCCTCGTCCACTCCACCGCAGCGTCCAGAGCGTGCGAAAAAATGCGGCGCTTTACCGCAGAGCACGCAGAGTTCGCCGAGAATCCTTAGAATTTTCTTCTCCGCGGTCTCGGCGGTCTCGGCGGTTAGCGGTTTCTTCACGGGCCCTTCAGGCGGACCGATGGCACCGCTCACAGCAACCCTTCGCGGTGCATGAGCTCCGCGTTGAGGATGGCAGCGCCGGCCGCCCCGCGGATTGTGTTGTGTCCAAGGGCAATGAATTTGAAATCGAGCACCGGACACACCCGAAGTCGCCCGACGGTGACCGTCATCCCGCGCCCGCGATCGACGTCGAGCGACGGCTGTGGCCGGTTCGCTTGGGTCAGATATTCAATGGGCCGCGCGGGCGCCGACGGGAGCTCGAGTTGTTGCGGCCGGCCCTTGAATGACGTCCAGGCCTCGACGATCGCCTCGAGCGGTGGGCGGTGCTCCAGGCCAACGGATATCGAGCCGGTGTGTCCATTCGCAACGGCGACGCGCGTCGTCTGGGCGCTGATGACGACCGGGTGCAGCTCGATGCGCCCGTCGGTCAGGCAGCCCAGAATCTTTTTCGTCTCCGTTTCGATCTTCTCTTCTTCACCGCCGCCGATGTGAGGAATCACGTTGCCCAGGATGTCCCACGACGCGACGCCCGGATAGCCGGCGCCGGAGATGGCCTGCAGCGTGGTGATCATCGTCGTCTTGAGGCCGAACTGGCGCAGGGGCGCCAGCGCCATCGTCAGGACGACGGCGGCGCAATTGGGATTGGTGACGATCCGTCCCTTCCAGCCGTGCGCGCGCGCCTGGGCGTCGAGGAGCGCCAGATGGTCGGCGTTGATCTCCGGGATCAGGAGCGGAACCGTTTCTTCCATCCGGTAGTTGCGCGAGTTGCTCACGATGACGTGACCGGCCGCCGCAAACGCGCCTTCGATCTCGCCGGCTACTGACGAGTCCAAGCCAGAGAACACGAGCTGGGGCGCGCGCCCCGGCGTGGCCTGATCGACCGTGAGCCGCGCGACCTCGTCAGAAAGCGGCGCCGAGAGTCGCCAGGCCGCGGCGTCGCGAAAGGCTTTGCCTTCGGATCGCTGACTGGCGCCGAGCCACGTGACACGAAACCACGGATGGTTCGCCAGGAGGGCGATGAACTGCTGGCCGACCATGCCGGTCGCACCAAGAATGCCGACGGGAATCGTGGACATAAATGATCAAAAAAAAAGCCGACGCGGTGAAGACCGTGCCGGCGGTGTCAATGGCTCGATTGAGGCTGTGATTATCGCTCGAGCGCAACTCCTCCGACATGCCCGGCCCGCTTTGGCCGGCAGCACTTTCGCGTCCCAGACAGAAATCGCATACTCTCTTTTCGTAGTGTCCGGCTTTAGCCGGACCGTCTGTACGTAGTGTCCGGCTTTAGCCGGACCGTCTGTACGTAGTGTCTCGCTTTAGCCGGACCGCAGTCACTGAGTATAGCATTACTTACTTTGTCGTGGGATTAGCCCACGCGACCTGTGCCTTTGCAACTTTTCCCTATGCACGTGGGGCCCAACATCTTTCACGGCGTCGGGGCCCCACCCCCGACGCTCCTGGCTCAAGGCTGCTTTCACGGCGTCGGGGCCCCACCCCCGACGCTCTTGGCTCAAGGCTGCTTTCACGGCGTCGGGGCCCCACCCCCGGCGCTCTTGGCTCAAGGCTGCCACTCGCTCTCGCTCGTGCCTTCGCGCTCGCGCGGGCCGCAGGCGCCTGCCGCTCGGCTTTGCTTGCGGCGACCGTCCGCTTAGCCAACATGCTCAAACAGTTCTTCCATGCCTGGGAGCGCCGGCTCGCGTCCGTCAGCACGGATCGTGTCGTTCGCCCGTTTGAATGGGGCCTCGACTGGATTCCGCCCAACGGCGCGGGGCCCGAGGCCGCACCGTCGGAGATTCTCGGCGACTGGGTGTCGCGCGTGATGAGCGACACCGACGCGTTCTTCACGCCGCCCCCGACCGACGAATATGAGCTGACGGCACCGTCGGGCAACGGCGATCGGCTGCTGACGTTTCCGAGTGCCTTCACGACGCCGCAACCGGAGAACAACACGGTCTACTGCCGCTACTTCCCCGCACGC
>JAHFUJ010000004.1:0-7825 GCA_023265105.1 Acidobacteriota bacterium
TCTCAGCTGCGTTTAGCTCCCCTCTAGGATCGCGCGATCGAGCGTCATCACCAGTTCCTCGGGCGTAAACGGGACCAACAACAGCCGCAGGCGCTGTTGGTTGAAATAGGTCACGAGGCTTGGCCGCAACCACGCCTGGCGCGCGCACACGATCACCGGGAGCCGCGCCGTGACGGGATCGGAGCGCAGCCCGTCCAGGATCGATCGCGCCGAGAACTCGGGATCGATCCGAAGATTGACGATGACGGCCTTGGCGCCGATCCGTTTGGCGGTCGAGACCGCGTATCGCGTGTGGGTGAGGAGACGCGGGACGTACTCAGCCTCCGTCAGCGTCTTGTCGATCAGCGTGCTGACCGCGTCTTCCTCGCCCACCAGGAGCACCCGCGGCGAGGAGCGCTCAATTCCTGATGCGGCTTTCGTGAGCTGCTTGATCGCCTGGAGCGCCTCACCGGACGGGTGCAGGAAGGTCACACCGAGCGCGTGTTCCTCGCGGCGCCAGACCGCGCCCGGCAGCGGCACATCGACGGGCTCGCAACGAACGACGCGCACCTGCACGGTCGCGGGCTTCGACGTAAGCTCGATGACCAGCGGACTTTCACGACCGATGGCGACTGCGTGCCGAGCCCGAAGCATCGCGCCCGTGGTGCTCACGTTGGCAAGGGTGCATTCAAGATTGCCAAGCCGCGCCCGCACGCTCTGAGTGGCGATGCGCATGGCGCGCGACACGCTCAGTTTGACACGACCTCCACGCTTAACCATATGAAACCGCAGAACGCCGCAAGGCTAGGTGCTAGCCTCCTCAAGGATACGTGAAACACGGCGTGGACCACAGAGGGTCACGTGTGCCCATTGTTTCACAACGGTACGTGGTGTGCGCCATCCTTGGACACGGGAACTGCGACCCGCAGATCACCCCAACGGTTCTCACCTGAATTCCGCCTCCACCGATGGCATCGATCTTGATAGGTAGGGCCCTTGTCGTGGTGCATTTTTTTACCGTCGGATCGCACATCGTTCGATCCGAACTGTTGGCGATGAGTCCAGCCGGTCCGTTCCGGCTGGCGGTCGATCATCCGAGCGGCCCGATAGTAGAATACTTCGATAGCGCGATCGCGGCGCTGGTTCGACAGGCGGAGATCGAGGATGCGCTTTCCGGCTATCGGCCGGATGTGCCCCGTGCCGCCATTTCCATGACCCCGCTCGGCACAGCCTGAGATATCTTCGCGTGCAGCTACTCGTCGTCAAGCGCGGTCGGCTGAACACCTTCAAACTGCTGTCCGAGCAGCTCGCGAACGTCCAGGACATTCAGGTGATCTGGGAGCGCCGTAGAGGAGTCGACCGTCGCGAACGGAAAGAAACGGTCGTGTTCGAACGCCGCGGGCAAGAGCGACGCAAACCGCAAGATGGGCACGGACCCGGCGAGGAATACGTGGTTGTGAATGTGGCGAACCCTGTCGAGACGGGCCGCCGCCGCGTATTCTCCTAGCACTCCCCGCAAATACCAGCCGCGCGTCCAATGGTATGCTGTGCCGGCTCCGGCGCATGGGCGCCGCGCCTTCCGGAGAAGCCACGGTGACCGATGTGCATTCAACCGTCCCGAGCGGCCGAGCGCGCGTGCTGGTCGTCGACGACAGCCCGACGGCGCTGCGCCTGCTGCAGGCCGTTTTTGAAGCCGAACATTTCGACGTGGTGACGGCGCACGACGGCGGGGAGGGCCTCGAGAAAGTCCAGCAGTGCCGGCCCGACCTGATCGTGACGGACAGCATCATGCCCGGCGTTGATGGCTTTGCGTTTCTCCGGACGCTCAAAGAGAACTCCGCCACGCGTCTGATCCCCGTCATCATGCTCAGCTCGGGAGATGCCCACGATCCGAAGTCTCAACGTGGCGAGTTTCAGCCAGATGCCTTCGTCGCGAAATCGATGGAAATGGGACCCCTCCTGAACCAAGCCAAGGACCTGCTCAAGCGACCGCACCAGGATCGTTGAGAACCCCCTCGCCCGCTCGGGTTCCCATTAGCTCGTGGCGTGCGCCGTTCCCGAGCTCTGAAGCGTGTCCCGCACCTTCGCGATCAGGGCGGCCATCGAAAACGGCTTCTGGATGAACGGCATGCTTGCCGCCTGGACGCCGTACTTCAGCACGGCATCGTCGGAGTATCCTGACATGAAGAGGACGTGCGTTTCAGGGCGGTTCGACCTGACGCGCTCGGAAAGGACGTGGCCGTTCATACCAGGCATGACGACGTCGGTGAGGAGGAGATCGATCGGTCCGCGGTGCGCCAAAGCGACTTCGAGGGCCTGCTCCCCATGCTCCGCTTCGAGCACGCGGTAGCCGATCGTACGAAGCGTGTGGCCGATGAGCATGTTGAGTCGCTGATCGTCCTCAACGAGCAGGACGGTTTTCCCGCCCGCCTCCAAAGCTGGCGCGCCAGGTTCGACCGCGCTCGCCACGCGATCGGACGGCTCGTCGTCGGCCGTTTGCGGGAGGTACACGAGGAAAGTCGTCCCGCGTCCCATCTCGGTTTCCACCTCTATCATCCCTCCGGCCCCTTCCACGATGCCGTAGACGATCGCCAGGCCGAGCCCCGTGCCCCGTCCGGCCTCTTTCGTCGTGAAGAACGGTTCGAAGATCCGCGCGGCGGTCTCGCGATCCATGCCGTGTCCGGTGTCGGCGACCGACAGGCATACATAGTGTTTCGGCGCCGAGACGTGCAAGACGTCGTGCGGCGGTAGATCCTTGACGACGTTCTCCAGCCCGATCCGCAGCGTGCCGCCGTTCGGCATGGCATCGCGGGCGTTGACCGCCAGGTTGAGGAGCACCTGCTCGATCTGACTGCGATCTGCGCGGACACGGCCGATGTCACGTCCACTTGACACGACGAGCTCGATGTTTTCGCCGATCACCCGTCGCAGCATCCGCTCAGTGGTCGTGATGACCTCATCGAGTGCCAGAATGCGCGGCGACGCATCCTGGGGCCGGCCGAACGCCAGCAGTTGTCTGATCAGCTCGGCGGCGCGATTGGTCGCCGCAAGAATCTCTTCTACCTCACTCCGCGCCGGATCTTGCGGGGCCAGACGGTGCAACACAAGCTCGCTGTAGCCGGTAATGGCGGTCAGCAGGTTGTTGAAGTCGTGCGCGATGCCCGCCGCCAGACGCCCAAGAGCCTCCATCTTCTGCGGCTGCTGAAGCTCGTCGTCGCGTTTTGTCGCTTCATCGGACCAATGACTCAGACTCGCGCGGCGGGCGAAGATCAGACCTCCGGCAAGCGCCACCAAGAAGATGGCCCCGCCCGCCGCGAAGAGTTGGCGTTGCAACTGATTCAGATGGCGCTGGTCGGGCGCCCAATCCTGGAGCAGAACCAGCCGGCTCTCGGCGTCCGATGAGCCGCCGGGCCACAGCGGAAACACCCCTGCGACATACTCGCCTCCGCCTACGCGCTCGGTTCGCTCGGCGATGCCGAACGACAACGGTCGATCGGCAGCGAGGAACGTCGAAAAGGCGCTCCGTCTGTCGCCGGTCAGGCTGCTTGCGGCCAGACGGCGGCCCACGACGATGTTCACCTCGCAGTGCGTGACGTGTGCGAGCTGCTGCGCCACGGCGTCGTCAAGAGGGTAACCGACCGTCAGCGTCCCGAGAACTTCCTCGGCAAATCGCGCCGGCTCGGAGACGACGACAAACAGCTGCCCGCCCAATTCCGTCACGTTGCGGCCGGGCCGCCCGGAGGCTGACGCAGCGATCATCCGGACGATCGCCGGCGGCGGCTCCTGTGCGCCGGACGAGCCCGAGCTGGCTCTCCGTTTGCCCCCCCGACCGGTGACGATACAGAACGCGGCCTTGAGCTGTCGTCGACACTCCTCGGCGAGCATCTCCAGGCTCCCCGGGTCGTTGGCTGGCCGAGAATCGGGCAAGTAGGCGCGGAACAGGGGCAGGGCCGTGACGAGCGAGGCCTGCGCGGCGGCGAACTCGCCGCGGTCGTCTTCGATGCGGTAGAACGCGGATTGCGCGGTCGCCAAGTCTCTCGAAGCGCGATCGAACGAGCCGTTGGTGACGACGCGCCTGGCGATGAGCAGAGCAGCGCTCATCTCGATTGCAACCAAGAGCGCTAGCGCGACTGCGATGTAGGCTTCAAGCCTCCGGGGCAGATCGGGGGCGCCCCGCCGACCGGACGAGGCTTCATTCATCTGTAGCGGAGGTCCGGGTGTTCTTTCACGCTCAAGCCCTGAAGGGAATATTATCCTACTATGGCAGTTACAGTTAGCTAAAGATTGCTCTTTGTCACGACTTAATCATCACTGATACCCATCATGCCCGGCGTCGATGGCTTCGCTCACCTCGCGAGTTCTCCGCGATCCGGAGTACCAACAGAGCGAGCCCTAACCGCACGTGTTTGCCACGAAATCGGTCGAGATTGGAGCCCCTTCCTGTAGCTGGTCAAAAGCCCGACCGGGGTCAGAAACCTGACCGGGGTCAGAAACCTGACCGGGGTTGGCTTTGAGCAGGTTTCTAACCCCCGGGCCGGGCCGCTAGGTTCCGTCCTCAGTGTCTCGACTAGGAACTAGGTACGCGTTAGTTGTCACGTCGCACATGCCTAGTTAAGTTACTGTCATAAAAAGAGTTATATGTGAGGATCGCGAAGGTTAGCGAGATGAGGCTCGTGTTCCTAAATGGAACAGACGCGAACAAATCGGTAGCAAATGGCTGCGTGCTGACTGCTAAGTAAAATAACGATAAAAGAAGGACTTTAAAACTTCGATATGAGCTATAATACGTTCTTAAGCATACACTTAGCTCGTTAATGACGTCTCTCATATGCCTGGCGCTTAGATTGCACTGTAGATTCTGCACTTCTTCGTGACCAGTCCGTCGGCGACACCGTGCCGTGACGATCGAAGCACTGAAGGAGATTGAGGCTATGCGAGTCGGAAAACTGATCGTGGTGGCGACGCTGCTTTGGGCGTGTGCCCTGATCTGGGTGTGGCGGACGCCCGGCCTCCCGGCGGCGGCGGCGGTGGTGTACGCGGCAGGAGATTCCAGCGGCCACCTGGATCGTGACTTGGCCGCCGTGCTGTCGCACGCCGGATTCACAGGCGACATCGAACGCACGTTTCGGAGACGGCTGAGGGCAAATTTGGGCCGACCGATCAACACAAGGCTTGCCGACCTCGGCCGGATGTTGTGGTTCGACAACGTTCATTCGCTCCGTCAGGACAATACATGCGGCGGATGCCACTCGCCCACGCATGGCTTTGGCGATTCGCAAAGCATGGCGATCGGCGTTCAGAACAACGGTGTCGTGGGTGAGGGCCACAGCAACGTCGTGGGCCCGGGCCGTCACGGACCGCGAAACCAGCGGCGTTCGCCGCTCGTTGTCAACACGGCCCTCTACCCCGCCATGATGTGGAATGGACGGTTCAATTCGGTGTCTGGGGATCCTTTCGACAATTCGCTGGGCTTTAGTTTTCCTGTTCCAGAGGACAACTTCCCCTTCACTCCGGACCGTTTCTCAAAGTCCAACGACGACCTCCACAACGTCACCCATCTGCTGCAGGCTCAGGCGCACATGCCTCCGACAGAGCAGATCGAAGTGGCCGGCTTCACCGGGACTTGTCCGCCGCCTCACGTTCACACAATCCCCGACCCGGCGTTGGGGCCCGACTTCTGCCAGTTCGACGATGACAGGGGCCAGACAGTGCCGCTGCCGGACCCCTCGACGGGAACCCGCAACGAGCCCATCCGGCAAAGGTCCTTGCAGATCCTGAATGGGATACCAGCCTATCGTCGCCTTTTCCACAACGTCTTCGCCCAAGTCGCCGTGGTCCCCGACGGGAATCCCGACCACAACATCGACTTCTTCATGTTTGGCAAGGCGATCGCCGAATTCGAATTCACGTTGGTGTTTGCCGACGCCCCGATCGACCAGTTCGCAAGAGGGGACCGGGACGCCATGACGCCGCCGGAAAAACGTGGGGCGCTTGTGTTCTTCGGCAAGGCGAAGTGCGTGCAATGCCACAAGGTGGATGGCCAGTCGAACGAGATGTTCAGCGACTTCCAGGAACGCGTGATCGGGGTCCCTCAAATCGCGCCATCCTTCGGGGTCGGCAAGGGCAACGTGATCTTCGCCGGGCCGGGACATGACGAGGATTTCGGCCGCGAGGAGCGAACCCTTGACCCGGGAGATCGCTACAAATTCCGCACGGCTCCGCTCCGAAACCTCGCCGTGTCGCCCGGGTTTTTCCACAACGGGGCCTTCATCAACTTGGAGGACGCCATCCGCTTCCACTTGAACGTGTTCGAATCAGCGCGAAAATACGATCCCAAAAGGGCTGGCGTGCCCAGAGATCTCACCCATCACCTTGGGCCGCCGGTCCCGAAAGAATTGCTCGACCCGCTGATTAAACGGCCGATTCACTTGAGCCAGCGTGAATTCAACGATCTGGTCACCTTCATTCGAGATGGCTTGCTGGATGCGCGCGTGAACGGGAAGAACCTTTGCAAGCTGATACCGGAGCGCGTGCCAAGCGGCCTGCGAGTGGCCGATTTCAAGGGCTGTCCGCATTAATTAACCCACCCGCCTTGTAGGCCGGGACCCAACGGCCGATAACTCTGACTAGCGGCAGCCTGCCCGGCGGCAAATGGCTGCAATAAGAGAAGGAGCAGACGATGAAGCGCATTCTCCCCCTGGCGGCCATCGTATTCATCGCCCTCACCCGGCCCGCGTGGGCGCAACAGGACGACATCGCGGCGCTCAGGGCCCAGCTGGCCACCCAACAGGCGGCCATCGCCCAACTTCTCCAGCGGGTCGGCGAGCTGGAGCGGAGGCAAGGCGGGTCGGCGACCAAGGACGATCTCGAGCAGGAAGCCAAGACGCAGCAGGACTCGGTGAACTCGGTGCGGGAGACCCTGCTGGGCAAGGTCAACCTCAACGGGTACTCGAACTTCCGGTTCTTCAACGACGGGTCCGAGACCAACAACGCCTTTCAGCAGGATCATCTCGGGTTGCTCTTGGGAAAACAGCTCGGGCGCTTCAATTTCTTCGCCGAGCTGGAATTGCAGAACGCTCCCCATCACCCGGAAGCGGTCGCGGAGAGGAGCGGCCATGAAGCGACGTCAACCGCGCCGACCGACGTCAGCGGGGAAGGACAGGTTGCCGTCGAGAACGGCTGGATGGAATACAATCAAAACCGCTATGTGGGCGTCCGCGTCGGAAAGCAACTGTCACCTCAGTACTGGTGGCAGAATCATTACCCGAATCTGACGTACTCGACCGACCTGCCTATCTACCTCCGCGAGCTGTTCCCGCCGGAACTGGTCGGCGTGACGGTGCAGGGATCAGTCGCCACACCGGTTCGAGCGTCGGAATTCGGCGTGGCGTACAAGCTGTACGCGGCCAACAACGACTTCGAGGGCAACAGCCTGACCGATCTTCGGAACGGCAAGGCGTGGGGTGGACGAGTGCAGGTGCGGTTCCCGGCCAGCGGGGCGCTCAAGCGTCTGGACGTGGCCGGCGATGTGTACCGGGGCCACGCGGGCATGCTCGGCGAGGAACTGGCCGAGGATAATGTGGCGGGCTTCGAAGAGCAACTCGAAGTCGGTCGCTTCTCGCTCAACAGCGAGTACGCGCACGGCCGGTCGGAAGGGGTGACCAGGTCTGGCTATTACGTGCAGCCCGCCGTCCGACTCAATCCGGACTGGTTGGGGTTTTACCGCGCCGAGCAGCTCGAGAGTCCGCGCTTGCAGCGCGCCGAAGTGCGTCATCTGGCAGGTATCAATTACCGGCCGTACCCGCAGGTTGTTCTGAAACTGGAGTACTACCGATCGGTGCCCTTG
>JAHFUJ010000004.1:7925-20240 GCA_023265105.1 Acidobacteriota bacterium
CTGGAGCACTAGCACATGCGGTTGAGTATCAGGTGGCATCTGGCGCTCGTGTCGGTGGCCCTGTCGCTGTTGCCTATCGCGCTAACCGGGTTGATCGCTTACCGCAGCGCGCGCGGCGCCCTCGAGCAGAGCATCCGCTTCAACCTGGCCACGCTCGCCGCGCAGACCGACGAGAAGCTCGAGCGCCTGCTGCTGGACCGGCAGCAGAGCCTGCGGGGCTGGTCGCAGCTTCGCTTGATTCAGGACGACACGGTGACCGGGGACGCCGACGGACGGGTCCTGCAGTTTCTCCAGGACGCGAAGCGCAATTTCGATCTCCACCAGGAGCTGTGGGTGGCGAACGCCGCGGGGACGGTCATCTCGTCGACGCTGCCGGGCCTGCGCGGGCGCGAGGTGGGCGACCGGGAGTGGCTGCAGGCGGCGCGGCGGGGCGAAACCTGGGCCGGATCGCCCCAGATGCAGGATCTGACGGGCCGCGTCGGAATGCCGGTTGCGGTGCCCGTCCAGGCGAGCTTCGATCGCACCAGGACGGTGGGCGTGCTCGTGGCCGTCCTCGACTGGCCGAAAGTCGTCGAGATTCTGCAGGGCGTGAAGGTCGTCCCCGAGGGACAGAACGAGCGCGGCTACCTGGTGCTGGCCGACACGCGGGGCATGATTCTGGGCGCGCCGCCGTTCTTGAGCGGGTGGGAGGCTGGCAAGACCCGCGTCGATAGTTTGGGCCTGGAGGGCCTCGAGCAGGTGGCGGCGAGGACGCCGGCCGGCAGCGCGACGCTCGATGTGCGCGACGCCACGTTTCTCATGGGCTATGCCACGAGCGAGCGCCGGCCGTATCTGCCCGGAACCTGGCGCGTGGCGCTGCTGATGCGCACCGACGTGGCGTTCGCGCCGCTCGTCAGCCTGATGTGGACGATCGTGATCATGTCGGTCGTGCTGGCCACGGTCGCCGCCGGCGGCGCCCTCTATTGGGCCAACCAGTTTTCGCGCCCCATTCTGGCGCTGGTGCCCTTCTTGCGCTCGATTGCCTCGGGCGATCTCTCGCACGGCTTCTCGCTGTCGCGTCACGACGAACTGGGCATGCTGGCCCAGGCCGCCAACGACATGTCCGCCCAGCTTCGCGCCTTGATCCAGGAGCTGCAGCAGGCGGCGTTCCAGATCACCGGCGCCTCGACGCAGGTGCTCTCGCACGCCGAGGAACACGCGTCGGGCTCGGTCCAGCAAGCGGCGTCGATCTCCGAAGTCACCGCGACGATGGAGGAGCTGACGAACACGGCCAAACAGATTGCGCAAAGCGCCACGTCGGTGGAGAAGATCGCCGACGACAGCGCGCACGCGGCGCACGCCGGTTACGATTCGGTCGGCGAGGCCCTCGAGGCGATGGAAAAAATCCGCCGGCGCGTGGCGGACATCTCGGGCAAGACGCTGCTGCTCGGCGAGCGCTCGCAGCGCATATCCGAAGTGCTGAACCTGATTAAAGATATTGCCGGCGAAATCCATCTGCTGGCGGTGAACGCGGCCATCGAATCGGCCGCGGCGGGCGAGCACGGCAAGCGCTTCGCGGTCGTGGCCAGCGAAGTGAGGCGGCTGGCCGAGCGGACGCGCGAGTCGGCCGAGGAGATCAAAGGCATTGTCGTCGAGATCCAATCCGCGACCAATACCTCGGTGCTGGCCACCGAACAGGGCGTCAAGGAAGTCGAGAACGGCGTCTCGCTCGCGACCCGCGCCCGCGGGAGCCTCGAAGAGATCATTCAGATGGTCGACCGGACGACCCAGGCCATTCGTCAGATCACCTTCGCCACCCAGCAGCAGCAGAGCGCCAGCGAGCAGATCGTCCAGACGATGCGCGAGGTGGCCGAGGTCACCAAGCAGTCCGCGGCCGGCATGAAGCAGTCGGCGAGCTCAGTGGGCGAGCTGAATCTGCTGGCGGACCAGTTCAAGACGCGGATCAGAGAGTTCAAGCTGTAGCGGCTGCGCCATGGCACACGACGAGGCCGAGCCTCCCGCCCCAGAGTCTGGCCCGGATGAAATTCTCGAGGCCATGGAGCGCCAGCGGGAAGCGGGCGCGGCCGTGCCCGCCGAGCAGGAGCGCGTGCCCTATCTGGGGTTCTTTCTGGGTCCCGAGGTCTACGGCCTTCCGTTGCTCCAATTGCGCGAAGTCGCGCACTTCACGCGCCTCCGCCGCGTGCCCGGCGCCCCGCCGGGCGTCGCCGGGCTGGTCAATCTTCGCGGCGAGATTATCTGCGCTCTCGATGTCCGGACGATTCTGGGTCTGACGGCGCAGGCGCCGACTGAATCGGCGATCCTCGTCGCGCTCCGCGGTTTCGCCGACCCACTCGGGTTGGTGGTGGATTCGATCGCCGACATCTACTCGATCGATCCGGGTCAGATAGGACCGCCGCCTGCCACGTGGCCGGCCGAACGCGCCGCGTGCTTCGTAGGCACCGTACGCGTGCGGGAAGGGCTGATGGGATTGCTTGACCTCGATCGGGTCGTGAAGATATGAGAAAGATAAGTCCGCGCGGCCGGCGAGGCGGTGGCGTCCAGGAGCTCGACCCGAGCCCGGTCGTCGCGCTGCTGCTGTTCGAGGCCGCCGATTGCCTGATGGCGTTGCCGGCCTCGGAAGTGGCGCGTCTCCTGGCGCCGGAGTCGCACGCCGCTTCGGCCGGCCACACCGGTGCGTCAGAGGAGTGGATCGACCTCGAGGAATACTTCACGGGTCGCCGATCGGAGGGCCCTTGGCTGCGATGGGGTCGAGGGAAGCGGAGCGCGTGGCTCCGGGTCGCGCGCGTCGTGGAGGTTCTTCCCTGCGCGATCCGCGCGCTCGCGCCGATGCCGGCGTCGCTTCGCGCCGCGCGGGGCGCCGGAACGTTTTTTGCCGCGGGCGTTCGCGGCGATGAAGTATTCCTGCTGATGGATCCGGCCAGACTCGCGAACCGCCCAGAAGGACTGCCGACGTGAGCTCGCTCGACGCGTCCGCCTTCGTCGGCAAATTCGTTGAAGAAGCCCGCGACCGTGTGAAGTCGCTGAGCGGCGCCCTGCTGCGCCTCGAACAGGCGCCTGGCACTGACGACGCCATGGCGGAAGTGTTCCGGCAGGCCCACAGCCTGAAGGGCTCGGCCCTCATGCTTGGCTTGACCGACATGTCGCAGGTTGCCCATCAGCTGGAAGATCTGTTCGTCGTGGCCAAGCGCGATCCCGGCGTACTGGACGCCCGCGCCTTCGATCTTCTCTTCGGCGCCCTCGACGTGCTGTCGACGCGGGTCGAGCAGCTGGCACGCGGTCGTTTGGAGCCGATGGACATCGCCGAACTCTGCCAAAGGCTTGCCGCCCTGGCTCCCACACCCGAAGGACAGGCCGGCGGAGTGGTGAAGGGGCCGGCCGGCGCCCCGGCCGAAGCCGCGGCGAGCAGCCCGTCCGACTTCGCGCCCGGCGGCCGTCCGCCCGGACCGCGTCAGTCGCTTCGCGTGCCGGTGGAAAAGCTCGACGGGCTGGCGAATCTGGCGCCGGAAATGGTCATCCAGAGCCTCAAGGCCTCCGAGCGACACGACGAGTTGCGGCGCGTGGAGGTGGCGCTGAGCCACCTGAAAGATCGCGTACGCGAAGCACGGCTGACGCCAGGGGCCGCGACGGGTGGCCCCGCCACGCCACTTGGCGAGTACGCCGACGCGCTCGACAGCATCAGCCGGCGGATGCGCGATCTGCTGGCGAACTTCAGCGATGACCGAGTGCGCCTGAACCTCATCACCGAAGAGCTCCGGCAGAACGTGATCGAGTTGACGATGCTGCCGCTCTCAACGGTGTTCGATGCGTTTCCGCGCGCCGTGCGCGATCTGGCCCGATCCTTCGACAAGGACGTCGATCTGACGATCCGCGGCCGGGAGACGGAGCTCGAGAAGAAGATCATCGAGCAGGTGGCCGATCCGTTGATTCACTTGATTCGCAACGCGATCGATCACGGCATCGAGCCGCCCGGTGAACGCATACGCCGTGGGAAGCCCGCTGCCGGCGAGATCGTGATCTCGGCGGAACAGCAGGGCAATCGGATTCTCGTGATCGTGCGGGACGACGGCCGCGGCATCGACCCGGTCGAGCTGCGGGCGGCGGCGGCACGACACGGGATTGGGTCCGCGGCGGAACTGGAGCGGTGGACAAGTGCGGAACTGCTCGAGCTCATCTTCGAGCCGGGATTCAGCACGCGACGGTCGGCCACTGACGTCTCGGGCCGCGGCGTGGGCATGGATGTGGTCAAGAGCGTCGTGGTGCGCCTGGGCGGCGCCGTTCGCGTGCAGTCGGAGCCGGATCAGGGCACGACGGTCGTCCTGGATCTCCCGCTCTCGCTGGCGCTGCTGCGCGTGGTGCTGGTCGAGGCGAGCGACGAGCTCTTCGCGATCCCGACCTCGGCGGTGCGGCGTATTCTGCAGCTGGCGGCGCATCGGATTCCCCAGCTTCAGCAAGGTCCCGTCATCGAGGTCGCGGGCGAAAGCATTCCGCTGGCGACGCTGAGCGGTCTCCTCCAGCTTCCACCGACCGCGGCGCCAGGGCTGCGCCAGACCGCGCTGGTGGCGGAGGCGGGCGTCGGCCGCTTCGGCTTCCTCGTCGATGCCGTCCATGAGGAACAGGAGTTGGTCTTCAAGGAGCTGCGCGGCCCGTTGCGAAGTCAGCGGACGTTTGCGGGCGCCGCCATCCTTGGAACTGGCGATATCGTGCCCATTCTGGACGTCCAGGCGCTCTTCGCGTTGGCCGTTCGATCGACGGCGGTCCAGACCACCGTCCCGGCCGCCCAAAAACGTGCGCCGGTTCGGCCACACCGGGTGCTCGTGGTCGAAGACTCGCTCGTTGCCGGCGAACTGCAGAGAAATATCCTGCTCGCCGCGGGCTACGAGACAGACATTGCGCACGATGGTGCCGAGGCGCTCGACGTGCTGCGGCAGCAGGAATGGGATCTCGTCATCGCTGATGTCGATATGCCGCATATGGACGGCTTCGAGCTGACGGCCCGGCTGCGCGCCGATGAACGCCTCCGTGATATTCCGGTGATCATCGTCACGGCGCGCGACTCGATCGACGACCGCCGACGGGGATTCGAGGTGGGAGCCGACGCGTACGTCAACAAGCGAGAGTTCGATCAGATCGCGCTCCTCGAAACCGTGCGGCGCTTGATCGGCCGCGGCGCCGAACCGAGCGTGCCGCCACTCGAGTCGCCGCGCCAGGTGGGTCGCACTGGGCATGCCTGAGATCGTCGCGCCCGGCCAGCCGGAAGTCCGCGTGCTCGTCGTCGACGATTCGGTCGTCGTGCGCGAAATCCTCAAGCGCATGCTGGAATCCGATCCGGCCATCAAGGTCGTGGGTATGGCGGCCGATGGCGGCGAGGCCGTCGAGCTGACCGCGCAGCTCAGACCGGATCTGGTCACGATGGATCTCGTGATGCCTGGCATGGATGGCATGGAAGCCACCGAGCGCATCATGGCGTACCATCCGACGCCCGTGCTGTTCTTCAGCTCCTACTTCGATCGAGAAGGCATGTATTCGCGTCCCGACGCGCTCGCCGCCGGGGCGCTCGACATCATGGACAAGCCGACGCTCGTGCCGGACAAAGGCTGGGAGGCCGTGGCCGGCCCGCTCGTCGAAAAGGTCAAGGTGCTGGCCCAGGTTCCTGTGGTCACCCACATGCACGGCGCATACGCGCTGGCCCGGCAACGGCTGCGGACGCGTGTCGGCGTGGCCGCCCGCCCGGCCGTCGACGTCGTGGCCATCGGCGCTTCCTCTGGCGGCCCTCGCGTGCTCGAGGAGTTGCTCTCATCGCTGCCGGCGACTTACGCGCTCGCGGTCCTTGTCATCCAACATATGGCCGAAGGCTTCATGACGGGCCTGCTCCGCTGGTTGCAGCAGCGCTGTCTGTTGCCTGTGAGAGTTGCCGAGGAAGGGGACGCGATCCTGCCGCGCCGCGTGCTGTTTACGCCGGACTGGGCGCACCTGGTTGTTCAGCCCGATGGGCGGCTGCACCTGTCAGAAGGCGACCCGGTGAACGGCCACCGTCCATCGGTGGATGTCACCTTCAAGTCGCTGGCGAAGGTCTACGGCGCCCGCGCCGCCGGGATACTCCTGACGGGAATGGGATCGGACGGCGCCGCCGGCCTGCTGGCCATCCGGCAAGCGGGAGGCGTGACGCACGTCCAGGACGAAGAGAGTTGCGTGGTCTTCGGGATGCCGCGCGCGGCGATCGAACTCGGTGCCGCCCAGCACGTGCTGCCTCCATCTGGCTTGATCCGGAGCATGAACGCGCTTCATGTGGAGCGCATCCGCTCGCTGGTACGATGATGCATCGAACCGTGCCCGCCGGCCGCGTCGCGCCAGCCGACACGTTGTCGCCGGAGCAGTTCGTCCGGTTTCGCGATCTCATCGAGGACCGGTGCGGACTCCACTTCGACGAGAGTCAGCGAGCGTCGTTGTCGGCGTCGTTGCGTGCGCGCATGCAGCAGTTGAGCCTCGACCAGCTGAACGAGTACTACGATCGGCTTCGCGGCCGGTCCGCCCCGATGATCGATGAGGAGTTCCGGAAGCTCATCAATCTCGTGACCATCACCGAAACCTGCTTCTTCCGGGATCCGTCGCAGTTTCGGTTGCTCCGGCGCCACATCCTGCCCACGCTTCTTGCCGAGCGGGGCCGAGAGCGGGGCGCCGAAGCCAAGCCGGCGCTTCGGATCTGGAGCGCCGGGTGCTCGAGCGGTGAAGAGGCGTACTCAATCGCGCTCACGCTGTGGGACATGGGGTGGTATTCGGCGTACCCCAATTGGACCTTCGAAATCGTCGGAACGGATGTCAATACGGAGGTGCTCGACGCGGCGAGGCGAGGTGTGTATTCCCCGCGCGCGCTGCGCAACGTGGAGAGTGATTGGCTGGAGCGGTACTTCCGGCCCGACGGACCGAATTTCCGCCTGAAGGAAGAGGTCAGAGGTTCGGTTCGCTTTGAGTACGGAAACCTGACGCAGGCAGCGATGCCGCGGCCCTCCTCAGGTCACGACGCCGTGTTCTGCAAGAACGTCGCGATCTATTTCCGACCCGAGGTGACGCGCCGCCTTGTGCGCGGGCTCCACGAGGCGCTGGCCCCGGGGGGCTATCTGCTGCTCGGGCATTCCGAGTCGCTTTGGCAGATGGCCGACGGGTTCACGCTGGTCGAGCACGAGGGAGCCTTCTGCTACCGCAAAGTGGCCTCGCGTCCGGACGTGGCGGAGCGGCGAACCCCGAAGAAGCCGTCGCGCTCGCGGTCCACAGACGGGCCGACCAGAATACCTGCGCGATCGTCGGGGTCGCGCCGCCGGACGGTCCAGGCGTCGATGCACCCACCAGCTCCGAGGCTGCGTGGTTCGACAGGCTTACCACGCCCTGAGCTCGTCGAAGGGCGTGAAGCAGCCGCAGCGGTCTCCAACGCGCCAGGCGGGTCGGCGGGGGCCGCCGGGCAGTACGAGCGCTGCCTGGCCGCGTTCCGCGCGGGTGACTGGACGCAGGCAGAGGTGTCGCTCGATTCTTTGACGCAGTCCAGTCCTGCGTTCGTGCCGGGCCAGCTGCTGCTCGGTGGGGTCTATGCGCATCGGGGCCGGTACGATCAGGCCCTCGAGCAGGCCGAACGGGTACTGCGGCTGAGCGATCTCGAGCCGCGCGCTCACTTGCTTCTGGGTATGATTGCGGCGCGCCGTGGCCGCCTGGACGATGCCCGTCATGCGCTCCGCCGGGCGCTGTATCTGGACGACTCGCTGGCGCTGGCGCACTTCTGGCTCGGGAACCTCTACCGCGACCGCGGCGACATCGAGCGCGCCTGCCACGAATACCAGAACGTGGTGCGCGACTGGGAGCGGCACACACTCGAGCTGACCGAAGAGTTTGCGTCGGAGTTGAGCGTGGAGCAACTCGTCGATTTCTGCAGGCGCAGTTTGGAGCGCCTGAAATCCCGAGAGTGATGCCGTCGTGACCGGCTGGATCCTTGTTGCTCTCGTCGCTGTGCCGCTGATCGTCGGCGTCTTGACGCTGCGCCGGCGCGTGAGCCGGGCGCGGCCGACCGAGGGCGGGACGACCAAGCCGGCCGAGACGACCACCAGTGCGCCTTCGGTCGACGCCGGCACCACACCAGACGTGGGAGCCGAGGTGCTGGAGCATCTGCGCCGGCTCGAAGCCAAAGGGTCCCCGGGGCTCGCGGCGCACGTGCTTGAGATATTCTTGCAGGACACCTCGACTCGACTGAACGCACTGCGGGACGCGGTGGCCCGGCGGGACGGCGACCTCACGTACCGCGTGGCCCACACGCTGCAGGGCAGCGCGTCGATGGTCGGCGCCGCGTCGGTGGCGCGCAGTTGCGCCGAGCTCGTCAAGGCGGTGCGCAGCGGGTCGTTCGATCGATGTGAGGCGCTCATCGCAGAGCTGGACGCCGGCGTCGAGGCGATTCGGCGGGTCGTAACCGAGTAGCGTCGTGCCTGCGTTCTGGTCCCGCACGCACTTGCGACAAAAGCACTACCACGGAGGTCACGGATCCAAACAACGGAGGTCACCGAAACCGATGATGACCTTCCCGTGTCCCCCCGTCTCTATTCCGAGTTCTCAGTGGTAGAGTCCTCTTGGGATCGCAGAAGCCCCAACCGAGGGTTTTCGCATGAGTGAGTCGGCAACCAACCAGCGCAAGCGCGTCCTCGTCGTGGACGATGACGACACGACCCGGACCATCACGCAGGTGCTGATCCGGGCGCTGGGGCATGACACCGAGCCGGCTCGCGACGGCATCGAGGGGCTCGCCAAGCTGCGGCTCGGCGTCGATCTGGTGCTGCTCGACGTGGTGATGCCTGGCCTGGACGGATTCGAGGTGTGTCGCCGCATCCGTCGCGACTCGTACGGCAGCGATGTCCCGGTGATCATGGTCACGTCCATGGCGAGCCGAGAGGATCGGCTGCGCGCCGTCGAGGCCGGGGCCAACGATTTCATCGCCAAGCCGGTCGATGAAACCGAGCTCCGCATTCGTTCGGCGTCGCTGTTGAAGATGAAGGACGCGCAAGACGCCTTGAAGAACTACAAGGCACATCTCGAGGAGATCATCGCGCAGCGGACGGCGAATCTCCGCCTGGCGCTGGAAGAGATGGCCGAGGCGCAGCGCCTCGCGTATCTGGCGCAGCTCGATACGGTGGAGCGCCTGGCGATCGTCGCCGAGTACAAGGACAAGGTCACCGCCAGACACATCCAGCGGATGAGCCAGTACTGCGCCGTGATCGCCCGCGGCATGAAGCTGCCGCCGGGAGAGGTGGAGCTGATCCTGCACGCCAGCCGCATGCACGACGTCGGCAAGATCGCCGTGCCGGACGCCATTCTGCGCAAGCCGTCGAGTCTGGATGGCCCCGAGTGGAGCGTGATGCGCGGGCACCCGACGATCGGCAGCCTCATTCTCGACAACTCAACGTCTCAAGTGCTGCAAGCCGGCCGCGTGATCGCGCTCTACCACCACGAGCGATGGGATGGTGAAGGGTACCCCACCGGGCTCGCCGGAGAGAACATTCCGTTGTGGGGCCGCATCTGCTCGGTCGCCGACGTCTTCGATGCGGTGACGAGCGAACGGCCTTACAAACGGGCGTTCTCCAACGACGAGGCGATCCGCATCCTGCGCGAGGGGCGCGGCACCCAGTTCGATCCTCAAGTGGTGGACGTGTTCTTGGAGCACTTCGAGGAGATTCTGGCCGTCCAGGCCAAGTATCGCGATCCGATCATCATCGAGTGAGCTTCCACACCCCTATCCAAATCCCGAATCCCAAATCCCGAATCCCTGGTTGATCCTCTTACGAGACAGTTGGCGGAAGTAGGGCCGGCGTGCCGCGGCGTTCCCTCGTTCGGATCGGCTCGATCGTCTCCGGCATGTCGGTGGTGATGAAGTCGGCGGGCGCGGGCGTGCGCGGGATCCCCAGGTGTCCGCGCCGCGCCGCCTTGTCGCGATACATGCTGTGGTCGGCGTCGGCGAGGAGCGCCTCGTACGTCGTGCCGTCGTGCGGGAACACCGAGGCGCCGGCGCTCGCGCCGAGCCGCAACAGCTTGCCGGGCCGTGCCTCGAACTCGATGGCGGAGACGCGCTGCTGCAGCTCGCGGCGCTTGCTCTCGGCCGCCTGCCGCGAGCATTCGGCGAGGACGACGATGAATTCGTCGCCCGCATAGCGGACGCACAGATCGTAGGGACGGAGCGCGCCCTGCAGCGCCATCGCGACCTGCCGCAGCGCATGGTCGCCGACGTGATGGCCGTAGGTGTCGTTGATCGCCTTGAAGCCGTCGACGTCCATCACGATCATCGCGACCTCGCTCTTGAGCCGTTCGGCGCGCGCCAGCTCGCGCGAGAGGTGGACGAACATCGACCGCCGGTTCGGGAGGCCGGTCAACGGATCGGTGAGCGAGTCTTCCTGCGTCTGCTCGAAGACGATCGAGTTGTGAATGACGGCACCCGCCTGTTCGGCGATGCGCTCGAGCAGCCGGCTGTGATCCTCCGTGTACCGGTTCGCCTCCACGTGGTACAGCGCCAGACAGCCGATGAAGGCGTCGTTGAAGTTCAGCGGACAGACGATCGCGGAGTTCAACTGCGTGTGAGCGACGCCCACCGCCTCGAACGTCACGCGCGGGTTCGCGTTGACGAGCATGTGGCGATTTTGCGCGACCCATCCGGCCAGGCCTTCGCCCACCTTGACCGTCGAGTCGAGCAGGTGCGGCGCGTCGACTCCGACCGCGAACCGGCATTTCAGCACGTCGGTGTCCGGCTGCTGCAGGAACAACGAGCAGCCGGACCACGGGATGATCTTGGTCAGCTTCGACGAGATCAGCGCCATCGTGTCGGCGACGCCGAGGCTGGTGCCCATCGACTGGGCGATCTCGTAGAGGGCGTAAATCTCGCGGTGCGCGAGGGCGATGTTTTCGAAGGCGCTGTGGCCGGCGCCCGGGATCAATCCCGCCGCGGTCGAGCCCGCCGCCTCCGGCTCCGGCTCGGCCGGCACTTCCTCGACGCAGTCCTCGGTCGCGGCTTCGGCGACGAGCGAGGGCAGCAATTCGATGAAGGTGGCCGCAAGATCGGGATCGAGCGCCCGGCCCACCTCGTGCTTCAACAGCCCGATCGCGCTCTCATGGTTGAGCGCCTTGTGATACGGCCGCTCGGTCGTCACCGCGTCGAAGTAGTCGACGATGGTGAGGATGCGGGCACCGCGAGGAATCTGGTCTCCCTTCAACCCCTGCGGGTACCCTTTGCCGTCCCAGCGTTCGTGGTGGCTCAGGATCAGCGGTGCGACCGGATACGGGAACGGCACCGCCGCGATGATTTCGGCTCCCACCTGCGGATGAATCCGGACCTTCTGGAACTCTTCCTGCGTCAGCGGTCCGGGCTTGGACAGAATGTGCTCGGGCACGGCAAGTTTGCCGATGTCGTGCAGCAGCGCCGCCGTCTTGACGCCTTGAATCTCCGATTGTGACAGACCGGCGGCTTTCGCAAGACCTGCCGCGTACACCTGCACGCGCCGAATGTGCATTTGCGTCGTCTGATCCTTCGCGTCGATCGCGCGCGCCAGCGCTTCGATCGTCGCCAGGTGAAGATCCGAGGTCTGTTGGACGTGCCGCTGTTCGTCCTCGATCCGCCCCATGTAGACCTTGTAGGTGCGATAGGTGAGATACAGCGGCGCGAAGCCGAGCGGCGCGATCCAGTAGCCGGTGTGG
Organism: Acidobacteriota bacterium; assembly: GCA_023265105.1. Classification (GTDB taxonomy): domain Bacteria; phylum Acidobacteriota; class Vicinamibacteria; order Vicinamibacterales; family CAVVIG01; genus JAHFUJ01. The sequence continues at coordinate 19,635 of JAHFUJ010000004.1, forward strand.
ACGACCAGGGCGGCGCCGAGCGCCGCCGTGCCGGCGCCGACGAAATAGCTTGGCGCGCTCCAGAGAAAATTGGTCTGCCAGATGGTGATGATCCGTTCGCGCGACGACAGAGCGATGGCGGTCGCGATGAGACCCGTGTTGAGGAGGAAGTAGACCGTCGCCGCGCCGACCAATGGGCGCGCAACGCCGGTCAGCGTCCCCGCCGCGCCGGGAACGCTCAGGAGCCGGAACGCAAGCCCCGCGCCCTGCACCGTCAGGACGAGCGTCGCCATGCTGAACAGCGTCCGGTAGAACGGATTGCTGCCCTTGTTGTTCAGACTGCATTGGCTGAACGCGCTGCCCGCGGCGACGATCATCGTCGCGTGCGGGCCGAGCAGGAGCAGCGACGCGAAGTCGACTGCGTACGAGACCGACATCGTCGAGCCGCTCGTGGTGAGCGGAAGCGTGACCTTGAACGCCGCGGCCGCCGAGGACAGGACCATCAGCGCGACGAGGAGCGATGGCTTGTCGAGCTGCACCTGCGGCAGATAGACGGCGAGCATCGCGCCCCCGGTGAGAATCACCGCGGCGATGTAGAGTCGGCTCGCAATCGGCAGATGCTTCATC
>JAHFUJ010000004.1:20340-41909 GCA_023265105.1 Acidobacteriota bacterium
GCTCACGCTAGTGCACGCGCGGCGCCGTCGATACCCATCGTTCGCCCCAGTCTTCTTTGAGCATGGACCAGAGCACTTGGTCGAGATACTCGCCGCCGCGCCGAAGGGACCGGCGGAGAATGCCTTCCTGCACGGCGCCCAGCTTACGAAGCGCACCGTTGCCACGGCCGTTCTTGAGCAGCACGCGCGACTCGAGGCGGTGCGCGCCGACCGACCCGAACGCAAACGATCCGATCAGCCGCGCCGTTTCGAGAAAGACGCCGGTGCCGCGCGAGGAAGGCGCGAGCGTGCATTCCCATTCGGCGGTCTCGAACGCCGGATCGAGCTGCCGCACTTGCACCAGGCCGCTGACGGTGTGTGCGGCTCCGATCGTCACCGCGTAAGTGAACGCGAGCCCGGCGGCGCGGTCGTGTCGCACCCGCTCGATGAACCGCTGGACGAGCACGTCGCTCACCGGCTCTTCGAGACCGAATCGGCAGGCGTCGCCGAGGGAAAGAAGATCCACCAGAGGCCCGAGGTCCTGTGGAATCGGCTCGCGCAACGTGACGAGGCGAGCCGTCAACATCGGCAACTCGGCGCGCCAATTCGAAGCCGTCATGCCCACCAAATCGATGCTCATAAGGAGCTACCCCTCGCTCGTGTTCGCGCAGCTACACCGCTGCCGTTCGAGGGTGGGTTTTGAGCAACTTTGACGCCAAGCTCTCTCTTCTAGGCAAGTCATTGATTCAAAATGTCTTAAGTGCATCGCCGACGCTCACGAGAAAGCCCAAAATGTTCGTATATATGACAACAATATCATTAATATGTATCTGATGATCGCTATAGGTCTTTGAGACGCAATTAATTGCCCAGACTGTGTTTCGATATGGTGCACGATGTTCCCTTTCAGAGCACTATTTCATCGAGCGACCAAAATGCAACGCCACGCAATTGCGGGTATAAATGTCTGAACGTGGACGACAGACTTCCCAAGCCACCGCTCACCGCCGATTCCGAGTTTCTCGCGTATCTGTCGAAATTCGATCGCGGGCCGGGCAGCGACCCCGGCGATTGGGAGGAGCGGAGCGGGTTGCCGCCGGCGGCGGAGCCCGCAGAGCCCGCGCCGGCCGCGCTATTTCCACCCCGGACCCCGACCGCGTCGCCTGAGAGTGGCCCGCGCCCCTTGCTCGAGCTGTTTCCCGTCGCTCCGGAGCGCGCGGGCGGCGCGCCGCCGCCGGTCGCAGCGGCCGAACCGCCCCGCGTCGCGCGCACGCATCGTTCGCGAAGTCACGCGCCGGCACTGAGTGCCCCGCTCACCTGCGAGGCGTTCTACGGGCTCGACGAAAAGCCGTTCAGCCTGTCGTCGGACTCGAAATTCCTGTATCACAGCGCCTCCCACGATCGCGTGGCCGACGAGGTGGTTGATGCCATCGGACGGCGCGAGGGCGTGGCCGTCGTGACCGGCGAGGTCGGCATCGGCACGACGATGTTGTGCCGCGCCGTGATCGACCAGCTCGATCGGCGGACGGTGACGTCGTTGGTCGTCGACCGGTTCGAGGCGGTTGACGATCTCTTGAAGACGCTGCTGGTCGACTTCGGCGTGATCGCGCGCCACGATCTTGCGCGCGGCCGCCTCGCCCAGGCGTCGCGGAGCGATCTCACCGCGGCGCTTGGCGATTTTCTTCGCTCGCTTGCCGCCCTCCAGGCCTTCGCCGTCGTCCTGATCGATGAAGCACAGGATCTGCCGGCCGACGTCCTTGGGCAGCTCCCCGTGCTGTCCGACGCCGGCGGGAGCCCGCGGCTCCTGCAAGTCGTGCTCGTGGGCCGACCCAGTCTGCTGGCGCTGCTCCAGCGGCCGGAGCTCCGCCAACTCCATCAGCGGATCTCGCGGCGTTTGGCGCTCGGCCCGCTGGCGGAAGATGAAATCATCGGTTACATCACGCACCGTCTCGCGGTCGCCGGCGGCAATCCACGCGTCGAGTTTTCGGATGGGGCGATGGCGCGCGTGTACAAGCTGTCGCGTGGCGTACCGCACGTCGTGAATCTGGTGTGCGACCGAGCCCTCTCAGTCGGCTACGATCGGTCGGCGAGCGTCATTGACGAGCGTGCGATCGACAAGGCCGCAGACGAGCTCGGTCTCAGGCGGACCGCGTCGAAAGCGTCGAGGGCGGCGCGCGCCGTGCTGGTGACCGTCGCACTCGCGTTGCTGATGCTGGTTGGCGCGACGGTCGCCGCGTTTGTGTTCGGGGCCCAACTGTCGCGCCTGGTCGTTCAATGGGAAGAGGTGCCCCAACCCTCGCCGGCGCCGGCGCTTCCGGCGCTGCCGCCGCTCGCGCCTCCCGCGGCTCCCGCCGATGCCGACGTGAGGTGATCGTCTTTCCTGCCCTTTCAGCGCTCGAACGGGGCGATCACCGTCTTGAAGCACTCAGGACAGATGCCGTGACTGAACTCGGCTTCGGAGTGCTGTGCGACGTAGCGGTCCACTTGTTCCCAATAATTCTGGTCGCTCCGGATGCGCTTGCAGTAGCTGCAAATCGGCAGCAGGCCGCTGAGCTGCTTCACGTTTTTCAGCGCCGCTTGCAGCTCGGCTACTCGCTCGGCCAGGCGTTCCTGCAGCGTGAGCACGCGGATGCCGACGTTGATACGCGCGCGGAGTTCCTCGACGTCGAACGGTTTCACGACGTAGTCGTGGGCTCCGGCATCGAGACCGGCCACGATGTCCGCGCGGCTGTCCCGCCCCGTCAGCAGGATCACGTACATGTGCGCAAGGGATGAATCATCGCGGATGCGGTGACAGAGCTCTACGCCGTCGACGCCCGGCATCATCCAATCGAGAATCGCCAGCGACGGTCCGTCGCCCGCGCCGAGGAGATCCCAGGCCGCGTTGCCATCATGCGCGACCGTGACGTCGATGTTCCATTGTTGCAGCGTCTTCGAGAGAATCTCGGTCGTCGCGCGATCGTCGTCAGCAATCAGTGCGCGCATATCGATCTTTCCGCAGGCCCGGTCGCACGATGCTACAGGTTTGAAAACCCGTGGCGGCCGGCTTGAGCCGGCCTTGGTCCGTCTGAAGAGCGTGTGAAGAAACCGCTAACCGCCGAGACCGCAGAGAAGAACATTCTACGGATTCTCGGCGAACTCTGCGTGCTCTGCGATGAAACGTCGCATTTTTTTCACACACTCTGAACGCGGACATCACATGGGGTGTTGAAACCGACCGCGGAGACTGAAGGTGGGGTGGATGACGGGACTCGAACCCGCAGCCTCCGGAGCCACAGTCCGGCGCTCTGACCATTGAGCTACACCCACCGTGTCGCCGCTCGGCACTTGGTGACTCGGTGATTTGGTGATCTGGTGACTTGGCCTTCCGAACGGACTCGATGGACTAAATAACCAGATGACCAAACAAGAAGTGTAACACCGGCGCATTCGCTTGGTAAGAGGCAGGCTTCACCCGCGGCCAATCGGCTTCTTCGTGAGTTCCGCGTAGACGACGTCGGTGAAACTCGCGAAGGCGGGGCCCCGGCCGCCCGCGGCCGGACGAGGACTCTCGCCAGTCGCCGCTCTGATCTCGTCCAGCGACCTGCCTTCCTTGACCATCGAGACGATCTTCGCCCGCTTCTCTTCCGTCGACTTCAGCGCCGCCTGAATGTCGGCCTTGGTCTGCAGATCTCCATGTCCTGGAACAAACTGGTCGACGTTGAGCGCGAGCATGCCCCTGACAGTCGCAATCCAGCCTTCCGACGAACCGGCCTTTGCGGCGTGGATCAGCGGATTGGGACGATTGGTCTGCACGATGTACGCGGCTCCCGTGGTGATGTCGCCGGCAAACACGATCTTCTGATCCGGCAGGTACACCACGAGATCCCCACTCGTGTGGGCGGGCGACCAGTGGAGCAGTTCGAGCTTCATACCGTCGATCGTGACGGTGTCCTTGTTCTTCGTCACAACCTGTGACGGGAGACGATCGGCCGGGGGAGCGCCACGGCCGCCGGCCGCCAGCGCGGCTTCCTGCTCTTTCTTGTTGCCTTCGTGCGCGATAATCGTCACGCTGGCGGGAAACCCCGCGACACCGTTCACGTGATCGCCGTCGCTGTGGGTCAGGATGACGTGCGTGATCGGTTTCGGCGTGAGCTTGGCGATCTCGGCCAGCCGCTCCTTGGCTGAATCCGCCGACGTTCCGGCATCGATGACGATGACGCCGGTTTTTCCAATGAGGATGCCGGTGTTCGAGCCGGCCCCGCCCTGAGTCCAGTACACGTCAGGTTTCAGTTGTTTGACGGAGAGCGGCGGAGGGACCTGCTGCGCGATGGCCGGCGTGGCGAGCGCGCCGAGACCCACAATCGCGATCGGCGCCAGACGAAGCTTCAGACATGACATAAACCGGATGCTCCCTTCGAATAAATGTATCACTACTTCCTGACGTATTTTTTCACGGCCTTCGGGCCGACTTCCGCTCCATAAATGTTTCCCTGGGCGTCGACGGCCACCCCTTCGGCGGCGCTCGTCCCGGTGGCGTGCTCGTCGGGGTCGGGAATGAAGTACTTCACCGAGCCGTCCTTCGCGCTGCCGATTCGCATGCCCCGCTTCCAGCCGTTGTGGTTTCGGGACACGGATTCGGACTCCGAGTCGGCCACATAGATGTTGTCCTGCTTGTCGATATAGATCCCGCTCGGCCGGCTGAATTGTTTCCACTCTTCGAGGAACGTGCCGTTCTGGTCGAAGATCTGGATCCGATTGTTGTTGCGATCTCCAACGAACAGCCGTCCTCTGGAATCCATCGCGAGCGCGTGCGGCGTATCGAACTCGCCTGGGCCGGCGCCCTTCTTGCCCCAGGTCTTGATCAACGTGCCGTCCTTCGAGAACTTGAACAGGCGATTGTTGCCCGCGCCGTGTCCCTCGGAGACGAAGATGTCGCCGTTGGGCGCGATCAGGACATCGTTGGGTTGATAGAAGTAGCCGGGCTCGGCGGCGCCGCCGGGCCTGCCGAGCGTCATCAGTAGTTTTCCGTCCGGACTGAACTTGTAGACCTGGTGACCTTTCGTCGCTCCGGGTGGAGGACCGATCGGGCCGCCGGTCGGTGCGGCGGCACCGGCTGCGGCCGGCTGGCCTGCTGCTCCGGGCCCGCCCGCGCCTCCGCGTTGGGGCCGCGGCGCGTTGTCCTGTCCATCGCTCACCCAGAGGTTGCCGTCCCGGTCGACGAAAATGCCGTGCGAGAAGATCACCATCCCCGCGCCGAAGCTCTTCACCAGTTTGCCGGATGCATCGAACTTGAGCAGCGGATCGACGGTCGGCGCGTCGAGGCAGGAGTTTGCACCGCATCGCTCCGCGACCCAGATGCTCTTGCCGTCCTTGTCGACCTCCACGGCGTTTGTCGATCCCCACGTCCGGCCGTCGGGAAGCTTGAAATAGTTCTCGACGGTTCGATACTGATTGGGCAGATCGTTGGTTGGTTGGGCCGTGCCCTGCGCGGTCGCCTTCGCACCAGCGATCGCGAGCGCGGCGACGATCGCGACTCCCACGGCGACCTTCAAGAGACCTCGTTGTGACATGTCAGCCACCTCCTCCAAACCGGGCACAATCGAGAGAACGCAGCCGGATTATACTGCCCCACGGAGAAGGGGGACGGGAGCCCTTTTCGGAAAAGGGCTCCCGTCCCCCTTAACTTGCTCATCCGAGGGGTCGGCCCTGGACCCGGATCGTTCCCACACGGTAACATTGCCCGTAGCCAGCCCAGCCCAAGGACGCCCAGCATGGTTGCGAACCGACGTCGCGGTCGCGTGCTTTGCGCCGCGATCGGTCTCGCCCTCTTCGGCGGAACCCTCGCGGCCCTCCAGGAGCCGACCTTCAAAGCGGGGAACCGCACGGTTGCCGTGTATGCGACGGTGACGAACGCCGAGGGTCGGCTCGTCCCGGATCTGGCCCGCGACCCCTTCACGATTCTCGACAACGGCAAACGGCAGGAGCTGACGCTCTTCGCGAGAGACATCCAGCCGATCACCGTCGTCATCCTGCTCGACCGCAGTGGCAGCATGCGCGCCAACTTCACGCTCGTGGAGCAGGCGGCCGAGCAGTTCGTCTCGGATATGCTGCCGGCCGACAAGGCGCGCATCGGCAGCTTCTCGAATCGCATCCAGGTCGATCCGCGCGAGTTCACCTCCGACCACGACGCGCTCGTCGCCATTCTGCGCACGGAGCTGCAAGTGGAAGGCCCGACGCCGCTCTGGAATGCCGTCAACGTCGGCATCACGGCGCTGCTGCACCAGCAGGGCCGGCGCGTCATTCTCGTGTTCACCGACGGTGTGGACGCCCCGATGAACTTCGGCAACAACAACAACTCGCTGAAGGACGTGATGAAGCGCGCCGAGGAAGAAGATGTGATGGTGTACGCCATCGGGCTTGCCGGACAGAACGGGCCGGCCGGCCGCGGGTCGTTCGGCCCCGGCGGGTTTGGACGCCGCGGGTTCGGTCGCGGTGGCATGGGTCGCGGCGGGATGGGCCGCGGCGGATACGGCGGGTATGGCGGCGGTGGGCCGATCGACGGGAAGCCGGACGAGGGCCTGCCGAAGATGGCGGCGGCCACCGGCGGCGGCTATTTCGAGCTGACGTCGACCAACGATCTCGCGTCCACGTTCAAACGTGTCGCCGACGAGCTGCACCACCAATATGCGCTCGGCTTCACGCCCGCGACGCTCGACGGCAAGATGCATACGCTCGAGGTGCGCCTCGCCGGCACGGGCATGACTGCGCGCGCGCGGAAGAGCTACCTCGCGCGCAGCGAACGGTAGATCCAGCCATGTGCGGCCCCTGGATTTTCAGTCTCGCGATCGTCCGTTTGTGCTTGTTCCTTGCCGTGTTGGTGTTGGATGGGCCGTCCGCGATGGCGCAGACCAACACCGCGGAAATTGAAGGCGTCGTCAAGGATGCGCAGGGCGGGGTCCTTCCTGGGGCGACGGTTCGGGCGCGACACGTCACGAGCGGATTCACCATCGAGCGGGTTTCGGACGGGGCCGGCCGGTTTTTCCTGCCGGGGCTGCCGGTCGGCGAGTACGACATCTCAGTGGAGCTTCAAGCCTTCAAACAGGCCACACAGCGTGGGATCGTTCTCAGCGTCGGTCAGAAGATTGATGTGCCGGTGACCTTGCAGATCGGCCAGCTGACCGATGCGGTCGTTGTGATAGGCGTCACGCCGCTGCTTCAGACGGCCAATGCGGAGGTGAGCGACATCATCGATAACCGGCAGGTGGTGCAGTTGCCCCTCAATGGCCGGCAATTCGTTCAACTCGCCCAACTGGGTGACGGCGTCGTGATCCCTCCAGGTGGGACGCGAGGGGCAGCCCTGGAACAGGCCGGCAGCCTGCCGGCGGTCGACGGGCAACGAAGCGGCCACAACATCTATCTGCTGGACGGTGTCAAGGTGACCGATGAGTACTTCAACAACCTCGTCGTCAGCCCGTCGATCGACGCCATCCAGGAATTCAAGATTCAGAAGACGATGTACCCTGCCGAATTCGGCGGCAAGGCGTCGGCCCTGATCAACGTCGTCACCAAGTCGGGGAGCAACGAGTACCGCGGGAGCGCGTTCGCGTTCATGCGCCACGACCGGTTCGATGCGAAGAACTATTTCGACGATCCCACCAAGCCGACGCCGCCGCTTCGTCAGGGTCAGTTCGGGCTGAACGCGGGCGGCCCGCTCAGTCTCGGCCGGCTGTACGCGGGGCGTGACAAGACCTTCTTCTTTTTCAACTACGAAGGGCATCGGAGCCGCCGCACCCTGACGCAGACGTTCTCGGTGCCCACGGACGGGCTTCGCCAGGGAGACTTCTCCGGTTACGCGCCCGTCTGCGATCCGTTGACGCGGACGGCCCCCGGCGCCTGCACGCCGTTTGCGCGCAACAGGATTCCAATCGACCGTCTCAATCCCATCGCGGTCGCGCTCCTGAGCAAGGTGCCGGCGCCGACAAGCAGCGGCTCCGTGCAGAACCTGCTCGCCACGGATCTAGCCATCAGCGACATGAGTCAGTTCACGCTGCGTATCGACCACCGGCTTTCGGCGAACGACACCATCTTCGGCCGCTTCATTGCGTACGATGTCAGCGACACGCAACCCTTTGGCACCGGCCAGTTGAATGAAACGCTGGTCCCAGGATTCGGCCGCGTCGTGACCACTAAGACCGGGAGTCTGGCCCTCAGCCACACGCGCACATTCGGTACGTCGCTCTTGAACGAGATCAGGTTCGGGCATCTGAACGTGATCGGCGGGCAAATGAGCCAGAACCAGGGGATCGACTTTGCCGCGGCCAGCGGCCTGCAAGGCGTGACGACCGACCCGCGCGACCTGGGCTATCCGCAGGTCTCGTTCGGCGGGCTGTTCAGCACGATCGGCGATCCGACGACCTTCGTTTCGCGCCACAATCGCAGCGTCGAGCTGTACGACAATCTCATGTTCGATCGCGGTGGCCACCATCTCAAGTTCGGCGCCTACCTGTTCCACCTGAACTTCAAGCCGGTCAATCCGCAGGCCGCGCGGGGCGCGTTCGACTTCACGGGACAATGGACAGGCAACGCCCTGGCCGATTTTCTCCTCGGCTATCCGAGCTCGGCCCAAGTCGGCATCGGACGGGCCGACGAGCAGGGCCGCGCGACCTGGTTGCACGTGTATGGGCAGGACGATTGGAAGGTCTCGTCGAACCTCACGGTCAATTACGGCCTGCGCTACGAGATCAACGGGCAGATGAGCGCATCGGACAATCGCCTGTCGGCGATCGACCTGTCGGTGCCGGGAGGACGGTTTGTGATCGCGAGCGACGACAGCGGGCACCTCTCGCCTGCCGCCCAGGGACTGCTGTCCCAGATCCCGATTCCGTACGTGACGTCACAGCAGGTGGGCTGGACGCCGGCGCTCCTCAGGCCCAGCTATCTTCGCTTCGCCCCCCGAGTGGGCCTGGCGTGGTCGCTCCCCGGGCGGTCCGACACGGTCGTCTCGGCGGGATTCGGCGTCTTCCTCAACCAATGGGCATACAGCGTGCAGCAAGCGCTGGCGCAGACCCTGCCGTTCTTTTTCTCAAAGACTGTCAATGCCCCGGCCGACGCCGTTCAACCGGTGTATGAAACCAGCACCATCCTGCTGGCGAACTCCAACGGCACGGTCGGCGGCAATACGATGAACCATGACTACCGGACGGAATACGCGAAGAACTGGACGTTCGGCCTCCAGCGACAACTGACACGCTCGACGATGGTCGAGATCGCGTACCTGCGTTCGAGCATCGTGGGCGCGGACAGTTCGACCGTGCTCAACGTGCCGGAGCCTGGCCCTGGGCCGATCGGACCGCGTCGGCCCATCCCGGCCCTGAGCAACATCACGACGATTCGCTGGGACGGCTACTCCCTCTACAACGGGCTCACGCTCAAGGCCACCCAACGCCTGGCGCACGGCCTGTTGTTTTCGGCGAACTATACCTTGTCGAAATCCATCGACGATGCCTCGGATCCCGGCGCGACGACGCACGAGACGAATCTACCGCAGGATGTCAGGAACATGGCCGCCGAGCGGGCGCTCGCGAGCTTCGACCACAGGCACCGTTTCGTGGGCAACTTTACCTACGCCCTGCCGGATTGGCGCGGCGGCGGCGGCAGCGCGCTGGCAAGGCTCGGTGCCAACTGGCAGGTCAACGGCATCGTGACGCTGCAATCGGGCGCGCCGTTCACGGTCGTCCTGGGGACCGACCGCGCGAATGTCGGTTCCGGCCCAGCGCAGCGGCCCAACGTTGCAGGCGATCCGAATGCGCTGGCCGATCCGACACCGACAGCGTGGTTCGATACCAGCGTCTTCTCACTGCCCGCGCAATACACGTTCGGCAACTCGGGTCGTAATACCGTCTTCGCCCCCGGCTACGCGGATGTCGATATCGGCGTCCAGAAGAACGCCGCGCTTGCGAACGGTGTCCAGCTCCAGTTTCGCTGGGAGATCTTCAACCTCCTCAACCATCCCAACTTCGACGTGCCAAACCGCGTCGCGTTCAGCCCCAACTTCGGGCGCATCTTCAGCGCCCAGCCGTCGCGGCAAATGCAGCTCGGCGTGAAGATGCTCTTTTGAGGCGGCCGCCGAACTATGTCACACGACCGCATTGCCCAGCAGTTCGCGTTCCTCGTCGAAGCAGACAAACTAAAGACGATCATCCGCCGTACGTCGTTGATCGACTTGTCGCGTCAGGAGAACTCCGCCGAACATTCGTGGCACCTGGTTCTGGCCGCGATGCTCATGCGCGAACACACTGCCGTCGAGTTCGACCTGCTGCACGCCCTCGAGATGCTGACGATTCACGATCTGGTCGAAATCGACGCGGGAGACACGTTCGCCTACGACGCGTCCGGTCAGGCGACGAAGGCGCAGCGAGAGCTCGACGCGGCCGAGCGTATTTTCGGCCTGCTTCCATCCGATCAGGCGGCTTACCTGCGTGCCTTGTGGGAAGAATTCGAGGCGCGCGAGACTCCCGAGTCGCGCTTCGCAAACGCCATGGACCGCCTGCAGCCGCTCTTGCAGAACGCCCGTTCGGACGGAGGGAGTTGGCGGACGCACGACCTGACGCGCGATCAAGTGCTCGACCGGATGGCGCCCATCGAATCGGCGCTCCCCACGGTGTGGCCGATCGTCGTGGAGATCATCGACGCCTTCTGCGCCTCGGGACTGATCCGCGTTCCGTAATCCCGGACGTCACTTGACTTGGTGTAGCTATCAGCCGTCAGCTGTCAGCTTTCAGTTATCAGCTGTCAGTGCTGATAGCTGATAGCTGCTGAGAGCTGAGAGCTGAAAGCTGAAAGCTAGACTATACCGGTCCGAAACGTGACGCGACGCCCGCCTCTGACAGTGATATAACAGTCGGGCCGGCGCGGTGGGAACCCTGTCGGCCTGAACACGTCTTACGTGTAGGAGGTTCAAGATGCCTGACGCCACAATCCGCGGCCGCTTCGTGTGGCACCAACTCATGACCACGGACACCAAGTCCGCAGCCGGCTTCTTCGCAAAGGTGGTCGGCTGGAAAACGCAGCCGTTTGCTCAAGATCCGTCGTACACCATGTTTGTCGCCAAGGGCCGCCCGATGGCAGGGCTGATGGTTCTGCCGGAGGACGCCGTGGCGATGGGTGCCCCTCCGAGCTGGACCACCTACATCGGTACGCCCAACGTCGACGAGACGGCGCGGCAGGCGGCGGCGCTCGGCGGGAAGGTCCTGAGGCAGCCCGCGGACATCCCCACGGTTGGCCGCTTTGCCGTGATCCAAGATCCTCAAGGCGCCGTATTCGCGGCGTTCACGCCGGCGCAAGCGGCTCCCCCCGACGCCCCACCGACCGTCGGCGATTTCTCGTGGCACGAGCTGTCGACAAGCGATTGGCGGGCCGCCCTCACGTTCTATCAGCGCCTCTTCGGGTGGGAGGAGACGAGCGCCATGGAGATGGGTCCCGAGATGGGGACGTACCAGATGTACGGGTGGAAAGGCAAGACGCTGGGCGGAATGTTCAAGAAGCCGGCGCAGATGCCCGGGCCGCCGTCCTGGCTTCCTTATATAAAGGTCACGGATTCGAAGAAAGCGGCGGCGGCGGTCAAAGAGCTGGGCGGCCGCGTCGTGAATGGACCGATGGAAGTACCCGGTGGCGATTGGATCGCGCAAGGTGTCGATCTGCAGGGCGCCATGTTTGCCGTGCACTCGGCAAAGCCCGCCGAACCGAAGAAACCTGCCAGGCCCAAGGCCGCGAAGCGGCGAGTTGCCAGGAAGCCTGTCAGGAAAGCGAAACCGGCCCGAAGGACATCCGCCGCGAGGCGGTCCAAGGGCCAGCGGAAGAGCGGTTCGAAGAGGAGGCGCCGTTAGCGACCGCGGGATCGTGATCTTCCGTTCTCGCCGCCGCCGGCCTATAATCAGGCGCTACTCGATCGCATTCGAGTGCGTTCAACACGTTTTCTCTCCAGGAGGCATGCGATGCGAAGAGTCAAGGTTCTTGTCGCGCTGCTGGCGGTCGGCTCACTCTCGCTCGCCGTCAGGGCATACCAGCAGCCGCCGGCTCCGAAGGTTGTCGAGGTCGAGAAGCTCAGGGACAACTTGTTCGAGCTCAAAGGCGGAGGTGGTAATACGGCCGTATTCGTCGGCACCAACGGCGTGGTGGTGGTCGACACAAAGAATCCGGGATGGGGCCAGCCGATTCTCGACAAGATCAAGGAGCTGACAAGCAAACCGGTCACGATGATCATCAACACTCATACGCACGGCGATCATGTGAGCGGCAACGTGGAGTTCCCGGCAACGGTCGACGTCGTGACGCACGAGAACACGAAAGCGAACATGGAGAAGATGGGGGCGGTCACCGGGCTTGCGCAGGCGAACCCGCCTCCGCCGAATATCTTCAAGGCGAACAACGGCAGGGGGATGTCGAAGCGGACGTTCAAAGACACGATGACACTCGGCAGCGGAAACGACCGGATCGATCTCTATTACTTCGGGCGCGGGCACACCAACGGCGACGCGTGGGTCGTCTTCCCGGCGCTGCGAGTAATGCACGCCGGCGACATCTTCTCCGGGAAGAACCTTCCGCTCCTCGACGCCAATAACGGTGGCAGCGGCGTCGCCATCCCGGATACGCTCGCCAAGGCGGCCACTACCGTCAAGAACATCGACACGGTCATCACCGGCCACAGTATGCAGACGATGACCATGAACGACCTGAAGGAGTACGCCGACTTCAATCGCGAGTTCCTGATGGCGGTTCAGGCGGCCAAGAAAGCGGGCAAGTCCGTGGATGATGTGGCGAGCACCTGGAAGATGCCGGCGAAATACACGGGATATGCAGAGGCACAGCCTGCGCGGCTGAAGAGCAACGTGCAGGTGATTTTCGACGAGCTGAAGTAAAAGTGGGACGGGAGCCCTTTCCGAAAAGGGCTCCCGTCCCCCTTCATGGACCCTTACTGGCCCCGGACCTCAATCTCTGTTCCCCTCAACGCTGCCTTGAGAAACGCCTCGTCGCCCTTTTGCCCCTCATAGCGATACGGATAGACGATTTTCGGCTGGAAGGCCTTGATGCAATCGGCCGCTTCGGCCGGGGTCATCGTGTACGGCATGTTGATCGGGACGAACGCCACGGCGATGTCCTTGAGGGCCTTCATCTCGGGCGTGCACTCCGTGTCGCCCGCGAAGTAAATGCGCTTTCCGCCCAGCGTGACGATGTAGCCGTTCCCGCGGCCCTTGGGGTGGTAAAGCTCACCGGGCTTCGGGCCGCGTCGTACGTTATACATCGGCACCGCGACGATGCTCACGCCGGCAACGGTCTTGGTCTCGCCGTTTGCCGTCGCGGTTGTTGGCGCGGGGATCTTGCTGCCCGCCTGGGTGGCCACGGCCGCCGGCATGACGACCGGCGCGCCGGGCTTCCGGACCTTGCCAATCTGATCCGGATCCAGATTGTCGTCGTGAATGTCGGTCACCAGGATCAGATCCGCCGGCTTCGCATTGGAGTAGTCGCCCCTTCCCACGGGATCCACCTGGATCACCTTACCCGCCTGCTCGATCTGCACGCTCGCGTGCCTGATCATTGTGATTTCGATGTCTCCCCCAGTCGCGGGAACCGTATCGGCCGTCATGGTTGCGGCCGCCAGCGCCGTTGCAAACACGAGACTCAGAAACATTCGCATGACGTTTCCTCCTGATAGTTCGGGACCCTTACGTCAGGCGCCCCGCGAGGCCGTCCGGATCATCGGGCGAATATTCGGGCCGGCAGTCGCCGAGCACGACCGAGCGTGTCAAAATGCGGTTCATTGAGCTTGACACAGGCTTGACTTCAGCGTAACTTTCCGCTTTATGTGGGGGTGTATTTTCGGGAAGGAGTATATCCGATGCGGAGTCGGTTTCGAAGCGTGATGATTGCCGTTGCGACGGCCGCCATGATGGCCCTCCTCGCGCTGGCCGTCGCACCGACGGCGGCTCAGGCCCCGGCCGCCGGGCAGGCCGCGACCGCCGGGCAGTTCCCGCCCTCCTACAGGGCGCCCCGTAACCCGGCGGACGGCAAAGCCGACTTGAACGGGATTTGGGAAGCCTTTGTCACGGCCAATATCGATGTTCAGGACCACGAGGCGCAGGCCGGACCTCATCCCGATTCCATGGGCGCGTACGGCGCATGGCCCGCGGGGCAAGGTGTCGTGGAGGGTGGTGAAATCCCGTACCGGCCTGAGGCGCTGGCGAAAAAGAAGGAGAACGTAGCCAATCGGGCGGTCGCCAAGATTTTTAGCGATGACCGGCGGCATGACGCCGGCGACCCGGAATTCAAGTGCTATCGACCGGGCGTGCCGCGCGCCAACTATATGCCCTTCCCATTTCAAATCATTCAGAGCCAGAAGTACATCATGATCAACTATGAGTATGCGCATACGCTGCGCACCATCTACATGGACGATCAGAAGAAGGCTCCGGCCGATAGTTGGGAGGGATGGTCGAACGGGCGCTGGGAGGGCGATACGCTGGTGGTCGACTCAACAGGGTTCGTCCCCTGGACCTGGTTCGATCGAGCCGGGAATTTCCACAGCGACGCCCTCCATGTGGTCGAGCGCTACACGCCGGTCAGTCCTTACCACATCATGTACGAAGCCACCATCGACGACCCGCAAGTGTTTACTCGGCCTTGGAAGATGAGCTTCCCCCTCTATCGTCGGATGGAAAAGAATGTCCAGCTCCTGGATTTCAACTGCGTGGAGTTCGTGGAGGAGATGTTGTACGGGCGTTTCCGCAAGCAGCCGGCCAGGTAAACAGGTCAAAAAGGGGAGGTTTAAGATGCGCGATCGAGTTCTCGCGTCAGTAGGTGCGCTGGCGATGATGGTGTTGGTGCCCGTCTCCGTCGCAGCCCAGGCTGCGTCCGGCGCGCCGGCGACGAAGACCTCTCCCGCGGCGAAAACGCCGGCGAAAACCTGGACTGTCCCCCGTACGCCGGACGGCCAGCCGGACTTACAGGGATTCTGGACGAACCCCAACTATACGCCCTTGGAGCGGCCGGCCAAATTTGCAGGGAAAGAGTTTTTTACGGACGAGGAATCCGCCGACTTTTTCAAGGCGGCCGTCGACTATTCATATGAATTCACGTTTCAAAATTCTGCCGAGACGCCCGTGTATGACGCGACGGTGTACGCGCTGGACCGGTGGCAAATTGGGGCCAGACCGAACAGGCGGACGTCGCTGATCGTGGATCCGCCCGACGGCAAGATTCCACCCTTGACGCCGGAGGCGAAGAAACGGCAGGCCGAGCGTGCGGCGGCAAGGAGTGGAAGGGGTCAATTCGACGGCCCGGAAGATCTGCCGAGGGGCACGCGTTGCATGGCGGGCACCCCGGAAATGCTTGGGAGCGGCTACCGCAGCGAGTATCACATCGTCCAGAGTCCGGGACACGTGATGATTGTCTATGAGGACATGCACAACATTCGCATCATTCCCCTGGATGGGCGCCCGCATCTCCCGCAAGGCCTCACTCGATTGATGGGGGACTCGCGCGGCCGTTGGGAGGGCAATACACTGGTCGTCGAGACCACCAACGTCACCAACAAGGACAACTTCATGGGCTCCGGTACGGCCCTGCATGTGGTCGAGCGCTTTACGCGCGTCGACGCCGACACGATGCTCTACAGGTTCACAGCCGACGATCCGACGACGTGGACGAAACCGTGGACCGCAGAGGTTCCCATGCTGCAGATTCAGGGGCCGATCTTCGAGTACGCGTGTGCCGAGGGAAATAATGGCCTGGTGAATATCCTCGAAGGAGCGCGCGCCCAGGAGAAGGCCGAGGCAGAAGCGCCGAAGAAGCGGTCGAACTAGACCGATAAGATGGTGAACGTGGAGTCAGGCCTGAGGAGGTCCAGATGAGAGACCGCTTGCTTTCGTGTTCGGGTGCGTTGGCGGTCGTGATGGCGATCGCGTTGTGGGCGCCGGTCGCGGCCCAGGCTCCGCCGGCTGCGGCGGCGAAGACGGCGGCGAAAACCTGGACGGCGTCCCGGACGCCGGACGGCCAGCCGGATCTGCAGGGATATTGGACGAGCCTCAGCTTTACGCCCATGGAACGACCCGCGAAATATGGGACGAGGGAGTTTCTGACGGACGCGGAAGCCCAGGAATTATACAAGGCAGGCGTGCAACATTCGTATGAGTTCACGTTTCAAAACTCTGCCGAGACCCCCGTGTATGACGCAACGGTGTACGCGCTGGACGCCTGGCAAAACGGGGTCACGATGAACAAGCGAACGTCACTAGTCGTGGATCCCCCGGACGGCAGAATTCCTCCCCTGACGACCGAGGCACAGGCGCGTGCAAGGAGGGGAAGGGCTCCAGGGGCGGGCTTCGACGGCCCGGAGGATTTGGGGATGGGCGTGCGGTGCCTCTCCTTTGGCGGACCGCCAATTCTTCCTGGCGCCTACAACAACAACACGCAAATCGTGCAGGGTCCGGGATACGTGATGCTCGAATATGAGTGGAACAGCGAGGCTCGCATCATCCCGCTCGACGGGCGTCCGCATCTTCCTTCAAGCATCCGCCAGTGGCATGGGGACTCACGTGGCCATTGGGAGGGCAACACGCTGGTCGTCGAGACCACCAACTTCCGGCCGGACGCGACCTATCAAAATGCCAATGCCAAGATGTTGAGGATCACCGAGCACTTCACGCGCACCGACGCTCAGACGATCGAGTACAAGTTCACCATCGACGATCCGACGACGTGGACGAAACCCTGGTCGGCCATCGTCCCGATGAGCAACATCAAGGGACCGATGTTTGAGTACGCGTGCCACGAGGGGAACAATGGTGCGGTCAACATCCTCGAGGGGGCTCGCGCCCAAGACAGAACCGCCGCGGAAGCCCAGAAGAAGGGATCGAAGTGAGGAGGTTCAGATGAGAGATCGCGTTCTGCGGTCGTCGGGTGCGTTGGCGGTCGTGGTGGCGGTCGCGCTGTGGGTGCCGGCATTCGTCGCGGCCCCGACTTCGCTTGGAAGCTTCGTCGGCGTCGCCCAAGCCTCCGGCGGAGGCGCCCAGGTACCCTCGGCTGCGGCGGCGAAGACGGCGGCGAAAACCTGGACGCCGCCACGCACGCCGGACGGCCAGCCGGACCTGCAGGGCTATTGGACGAGCCTCAGCTTTACACCTCTGGAACGACCCGCAAAATTTGGAACGCGAGAGTTTCTGACGGACGCGGAAGCGGAAGAATTTTACAAGGCCGGCGTGCAGCGTTCTTATGAGTTCACGTTTGCCAATTCTGCCGAGACCCCCGTGTATGACGCGACGGTGTACGCGCTGGATGCCTGGCAAAACGGGGTCAGAATGAACAAGCGGACGTCACTCGTGGTCGATCCGCCGGATGGCAGAATTCCTTCGCGGACGCCGGAGGCGCTGAAGCGAGCGGCGGTCGCGCGCGGACGCGCTACCGTCAACGCCGCGGAAGATGGTCAAAGGGTTGCAGGCTTTGAGGGACCGGAGGATTTGTCGATCGGCGTGCGCTGCCTCACCTTCGGGGGACCGCCAATACCCGCGGGGGCTGGCTACAACAACAACACGCAAATTGTGCAGGGTCCGGGATACGTGATGATCGAATACGAGTGGGGAAGCGAGACTCGCATCATCCCGCTCGACGGACGTCCGCATCTTCCGCCGAACATCCGTCCGTGGCATGGGGACCCACGTGGGCATTGGGAGGGCAGCACGCTGGTCGTCGAGACGACCAATTTCCGACCGGGCAATACGTATCAGAACGCCAATCCGGCGTCGTTGCGAATGACCGAGCGCTTCACGCGCATCGACGCTGAGACGATCGAGTACAAATACACGATCGACGACCCGACGACGTGGACGAAACCCTGGTCGGCGATTATCCCCCTGAGCCGTGTTGACGGGCCGATGTTCGAGTACGCGTGCCACGAGGGCAATAACGGGGCGATCAACATCCTCGAGGGGGCTCGCGCCCAAGACAAAGCCGCCGCGGACGCCCAGAAAAAGGGGTCGAAGTGATCTCGGCGAGGCCGACTGAAGAGATACGAATCATTATGGACTTCAGCAAGAGGAGGGAACTCAGATGCGAGCAACGCTAGCTGTTCTGGTTGTCGGTGTCGGTCTCCTGCTGGCCGCAGCGCCGGTCCGGGCCCATCACGCGTTCGCGGCGACATTTGACAACACGAAGCCGATCGTTTTGCAGGGGGTGGTCACGAAGGTGCAATTGATCAATCCCCACTCATGGTTCTGGCTGGACGTGAAACAAGCGGACGGCACGGTCATCAACTGGGGATTCGAGGGCGGCAGCCCGAACTCTCTGATCAGGCATGGCGTCACGAAGGAAACGCTCCCGATTGGAACGGAGATCATCGTGAACGGTTATCAGGCCAAGAGCGGGGAGAATAAGGGAGTCGGCGTCAATATGACGTTCCCCGATGGGCGAAAACTGTTTTTCGGTGGGTCTGCTCCTGGCGCAGAATCCCAAGTTTCCGTGCCGGCACAGAGGTAAAGCGTCCGGCGTGTGAAGCAGTCATGTAAACGCAGAGACCGCAGAGACCGCAGAGAAAAATTCTTAAGGGAATTCTCCGCGCGCTCTGCGTGCTCTGCGTTCAAACGTGGCATGTGTCACAGGTTCCGAAGGCCTCCTTCAGAAATCCAACTGCCCGCCGAACTTGAACAAGCGCCCCGCCAGGATCTGCTGCACGTTGAGCCACTGCGCGCCGTACCGCGTGTTGATCGAAAGGATGGGGCTCGCGTTGAACAGATTGTACAGGTCGAAGTTGCCCCTCACCTTGAACTTTCCTACTTGAAGGATCCGGGTGGCACGGAAGTCCACTTGTTGAATCCGATCCTCGAAGAGCGTATTAGAAGGAATCAGGTCGATTGTGGCTGTGGCGTTGGCGCCCGCCGCCAGGCTGCGACCGAGGGACGGCCTAATCTCCGCATTCGTGGCCACGTAGCTGGCCGTGATGGGAATCCCAGGAATATTCTGGTACGTCGCGCTGGCCTGGAGCTTCCAGGGCAGCGGATAGACGATCAGGAATTTGACCTGCGTTCCCGCCGACCACGGCGGGCTGATATGGCAAAACGCCTGCGTGCGGGGGGTCGTCACCGCCGCGCCGCTCGCGAACAACGAGGGATCGCCGTTCTGATAGCAGTTGTCGGTGACCGTGCGCCCCACGCTGAGGCCCCCTGAGAACTGCCCGCCCTGTCCAAACCGCGCGCTGAGGGTGACATCGACGCCGTTGTACACTTCGGTCTGCTTCCCGTAGTGTGACGACTGGGTCACCAGGTTGTCGACCTGGCCGAACAGCGTGGGCGTGATGTCATACAACCCGCAGACCTGCTGGCCGCTGTTGGGCAGCCGACTATCCACCGGCGCCGTGATGCAGTAGGGCTCGTAGTTCGCCGGCGTGACCAACTGGTTGTCGGTGGCCGTGAAGTTGCCGTACCAGGTCCGGAAATAGCCCACATTCAGGGCCATGCCCGGCCGCAGCTCCTGCTGGACCGAGACCGAGCCCTGCCAGTTGTATCCCTGACCGTGGTTGAAGCCAGTGACCACATCGTCGGAATAGTGCGTGCTGCCCTGTACCACCTGACCGAACGTGCGATCGGACAACGCCCCGCACTCGCCGTTGGCGGCCAGGAGGCTGGGCCCCAGAACGCAGTCTGGAACGTAGTTCCCGTTGGCGTCATTCCAGGTCCGCGTCGCGCTTTGTGCCTGATTCTGAATGGGGGCATTCAGGGCGGCGTCACTATTGCCCGTCGTCCCGATCACATACCGGCCCAGAAACGCCTTGAATGCGGTCTTCCCGGTGCCAAAGAGGTCGTAGGAGGCGCCCAGCCGCGGACTGAGATTCTTCCAGTTCGGCGAGTCCTCCACCGCGGGGAAATCGCGCGCGGGAGCAAAATAGCCCGCTGGAAAGTGCTCCACGGGGACCGACCCCTTATATGAATCGTACCGCACGCCCAGGTTGATTGTCGCCTTCCGGACGGTCCACTGGTCCTGCGCGTAGGCCTCCAGCCTCGTCGTACTGTACCTAAGGCCGAATGGCGTCGCGTAGAGCGTGACCGACGTGGGCGCCTGGTTCCGGAACGTGTAGGCCCTGCCACCAATAATGCCGTCGAGGCTGTTGTAGTTTCTGTGGCGCAGCGAAAACTGTCCCACCATGATCCCGGTCTTGAAGGCATGCGACCCTGTGATGTAGGACACTCCAAACCGCTCAACGCTTTTGCTCCGAATAGCGTTTGTTGAGTAGCAACAGGCATTGCCAAGATTCCCGGAGCGGGAGCCGTACTTGCGGTTAATCGAGAGCTCCGTGATCGAGAGAAAGTTCGGCCCCGTTTCCGGATACCGTTTGCCGTTAAGGCCTGCGATGATAAACGACCCGGCCACCTCGAACAGGAGCCGGTTTGTCGCCGGGCGGGTCCATGTGGTGGTCGCCAACCAGTTGGGCTGGTAATGGTGGTTCCCACTGGCTTCAGGTGCCGTGGTTCCGAGCGCCAAATTGTCGATAGGGCAGTTGCAGTCCTCTTGAATGCTGTAGGAAGCCGCGACCTTGTCCTTGGCTGCGGCCTGCCACGTCAGCCGGAGACTGTTGTCCCGGTAGTAGTCGGTTCGATAGGCCGGCCGGCTTGGATCGGGCGTATAGGGCTCGACACACCAAACGGGATCCGTGCCAAGGCAGGTGCCTTGGGCCCTGTTATAGAAGTTGCCCGGAACATAGGTGGAAGCGGCCCACTTCCGATGGCCCGTGAAGAACCACAGCTTGTCCTTCTTGAGCGGACCGCCCAGAGACCCCGAGACGTCATAGACCTTTCGGACCGAGGGGGTCGCGGTCAGGCCACGGGCGCTCAATGAATTGGTCAGATTGGTACTTTGCAGGTCCGGGTTCGTATAGGTGGTAAAGAAACTGCCGGCGAACGTGTTGCCACCGTCCTTGGGCACGATGTTCACCAGAACGCCAGCGGCAGAGCTTTCGGCAGAGATGCCACTTGTCTCGAGGACGACTTCCTGCGTGTTCTGTGGGTTCCAGCTCCAGGTCACCGGTGCGAACACGTACAGATTCATGCCGTCTTGAGCGAAGTTGATGTCGGCCGAGCGATTGCCGTGAATCGAGAACGCAGCGCCTCCCTCGCCCTGCGTGCCCCCGACATCCTGAGTCGTGGCGGTGCCGACGGCCCCAGGGAGGAGCGCGGCATATGAGCCGCTGCGTTTCGTGGTCGGAAGCGCATCCAGTACGCTGCGCGCGAGCGTTTGCTGCTGGATGACGTTCTGGGTGTCCACAACCGGCGCCTGTCCCGACACCGTGACGGTCTCCTCGAGCGCTCCCACTTTCAGTTCGGCATTCACCGTCGCCGTGAACGCAGTGCTCAACTCGAAGCCTTCCCGCTTGACCGTGCTGAAACCGGGCAAGGTGAAGGTGACGGTGTAGGTTCCAGGCCGCAAATCCAGGATCTTGTATTGCCCCTGGGCATCGGTGACGACGGTTTTGACCTTTTCGATGAGGGCGGGACTGGCGGCCTCCACCGTGACGCCGGGCATCACGGCGCCCGACGTGTCTTTCACGACCCCCGCGATGGCTCCGGTCT
>JAHFUJ010000004.1:42009-46311 GCA_023265105.1 Acidobacteriota bacterium
CCGCGCCTGCTCCAAGCGGCTGGACCGCACCACGTACCGCTTGGGGCGATCCCGACTTGCAAGGGTATTGGTTGAATTTCACCTATACCCCTTTGGAACGGCCGAGACAGCTTGCGGGTAAGTCGCTTTACACGGTCGAGGAAGCCGTCGAAGCATTCAAGAAGGCGGTCGACCTTGACGCGGAAGCCGATCCGACGACGGTTCATTATGACTTCAATGAGTATGGGATGAAGGCCTGGCAGACTCCGGCCAGACCGAATCGGCGCACCGCATTGATTGTGGATCCGCCGGATGGGCGAATTCCCCCCCTGACGGCCGAGGCGGAAAAGCGACGGGCGGCCGCTGCCGGAGCCGTAAGAAACGCCGACGTGTCTACCTACCCGGGGTTGTTCACACGCTGCATCATTGGGTACAACGGATGGCCAAGAGCTCCTGTCAATTATCAAGGCGAGACTCAGTTCGTGCAGACACCGGGGTACGTGCTGCAGATCGCTCAGGCGAATCAGGACGTTCGCATCATTCCCCTGGACGGGCGTTCGCATCTCCCACAAAACATGCGGACGTGGTCCGGCGACGCGCGCGGCCATTTCGAGGGCAATACGCTCGTCATTGAGAGCACCAATTTCAATGACCAGAGGGACTGGCGAGGATCCACCACCGGATTACATTTGATCGAACGATACACGCGCGTCGATCCCAATATCCTCCGGTACGAATTCACCCTCGACGATCCAACGACGTGGACGAGATCCTGGACAGTCGAGAATCCCATGCCGAGGATTCAGGCACCAATATATGAGGGCGAGTGTCACGAAACAAACTACGGCATCATTAATGTCGTCACGGGCTTGCAAATCCGCGAGAAGGAAGGTATCGGACCAAACGGACGTGCCGACGTCTACAGAGATGAAGACGTGAGGTGAGTCGAGACAGTGCCCACGCGCTCTTTGAAGGAGGAGAACAGCGATGAAGTCCCAGCCAGTCGCGCGTCTCGTGATGGTGTGGTGTCTCCTGGTCCTGCCGGGCACCGCGTGGGCGCAGGTGGCGAGCGCCACCATCACGGGCGTGGTGAGAGACACTTCGGGCGCGGTGATGCCCGGCGTCACCGTGGAAGCCGCCAGCCCCGCCTTGATCGAAAAGGTCCGCAGCGTCGTCTCCGACGACCAAGGACAGTACAGAATCGTCAATCTGGTCCCCGGCACCTATACCGTTAGCTTCACCTTGGCGGGCTTTAGCACCTTCAAGCGGGACGGCCTCGACGTGCCGCCGTCGTTTACAGCGACCGTGAATGCCGAGCTGAAGGTCGGAACGCTTGAAGAGACGGTGACCGTCTCCGGGGAGGCCCCGGTCGTAGACACGCAGAGCGCTCGACAGCAGACCACGGTCGAGCGTGCGACGCTCGATGCGCTCCCGACCACCAAACGGATCGGCCAATTTGCGACGATCATCCCGGGGGCCACCTACGCGAGCCCCACCTTTCACGATGTCGGCGGCATGGGCGGCGAGGGCGGTATGTTCGCGGTCCACGGCGGGCGCACAACGGACGTCGCCGTCAATGTGGAGGGCATGAATGTCAACGTCACGGGGGTCGCGATCTACAGCTTCAACCCGTACACCTTCCAGGAAGTCGGTCTCCAGACCAGTGGCGGCTCCGGCGAAAGCACCACCGGCGGTGTCCAGGTGAACATCGTGCCGAAGGACGGCGGCAACACATTCTCGGGAAACTTGAGTGGGGCGTACTCCGGCCCGAGCCTGCAGGGTAGCAATCTGACGCCGGCGCTACAGGCCCGTGGCCTGGACGAGACGGGCGGGCTTAAGAAAAGCTATGACGCGGGCGGGGCGCTGGGCGGCCCAGTCAAGAGGGACCGAGTGTGGTTCTTCCTGAGCGCCCGGACCTTTGGCGCCCAGACGTATCCCGCGGGCACGTACTATAACAAGACCCAGGGCACGAAGCTCGGCACGGATCCGGTGTGGATGGTCGTGCCCTACACGCCCGATCTGAGCCGGCCGATTTTCGACGACAAGTATTACCAGGACCTCAGCCTCCGGCTGACGTGGCAGGCCGCGCAGAAGCACAAGATTGTGGGCTCCTACTCCGTTCAATCAGACTGCAGTTGTCACTACGGCCTGATTGGCCAGGGCGCACCGGCACCCTCCGCTCCGAAACCGGCGGCCGAAGCCATAGACGACCACCTGTACAACCCGGACCTCATGCCGATCGTGAGCTGGACCTACCCGGCCACCAACCGGCTGCTGTTTGAAGCGGGCGCGTCGGCATTCATCTATAACCTTGCCACCCACCGCCTGCCGGAAACGGGGCCGACCACCCTCGCCATCACGGATCTCGCGACGAACTTCACGTGGGGCTCCAAGGCGCAACCCTACGTGTTGACGTTTACCCGGCAATACACGCAGCGGGCCTCGATGTCCTACATCACGGGATCGCATGCATTCAAGATGGGGGTCGATCTAAAGCAGAATGCCAGCTTAGGCGAGAACAGATTCACCGACCCCAATAAGATCATCGGCGCCCGCGACTACACGTTCCGAAACATGGTGCCCGTCTCGGTCAGGATTTGGTCGGTACCAACGGGGAACCGGGGGAGCGTGAAGAACCTTGGGGCCTACGCACAGGACCAGTGGACCGTCAAGAAACTAACGCTCAACCTGGCCCTGCGCTACGATCAGTTTTTGGGGTCGGTTCCCGTCCAGCACCTGATTGCGGGCCCGTTTGTACCGGCGCGCGATTTTCCGGCGGTGTCGGACGATCCGAACTTCAAGAATCTCAACCCGCGCGTGGGTGCCGCGTACGACCTCTTTGGCAACGGCAAGACCGCGCTCAAGGTGTCGCTGGGCCGGTATATGCCCATCGTCTCGGGCGTGACGAACAACCCCGTGAGCAACCAGGCCGCAAGCGCGACACGGACGTGGACGGACACCAACGGAAATTACGTCCCCGACTGTGTGCTCGACGCGAGTGTGCCCGGCCCCAACGGGGAATGCGGACGGCTGTCGGATCAAACCTTCGGTCAGGTGAGGGCTGGTAATACCAGCTACGGGGCGGACGCGCTGACGGGCTTCAACACGCAATTCTCCAACTGGCAGGCTTCGGCCTCCATCCAGCAGGAGTTGCGGCCAGGCATGGCGCTGAATGTTGGGTATTTCCGTACCTGGTACGGCGGCTTCCTGGCCACCGACAATCGAGCGGTGACGGCCGCGGTGTTCGATACGTATTGCATCACGGCGCCGGTGGATTCGCGGCTGTCCAGCAACATCAGCGGCAGCCAGATCTGCGGGCTCTATGACGTGAAGCCAACGTCCTTCGGCCAGGTCAGCAACCTGGTGACCCAGGCGTCGAACTACGGAAACCAGACCGAAGTGTACAACGGCGTCGACATCACCCTCAACGCGCGGTTCGGGCAAGGCGGCCAGTTCTCGGGGGGGTTGAGCGTCGGGCGCACGGTGACCGACAACTGCTTTACGATGGGAAACGCGCAGCTGGTGTTCGCCGGCAGTACAGGTGGAGTGCAGGCGGCCCGATCACCGGCGTACTGTCACGTCAGCCCACCGTGGTCCGCTGGAACCCAGGTCAAGTTCCTGGTCGTCTACCCGCTGCCCTGGGCCCTCCAGACCAGCGCGACGTACCAGAATATATCGGGGATCCCGATCACCGCGGCCGCTCCATTCACTAACGCACAGATTGCGCCGTCGCTTGGCCGCGCCTTGTCGGCCGGCGCCACCGCGCAAAATGTCATCGATCTCATTCCACCCAACTCGCTGTTCGAGGATCGGCTCCAGCAGTTAGACGTCCGATTCACCAGAAGCTTCCAGATGGGGAAGGCCAAGGTGCGGGGCAACTTCGACATGTACAATCTGTTCAACGGCAACGCGATCCTGGCGGGGAATTATGGGTACGGTGCGCAGTGGTTGAAGCCGGTGCAGATTATGGGTGCACGCATGTTCAAGTTCAGCGCCCAACTCGACTTCTGAGCAAGACCGACGGATGAGGCGTGGCGACCGTCTCGTTGGAGACGGCCGCGCGCCTTGCTGCGGCCTCAGGTCATTCCGGCCACGCGCGGTCAGACGAAGACCAGCCGCCCGACTGTCAGGCAGACGCCACTCCGGTGCCGGCACGATGAAAACACTCTCGATGTCTGTCGTGCTCACCATGGCCATGGGATTCATCCTGGTGAGCGCGCAAGCGCCCAGCCAAAGGCCCGCGCCGGCTGTCGCGGTCACAGCGAACATTCCGTACCTCGATGCGAAGTCGATTCTCGAGGGTCTACGAGAGGATCTGCTGCC
>JAHFUJ010000004.1:46411-48393 GCA_023265105.1 Acidobacteriota bacterium
CGCCGTCCGGCGTGTCGCGATCGTCGGCCCCGGTCTTGATTTCACCGACAAGCTTGAGGGGTACGATTTCTACCCGCAGCAGACGTTCCAGCCGTTTGCGGTCATCGATTCGTTGATTCGGCTCGGGCTTGCCAGGAGGGACGACCTTCGCGTCACGACGTTTGATCTGAGCCTGAGGATCAACCAGCACCTCGAGGCGGCCCGCGAGCGTGCGCGCGCTGGCGGGGCATATGTGCTGCAGCTGCCACTCGAGGCGGATTTGCACTTGAATCCGGATCTCGTGACGTACTGGAAGCGGTTTGGCGACAGGATTGGAGAAGAGGCGAAGGCCGTGAGCTTGCCGTTGGGCGTTGGGAGCGTCCAGCTTCGAGCCGTGCGCGTTCCTCCAGCGGTCGTCATGGCGATGACCCCGCGCGATGTGAACATCGTGCTGCAGCGGCTCGAGCCGTTGGCGGCCGACGAACGGTTCGACCTCGTCATCGCGACGAACATCCTCATCTACTATGATGTGTTCGAGCAGTCGCTGGCGCTCGCCAACGTGGCAAAGATGCTGCGGCCAGGGGGCTTCTTTCTCTCGAATAACAACCCCACCTTCATCCTGCCGACGACGCCCATGGATGAGATCGGCTACACTGACGTGGTCTACAGCGATCAGCTCAACGATAAGGATCGACTCGTCTGGTGCCGGCGACGATGACCCCGTCCACGTGCGAGATGCGTGGCGCCGGCGTCGATGCTCTGGACGGAGTGACATGAACGTCGCCCGTATTCTCGGTGAGTGGACAAGTCGACAAGGCTGAATGGAGGATTGATATGCGCAAGACGATGCTCTTCCTCACGGCGATGGCGCTTCTTGTGCCAATCGCGGCCGTCCGCACTCAGGGGCGGACACCCGCGGGCCAGGCAACGCAAGTGGTCAACGGCCAGGTGGTTCCCGCACAGAGAACTCCACCCCCAACCCTCGACATCTACGTCATCGACACCGAAGGCGGAAAGGCCGTGCTGTACGTGTCGCCCACCGGGCAGACGCTGTTGTATGACACGGGCACCGGCGGCGACAACAATCGTGATGCCGATCGCATCAGCAACGTCCTCAAGCAGGCGGCGGTGGAGCAGCAACTCGACCACGTCGTTGTCTCGCACTACCATGGCGATCACGTCGGCAACGCCGCGGAGCTGTCCAAGAGAGTTCCGATTCGACATTTCTACGATCACGGTGCGTGGACGGTGCAGCTGCGGCCCAACGCCGCTGGAAATCTGGGCGCCTTCGATGACTACATGGCGGTGCGCGCGAAAGCTCATGCGACCGTGCCCAAACCCGGCACGAAGATTCCCGTCACCGGCTTTGACTTCACCGTCGTGTCGAGCGCCGGTGAGCTGATCACCTCGGCGGTCCCGGGCATGCCGGGCGCGGGCGCGCCCAATCCGCTGTGTCGTGACTTCGTCCCGCGGGTCCAGGACGCGACGCCGGAGAACGCCGAGGCGATCGGGGCGGTCGTCAAGTACGGCAGCTTCCGGATCGTCGATCTCTCCGACCTGATCTGGAACATGGAGAAGGACCTCGTGTGTCCGAACAACCTGCTCGGGACCGCCGACGTGTACTTCACGTCGCGGCACGGCACCGATTGGGCGGGGACCCCGGTGATGGTGCACGCGATCCGTCCCAGGGTGGCGGTGATGAACAACAGCCCCAGGAAGGGCGGCACGCCCGAGACGTTCAAGATCGTCAAGAGCTCGCCCGGGTTCCTGGACTTCTGGCAGGTGCATTACTCGGAGAACGTCAGCAAAGAGACCAATTCCCCCGAGCAGTTCATCGCGAACATGGACGCGGCGCCGCCGACGAACCATCCGGCGCACTACATCAAGCTGTCGGCGCGGACCGACGGCAGCTTCACGATCACCAACGAGCGGACCGGCTTCACGAAGGACTATCCGGCGGTGAAGAGCGGGGGCTCGCCATCAGCCTCGGCGGCCAGACCGTA
>JAHFUJ010000129.1 GCA_023265105.1 Acidobacteriota bacterium
ACGGCGTGTACAATAGAAGGACTGTTTATCACGAAGGCACGAAGTGCACGAAGGCTCACGAAGAAGAATGAATGGGCCACAGAGTCACAGAGTCAAAGAGTCACGGAGGCGCGGCCTGATGTTCGACGGCGCCGCGTAGCGGCGCAGCGTGTCGGACTCGGATCCGAGGCACGAACCAGGTGTGCAATCTGGGAGAGTTCGTGCTCGGATCCGAGTCCGACGCGCGATCGACCTGCGTTGCAGGTCGACCGTCGAACGCTGCTCACGCTTCTGACTCCGCGTGCTCAGCGAGCTCTGCGGTTTTAGTGGTGAGAGCGTTTCTCCGTGACTTGGTGGCTCTGTGGCCAAACAGAATTTCGGGTCTTCGTGAGAAAAAGTCCGTGCGGTGAGGAGCCAACCAGATGCCGACCGTCGACGAGTTGATGCGCCGCTACGAGAATCTCAGCAAACGCGCCGCGGATTTGCGGAGCTATCTTTGAAGCCGCCCGCCCCGACCAAGAGCTGACCCGCCTCGAGGCGCGCGCCGCCGCGCCCGATTTCTGGAAAGACCAAGCCGACGCCCAGAAAGTCCTGCAACGCCGGCGACGGCTCGAGCAGGACCGCGATCTGGTGGTGTCGCTCAAGAAGAAAAGCGACGATCTCGCCGTGCTCGTCGAGTGGGCCGAGGCGGGCGAGTCGGTCGACGCCGAGTTCAGCCAGGCGCTCGAGGCGTTCGATCAAGAGGTCCAGGCCGGCGAGATCAAGAAGATGCTCGGGGGCGAGCACGATCGCAAGAACGCGATCGTGACCATTCACCCGGGTGCCGGCGGCACCGAGTCGCAGGACTGGGCCGAGATGCTGCTGCGCATGTATCTGAGATGGACCGAGCGGCGCGGCTTCAAGCGGGAAGTGATCGACTATCAGCCGGGCGAAGAGGCGGGCCTCAAGAGCGTGACGCTGATCGTGACCGGCGAGTACGCCTACGGTCTGTTCTCGGCGGAGGCGGGCGTTCACCGGCTCGTCCGGATCTCGCCGTTCGATCAGGCCGCGCGGCGCCATACGTCGTTTGCCTCGGTGCACGTCTGGCCCGAGCTGCCGGAAGACGTCGACCTCCAGGTTGAAGAGAAGGACCTGCGCATCGACACCTACCGATCGAGCGGCGCGGGCGGACAGCATGTCAACGTCACCGACTCTGCCGTCCGCATCACCCACCTCCCCACCGGCATCGTCGTGTCGTGCCAGAACGAGCGATCGCAACATCGGAACCGCGACTCCGCGATGAAGGTGCTGAAAGCGCGCCTCTACGACCTGAAGATGAAGGAGAACCAGGCGAAGCTCGACCTAATCGGCGGGGTGAAAAAGGAGATCGCGTTCGGCAGCCAGATCCGCAGCTACGTGCTGCAGCCATATCAGATGATCAAGGATCACCGCACGAAGGAGCAGGTCGGCGACGTCAACCGCGTGCTCGACGGCGACATCGACCTGTTCATCAAGTCGTATCTCATGAAGAAATCGAGCGGCACCCTTGGCGAACCCGCGCCCGACGAAGAGGTTGACTAAGTGGTGGGTCTCACAAATGCGATGAGGAATCGCCACAGAGGCACAGAGCCACGGAGGCTCGACGCGGCGCCGCGTCGAGCGCAGTCTCTGGGGCGCTTGGTCTCCGTGCCTCCATGTCTCTGTGGCCCGATTCGTCACGTCATTATGAAACGCTGCACTAAGTAAGTAGACGTTAGAGTGGACAAAGCCATCTCCACGCAGTCCACCGGCCGCTCGGCGTTTTTCGTCGCCGTGGGCATCCTCTGCAGCCGGCTGGCCGGGCTGGTCCGGCTGCGCGTCTTCGCGTACTACTTCGGCCTGCAGTCGGACGCGGCCGACGCGTTCAACGCGGCGTTCCGGATCCCCAACTTCCTCCAGAATCTGTTCGGCGAGGGCGCCCTGTCGGCGTCGTTCATTCCGGTGCATGCCGCGCTCGTGGCGCGCGGCGATCGGCGCGAAGCCGATCGGGTCGCCGGCGCCGTCGCCTCGCTTCTCGCGCTCGTGGTCGCCGCCATCGTGCTCGTCGGCGTTCTCGGAACGCCGATCCTCATCGCGGCCATCGCACCAGGATTCACCGGCGAGAAGCGTCAGTTGACGATTCAGATCGTGCGAGTGCTTTTTCCCGGCGCGGGTCTGCTCGTGCTGTCGGCCTGGTGTCTTGGAGTGCTCAACAGCCATCACCGATTCCTGCTCTCGTACACCGCACCGGTGATGTGGAACGCGGCGATGATCGCGACGCTCGTCGCGTTCGGCGCGCAGTCGACGCTGCCGCGCCTCGCCGTGGCGCTGGCGTGGGGGTCGGTGGTCGGCAGTGCGCTGCAGTTGGCGGTGCAACTCCCGGTGGTCCTGGCCGTGGCCCCCAATCTGCGTCTGGCAATCGACCTGGCCTCCGAGGATGTCCGCGCCGTCGCACGCAACTTTGTGCCGGTGTTCATCAGCCGCGGCGTCGTGCAGGTGAGCGCCTACATCGATACGCTGCTCGCCAGCCTGCTGCCGACCGGCGCCGTCACCGGCTTGTCGAACGCGCAGCTCCTCTACACGTTGCCGATCAGCTTGTTCGGCATGTCGGTCGCCGCCGCGGAGCTGCCCGCGATGTCGGGCACGGCGAGCGACGACGGGGCGGGCGCGCAGGCGGTGCGGCAACGACTCGATGCCGGCTTGCGTCAGATTGCGTTCTTCGTGGTGCCGTCGGCCATGGCCTTCGCCGCGCTCGGCGACGTCGTCGCGGCGGCGCTGCTCCAGACCGGCCGATTCCTCCACGCCGACGCCGTCTACGTGTGGGCGATCCTGGCCGGATCGGCCGTGGGGCTGCTGGCGTCGACGCTCGGCCGGCTCTATGCGTCCACTTACTACGCGCTGCGCGATACGCGCACGCCGCTGCGGTACGCGCTCGTGCGTGTCGCGCTGACGACGATTCTGGGGTACGTCTCCGCGATTCCGCTGCCGCGTTGGCTGGGGATCTCGAGTGTGTGGGGCGCGGCCGGTCTGACGGCGTCGGCCGGAATCGCCGGGTGGGTCGAGATGCTGATGCTGCGCAGGACGCTCAACGCACGCATCGGCCGGACGGGTCTTCCGGCTGAATACGTCGTCAAGCTGTGGGCCGCGGCCATTGCCGGAGCCCTGGTGGCGTGGGCCGTCAAGCTCGCCGTTCCCACCGCGCATCCAGTCGTGACGGCCGTCCTCGTGCTCGGGCCATACGGCGCATCCTTCTTCGGCGCGGCGTCTGCGCTCCGCATCCCCGAGGCGTCAACAGCACTCAGACGACTGCGGCGTTGATTCCCCATCTGCCGAGCGCGAGAGTCTACGCTCGAGCGCGAAGGTCTTCGTGACAGCGCGTGGGGGTGGGGCCCCACGCGCACTTAAAAAAGCTGCAGGAAGCAAATGCAATCACGAAGTCACGAAAGCACGAAGAAGAATCGTTTTTTTCGTGTCTTCGTGTTTTCGTGGTTGCATTTACGAGGCTCTGCGTTTTATTCGGCGTTGATGTTGTGTGAGGTCCAAAAACCTGCGCTACGGTCCACTGCGAAGGGCCTTCAGGTAGATGTAATCGCCGAGCGGGGACGCATCGTCGTTGGTGGCGTTGCCGGCGACGTTGAACTGCACCGGTCCCGCCGCCGGTATGGGCGCGGTCCACTCGATGGTCCAACTGTTGGCGCCTGCCGTCGGCGCTCGGCTCCCCAATGTGTTGTGCTGGACGAACTGCAGCGACGGATCCTTCTGCGACGGTACAAGCTGCACGCGCTCGTCGAGGAGACGCCATGCGCCAGCTTGTTTCCCTTTCAGCGGGCCGGACGCGAACCGCGCGGCAATTTCGAATCCGCCGCGTCTCATGCCGTCGCGCGCAAGCGTGACCGTGATCGGATAGGTCTGCCCGGTCGTGTAACGGGAGGGAACACCGGCGACCGTGAGGGAGCCGCCCCTGGGATTCAGCGGGTTATCGTCATGACACGAATGACACGACTTGTCGCCGAACCCCCCGGTCATGTTCGAAGACGGCCCTTCCTTATACCCCGACAGCGCAAATGGAAGGCCGATCAGAAAGACCGCGAGTGGGATTACAATTCGCATGAGCGACAAGTATATTCGCCTGGCTGACTTAGCCGGACAGTCGGTGGATGAGCGCCGAGCCGCAAAGCGGTGAGGTACAGGTCGCGGGGGTGGGGCCCCGCGACAAAGTAATAAATGTGAGGATGTCCATGCGTATTTCACGAACGCCAGCCGTGCTGCTCGGCTTGATGGCGATGGTCGTGCTCGTGAACGGCGGCCAGGTCTCCGACACGGTCGACGTAACGTTCGACGAGTGGTTGACCCCCAGCAAGCCACCGTATCCCCATGATCCGGCCGTCGCCCCCGACGGCTCTATTTGGTACACGGGTCAGCGCGCCAACGTGGTCGGCCGCTTCGATCCGTCCAGCCAGCAGTTCAAGGAGTTCCCGCTGCCGACGCCCGACTCGGGTCCGCACGGTCTCGCGCCGGACAAGGATGGCAACATCTGGTACACAGGGAACGCGGCGGGGCTCGTCGGCAAGATCGATGTGAAGACCGGAAAGATCACCGAGCACAAAATGCCGAATCCAAGGGCGAGGGATCCGCACACGCTGGTCTTCGACAGGAACGGCCTCATGTTCTTCACCGTCCAGGGCGGAAACTTCGTCGGCACGCTGGACCCGGCGAGCGGGAAGATCACGCTCGTCTCGCCGCCGACCGCCAACGCGCGGCCGTACGGGATCGTGGTCAACTCGCAGCAAGTGCCGTTCTTCGACGAGTTCAACGCGCCCAACATCGGCAGCATCGACCCCAAGACGCTGAAGATTACGGAATATCCGCTGCTGGACAAGGCCGCGCGGCCGCGTCGCATCGCGATGGCGAAGGACGACACCGTCTGGTACAGCGACTACGCGCGCGGCTACCTCGGTCACCTCGATCCGAAAACGGGCAGGGTCGAAGAGTTCAAGTCGCCTGGGGGTCCCGACTCGCGGCCGTACGCCATCGCCATCACCTCCGACGGCGCCGTCTGGTACTGCGAGACCGGCGACGATGCGCACAATGTGCTGGTGCGGTTCAACCCCAGCACGAAGAAGATGCAGACGTGGCCGATCCCGGGCGGCGGCGGCACCGTGCGCAACATGGACGTGGCCAAGGGCGACGTGTTGTGGCTGGCGGAGAGCGGCGTCGGGAAGATCGCGCGCGTCACCGTGAAGCGCACCCCGTCGACGCAGTAAGGCACATGCAACCACTTCGTGGTTGCCTTTTGTGCTGCGTTGATCGTCGTTACGGCTGCCGGTTGAAAGAGTTTGCTCCGGGCTGCGTGCCCGAGATGAAGGCTTCTCCGATGCTGCCGGGCGTGTCGCTTGGCCGCACGGCGCCCGTCGTCTTGTCGACCGACAGGAACACGATGTTGCCGGGCGCCTCGAAGTCCGGCGGGTCGTCCTTGTCGGGCCTGCCGTCGATGTAGGCCTGCATGAACTCCATCCACATCGGCAGCGCGGCGAAGGAACCCTGCTCGGCGACGCCGAGCGACTTCCGCTTGTCGTCGTTGCCGATCCACACGCCGACCGTGAGATCCGGATCGAAGCCGATAAACCACGCGTCGGTGTTGTCGTCGACCGTGCCGGTCTTGCCCGCCAACGGCCACCCTTTCGCCAGGTCCGCCGCTCTGAGCCCGGTCCCCCGCACCAGGACGCCCTTCAACAGGTTCGTCATCACGTACGCCGTGTCGGCGCGAATGACGTCCATCGGCTCGACGCGATTTTCCTCGAGCAGGTTGCCGTCGCGGTCCTTGACCGTCAGAATCTCGAACGGCTTCATCCGCACGCCTTGATTGGGGAACACCGTGTAGGCGCTCGTCACTTCAAGCAGCGTCGCGTCGCCCGCGCCGAGCGCAATCGGCAGGTAGGGCGGGAAGTCTTCCTCGAACCCGAACCGCTTGGCATACGAAAGCACGCTCTTCGGCCCCAGCGTGTCCATCATCTTGATCGCCGGGATGTTTCGCGATTCCTCGAGCGCCCATCGCAGCGTGACCGGGCCCTCGAACTTGTGATCGTAGTTGGTCGGTTCGTAGATCTCGCCGTTGCCCGCCGGATAGCTGACCGGCGTATCGATCAGGATCGACGAAGGCGTGAAGCCGCGATCGATCGCCGCCGTGTAGACGATTGGTTTGAAGGTCGACCCGAGCTGGCGGTACGCCTGGACGGCGCGGTTGAACTTGCTGCGCCCGAAGCTCCAGCCGCCGACCATCGCCTTGATCTGGCCGGTATGGTTGTCGATGGCCACGAGCGCGCCCTCGACGAGCGGCGTCTGATCGAGCGTCACCGACGCCGTGCCGGCCGCCTCGTCCAGCTTCGTCACCGCCACCTCGACGAGATCGCCGGGCTTGAACAGATCGGCCGCTGAGGCTTTGCCCGTCCAGGCCCAGCCGTCCCTGGTCATGTCTGCGTGGTAGCGGCCCAAGCGCACGCGCGCGGCGCCGGTCTTGGGCGCGGCCAGCACGACGGCCGGCACGACGCCGCCGGCGGCGATCGGCCGGTTCCAGCGTTCGTCCCTGAAGCTCTCGAGCGTGCGTTTTTCGTCGAGCACGTTGCGCTGCGGGCGCCGCCACCCATGCCGTTTGTCGTAGCGCCGCAGGCCGCGCTCGATGACACGGTCGGCGAGCTCCTGCAGGCGGGCGTCGAGCGTCGTGCGAACCTGCAGTCCGCCCTCGTACAGCGTCTTCGCGCCGTACTGACGCTCCAAGTGCTTCCTGACCTCTTCGACGAAGTACGGCGCGATGCCGGGCGGCTGCGTCGGCTGCCCTCGCGTGACGATCGGCGTCTGTCTGACCGCGTCCGCCTGCGCCTGTGTGATGTAGCGTTCGTCGGCCATGCGCTGCAACACCACGTTGCGGCGATTGGTCGCGCGCTTCATGTCGACGAACGGGCTCTGCCGCTCCGGCGTCTGGAAAATCCCCGCAATCAGCGCAGCTTCCTCGAGATTCAGCTGCTTGTTCGTCTTGTTGAAGTAGAGGCGTGCCGCCGCTTCGATCCCGTACGCGCCGTGCCCGAGGTACATCTGATTGCAGTAGATGGTGAAGATTTCTTTTTTCGTGTACCGCTTCTCGATCTGAATCGCGAGAATGATTTCACGAATCTTCCGCTCGAACAGCTTTTCGTTGGTCAGGCCGAACTGATCTTTGAGATTTCGCGCCAGCTGCTGCGTCAGCGTGCTGGCGCCCTGCGCGCGCCGCCGTTCCACGATGTCGGTGAACGCCGCGGACGCGATGCGCCAGATGTTGACGCCGAAATGCCGATCGAACTCGGCGTCCTCGGTCGCGATGATCGCCTGGCGCAGCACCGGATTGATGTCGTCGTACCCGACGATCACGCGCCGCTCGGTCGCGAACTCGCCGACCACCTGGCCGTTGGACGCCAGCACGCGCGTGATCGTGCTCGGCGTGTAGTCGTCGAGCGCGGACACCTGCGGGAGGTCGCCGGCGTAGGCGAAGAGGACGCCGCTCAGAATCCCGAGCGTCGCCGCGAGGACGAACAGCGCGGCGATGCCGGCACGTCGAGCGATCTTGAAGACGTAGTGGGGCATCTGCGATGCAATTTTACTACGGTCGCCTGGCCGCGGCTCCGCGCGAGGCGTCCGAGCGCGGCGCGGTCGCGGACTGTGGATTCACGGCGGGCGCCCGACCCGCCGGCGCGGGCGCGATCCTCGGCGCCGGTGCGGGTGGCGCCTGAGCGCTCCTTGGCACGGCCGTGGCCGGCGCGCGCGCAGGCGCAATTGTCGGCGGGTCCACAGGACCCGGCCGACGTAGATTGGCCGGACCCAACGCACGTGCGGAGGCCAGACCCTGGGGGTCCGGCGTGCGCGGAGCGTAGGTTGCCGAGGGCGATGCCGTCGGCGCGGGCCGAAACGGCACGGCCGCTACCGGCGGGATCCAGAGTGGAACGGATTCTCGGCGCGGCGCGGCCATCACCGGCGGGCCCACAGGACCCGCCCGACGTACATTGGCCGGACCCAACGCACGTGCGGAGGCCAGACTCTGGGGGTCCGGCGCCCGCGGACCGTAGACGGTCGGCGCCGCAGGCATCGGTGAGGGCACAAGATTCGGCCTGCGGACGGAAGCTGATTGGGACGTGGGCGGCAGCGCCTGCGGCCACGCCGAGCGCCCGGGGCGTGGGGGTGGGGCCCCACGTGAGATAAAAGATGATGCGACACCATCCCGCGCGGCCGTGCGAGGCACGGCCACCGGTGCCATCGGCTGCATGGCGAACGGTGTCGATCGCGGGATCCGATCCGGAGCGATCGCGTCGCGCTTCACGGGATCGGGGTGCATGCCGAACGAAGCTCTGGGCACGACGACCCAACCGGCCCAGGGGTCGCCGCCGCCGACCGCCAGCGCGAACACCGGGCGGTTATCAACCCCGAGCGGACACCAGCTCACATAGCCGGGCGCAACGCCCCACGACACCCACGCCGGCGCCCACTGGCTCGCCGGCGCCCAGAACCAGGCGCCTCCCGCGAATCCCCAGCGGCCGTAGTGATGCGTTGGCCACGCCCAGTTGTCCAGACCAATCCAGGTCCAGCCGTACGGACGAATCGGCGCCCAGTGGCCGTTGTAGTACGGCCGCCACGTGGGCGCGACCCGCGGATACCACACGTACCCGTACGGCGCCGCGTATTGCCACTGACCGTACTGATCGAAGGTGCCGCCGTACATTTGCAAGGCGGGCGGCAAGTATGGCCGCGACGTGCTGCCGATGCGCGCGTCTCGGCGCGCGGCCGACCAGCGATCGAAGGCATCGAACCGTGCGGAGTTGAACGTTTGCGGGAACGACGGCGCCGCGTTATCGCGGGCAATGCTGCGTTCGCCGGCGCGAACCCGCATCGATCCGCGCTCGGTTGTCAGCGCCGCAAATCCACGCAACACGGCGAGCTCGGTTTCGCTGTCGCGGCCCGACAAAACCGCCACGCGGTACTCACCGGGGCCGTCGGTGCGCACGGACGCCGCCGGCGTGTCGATCTGATACCGCACGGCCGCCGCTGGATCGCTCGCGCCCGCCACCATCAGCATCACGCGGCCGCCGACCAGCCGCATCAGCGTCGGCGACTGCACGTCGAGCGTCGAATATTCATCGACGTCGAGGGCCGTGCTGTCGGGGAACAACACGTCCACGCGCCCGGCGTCCGTGCGCAGGCGATCGCCGGCGACAAGCGGCGCATTCAGGGTCGCGGGTTGCTCCTGCCCATCACGCTCGAGCGTGGCGCTGCCCTCGACAAAGGCGACGTAAGCTGGCGCCGGAACGTCCTGCGCCCGGACTACGGAACCCGTGAAGAAATCGCTAACCGCCGAGACCGCAGAGACCGCGGAGGAGAAGATTCTAGGGATTCTCGGCGAACTCTGCGTGCTCTGCGGTAAAACGTCCATTTCTTTCACACGCTCTACAGGCGTCAGCGCGATCGAGAGCGTGGTGAGGCACAGAATCGTCCGGAATGCAGCGGGAGCGAGCCGAGGGGGAACCATAAACCCTCGAAACCTGGGCAGGAAGGCTGGCAAGTGAATTATACGCCTCTCGAGCGTTCTCGGGGTTCTCAGGGTTCTCGGGGTTCGCTAGGTTCGCAGGGTTCTTAAAGAACCGCGCGAACTTTGTGAACCTTGGGAACCTTGTGAACCTCGCGAACCACGAAATTGACAGTAACTCACTCAACTTTTATACTCGAATCAAGATCATGTTTCTCCATTTCTGATGGTTCTCAAGGTTCGCCCGGTGCTCAAGGTTCTCGAGGTTCTCCAGGTTCGGTTCTTGAGAACTCCGAGAACCCCGAGAACCCCGAGAACCAGTTCACGCGAGGCTTTGAAATGAGCAAAATCATCGGCATCGACCTGGGCACCACCAACTCCGTCGTCGCCGTGATGGAGGGCGGCGAGCCAGTGGTCATTACCAACCCCGAAGGCGGGCGGCTGACGCCGTCGGTCGTCGCGTTCACCAAGGCCGGCGAGCGGCTGGTCGGTCAAGTCGCCAAACGCCAGGCGGTGACCAACCCCGAGAACACCGTCTTCTCGATCAAGCGCTTCATGGGCCGCAAGTTCGACGAGGTCGATGAAGAGATGAAGATGGTGCCCTATCAGGTCGTGCGCGCCAGCAACGCCGACGCACGCGTGTCGGCGACCGGCAAAGAGTATTCGCCGCCGGAAATCTCCGCGATGATTCTGCAGAAACTCAAACAGGCCGCCGACGAGTACCTGGGTGAAGCGGTGACCAAAGCGGTGATCACCGTGCCGGCGTACTTCAACGACGCGCAGCGCCAGGCCACCAAGGACGCCGGCTTGATCGCCGGCCTCGAGGTGATGCGCATCGTCAACGAGCCGACTGCCGCGGCGCTCGCCTACGGCCTCGACAAGAAGAAGGACGAGACGATTGCCGTGTACGACTTTGGCGGCGGCACCTTCGACATCTCGATTCTCGAAGTCGGCGAAGGCGTGGTCGAGGTGAAGGCGACCAACGGCGACACGCATCTTGGCGGCGACAATCTCGATCAGCGCATCATCGACTGGATCATCGGCGAGTTCAGAAAAAGCGAGGGCATCGATCTCGGCAAGGACCGGATGGCGCTGCAGCGCCTGAAGGAAGCGGCGGAGAAGGCGAAGATGGAGCTCTCGACGGTGATGGAGACCGACCTCAATCTGCCCTTCATCACCGCCGATCAGACCGGACCCAAGCACCTGCAGATGAAGCTGAGCCGCGCCAAGTTCGAACAGCTCGTCGACGATCTGCTGCAGAAAACGGTCGGTCCAACCAAGCAGGCGCTCAGCGACGCCGGACTCGATCCGTCGAAGATCGAAGAGGTCGTGCTCGTCGGCGGATCCACGCGCATTCCGAAAGTGCAGGCGATCGTCAAGGAGCTGTTCGGCAAGGAGCCGCACAAAGGCGTCAACCCCGACGAAGTCGTCGCGGTCGGCGCGGCGGTGCAGGCCGGCGTCCTCGCCGGCGACGTCAAAGATCTGCTGCTGCTCGACGTGACGCCGCTGTCGCTCGGCATCGAAACGCTGGGCGGCGTGCTGACGACGTTGATTTCGCGGAACACGACGATTCCGACGCGCAAGAGCGAGATCTTTTCAACGGCGGCGGACAACCAGACAAGCGTCGAGGTCCACGTGCTGCAGGGCGAGCGGCCGCTGGCGCGCGACAACCGGACGCTTGGGCGCTTCCACCTGGTCGGGTTGCCGCCGGCGCCTCGTGGCGTGCCGCAGATTGAAGTCACCTTCGACATCGACGCGAACGGCATCGTCAACGTGTCGGCGAAGGATCTCGGGACCGGCAAGGAGCAGAAGATCACCATCACCGCCTCGAGCGGCCTCAACAAGGACGAGGTCGAGCGGATGATGAGAGAGGCCGAGTCGCACGCGGAGGACGACAAGAAACGTCGCGACGAGATCGAAACGCGCAACAAAGCCGACCAGTCCGTCTACGGCGCCGAGCGCATGCTCAAGGACACCGGCGACAAGCTGAGTGCCTCGGATCGTCAAGCGATCGAAACCGCGATGGACGCGGTGAAGAAGGCGAACGAAGGGAGCGACGCCGCCGCGATCCAGCGCGCCCTCGACCAGTTGATCTCCGCGCAGCACAAGGCGGCGGAAACGTTGTATCGGCAGCAGGCGCCGGGCGCCTCGGGATCGGGACAGCCGGGTGGCAGCGGGCCGTCCGGACACGCGAGCGGTGCCGGCGGTCAGGGAGGCGACGCCAAAGGCGATGTGATCGATGCCGAAGTGGTGGACGAGGGGAAACAGTGAATTTGAGGATGTAAGGAGAATTTGAGGATGTAAGGATTTGAGGATGTAAGGATTTGAGGATTTGAGGATTTATTTGGTGAATCAAAATCCTTACATCCTTACATCCTTAAATCCTTAAATTTTTTCCATGGATTTCTACGTCATCCTCGGTCTGGCGCGGGGCGCGACGCTTGGCGACATCAAGCGCGCCTATCGGAGACTCGCGCGCAAGTATCACCCGGACATCAATCCGGGCGATCGGATGGCGGTGGCGC
>JAHFUJ010000130.1:0-1628 GCA_023265105.1 Acidobacteriota bacterium
TGATTGTGTTCGTCCCGCCGGCCGGCGTGAGAATGACCCGGTCGCCCGGTGCGAACACGTACGCCCGCACGGCATCGTCACCGATCCCGCCAGGGTTGATGTTGGCCTTGCGATGGTGCGTGATCGTCCGAGCGCTCTCGTCGACGGTGTACGTGCCGAAGTACGCGAGGTACCCGGTGATGGCCTCCTTGGCCTCGTCGGGTGTGGGCTGCGCCGCGGCGTACTTCGGGCGCGCGCGGTTGGGCATGACCTGCGCCGCCATGTTTCCAAGGCTGTCGTAGTACATCAGCCCCGTCGACACGTCCGAAACGAGTCGCCATGTGCCGATGAAGTGCTTCGCGTCCCCGCCGGCAGAGGCCGTCTGGCCGCTGGCGCGGCGAGCGCCTACCTGAGCGATAAGAATGACGACGAGGGAAATCATGCCGAGTGCTCTGATCGTGCGCATCCCGTCCTCCCAGCGTATTCCGAGGCGTTTTGGCGCTTTAAGATAACACGGTCCGGCGGGAGCCGGACACTACGACCGGGTCCGGCTGGAGCCGGGCGCCCCTCAGCGTTTCCCGTCCAGAAACAACAGGTAATCGGTTGCCAGCGGCACCGCCCCAACTTGCCGGATCAGCGTCGCGACCTGGCCGCGATGGTAGCTCGAATGATTGACCAGGTGCACCAGCGCGTCCTCAAGCAAGTACGTCCAGGTTTCCCCTTTCAAATTCACATAGGTGACCGGTCGTCGAAGGTCTGGATCGGCGAGCTTACCAAGAAAGGCCGCCTGCTCACTCCGAACCTCGACCCAACGAGCGTGAAGGGCCGCAACGTCTGTGTAGGAATCAGGCCTGGGAAAGGTGCGCGGACTCTCCCCTAGCCACCGGCGACACCAGATCCACTCCGCGTCGACCACATGGCTGAACGTATCGCGGATCGACGAGAAGCTGCCCCCGAGACTTCGTGTGAATTGATCGGCCGAAAGGGACTGAAGCGCCTCGATCGTGCGGAGGTTGGCCCACTCGTTGTACTCGTAGAGCCCCAGGATTCGGGACACTTCCATTGCCATTCTCGGACGCAAGATGTTAGCACGGGGCCCGATCGACCACCTCGGCGCCCGTGGTTATTCGAACCTCGCGCCTGTCACGGCTCTCTGGAAATGGCGCTCGGCGCGTGAGACGGCGGCGATCGCTGCAGTGAGACCCACAACTCCCTCAATGACGACAGGGCCAGTGCAAGAAACGCAATCGCGCAGGCCCGATAGGTGATGTGCGCCCATCGAACGCCGGCCCGACCCAAGACGCGGTCCACGAATGCGGCAAAGAGAAACGCCCATACGATCGATGACAGCATGAAGCCGACAAAGAACGCGGTGTAGTCGAAGGCTGTTGGCTCACGCACGCCGAGAGCGCCAAGAGCGCTGCCCATCGCGGCCCAGTACGCAACGTTCTGCGGATTGGTCAGTGAAAGGAGGACGCCGGACCGCAGCGCCTTGCGGCGGTGGCGTCTGTCGCCCATCACGGAGACGGTGAACTCGCGAGTACTCGCTCGCCATGCCTCCCAGGCAAGCCGCAAGAGATACGCCACGCCAGCGATGCCGATTGGAGCTCGGAGCGATTCCAACTGCACGAGCAATCCCACGCCGGCCA
>JAHFUJ010000130.1:1728-3908 GCA_023265105.1 Acidobacteriota bacterium
CGCGAGTTTACTTTCCGAACTTCCGGTGCAGAAGAGGCCGTGCCGTGGTCCAGTGCAATTCGCCGTAATACTGCGATGATCTGTCAGGGCTGCCGTACTCGTAACTGTTTTCATCGGTGTCGTTGTGCGCGGCAGCTACACCAAGAATTTGGTGAATGAATTCATGAACCGCGACCCTGCCGATGCCCCGTCCAATCCCTTCGACCATGCGCTGTCGTGACGCGCCGGTTGGTGCGTACTGAATCGCCTTGAGAGCCACAATATCGAAACCGACTGCGCCTGTTCCGCCGAGAAATCCCAACGCCAAAGATTCGCCGGCGTGCGGGAGTGGTTGATGCTCTCTCACAGGTAACGACCGGAGCACTTCAACACGCCAAAATGCGTTTTGATTTGTGGTGACAGTAATTCTCAGTCCGGAGAATGCTCGCTCGATCTCAGTGCGCGAGAGCTGCCTGATCGACTCCATCTCCTCGTCCTTGAGCGGTCCGGCGAATCCACTGGTCGTGTCAGCTGGAAGCACAAACGAACCGCTTTCGTACCAGAATCCGGCAGTGGGCGTTGACATTGAAGCGTGCTCACCTGAGCACGCGAGCACAAAAGCAATTGCAACCACGGCCACGACGCCGATGCCGGCCATGCGCAGTGGGGACGTAAGTCTCGGGAGATTACGGATAAACATCGAAGCTCAACGTCACACCAAGCCGGGCCGCCGAAGCCAACAGTAGGGGTGTAGTTCCACGCCGAAGTTCTTGTTGCCAAAGAGCCCGACAAACAACTCTGCCCGCCCGCCCGTCGCGCGTAAGCGTGAGATGAAAGGCCGCGAAGCGCCCAGTCGTTTTATGGTTTTTGTCAAAAGGTTTCGAGATCCATGCGATTTTCGGAAATGGCTTT
Source organism: Acidobacteriota bacterium (assembly GCA_023265105.1). GTDB lineage: Bacteria > Acidobacteriota > Vicinamibacteria > Vicinamibacterales > CAVVIG01 > JAHFUJ01. The sequence goes on from JAHFUJ010000130.1 coordinate 2,620, forward strand.
GTCGTTATCCCAGTTTCCTCCGCTTCCTTCTTCGTCGCGCCATTGTAACGACGTTGTAATTAACCTTAAGATCACGTACCACGCACCTTGGCGTAACCATAGCAGTCTCGCGGCTCGAGCGAAATGTTGGGATGCACCGCATAGCGCCGACGGAAGCCCTCGCGACTCATGCCGGCCTTCTCCAGGACCCGTGTCGATGCGACGTTCTCGATATCACAAAATGCCCCGACCGTGTACACACCCGGAAGCTGAGAGGCCCACGCGAGAACAGCACGCACTGCCTCGGTCATGTAGCCCCGGTTCCAAAAGGGGCGGGCCAGCACGTAACCAACAGTTGCAACGGGCGGCTCAACGCGGCAGTCAATCGTTCCGACAACACGATCCGTGGGCTTGATGGTAATGCCCCAGCAAAAGTCCTCGCCAGACGACCAAGACTTGAGACACCTCTCGAGGAGCGCGCGAGCTTCGCCCGCCGAACGGTGCGTGTGCCAGGAGAGGTACCGAGTCACTTCCGGATCGGTTGCGTATTCTGAAATAGCCTCCGCATCGGAAAGAACGGGGCGGCGAAGTGTGAGGCGCACGGTCTCCAGGACTTCTGGCGCGGTGATCATCGTTACTGAATCCCGTGCTGCCTATCGCGCCAAATGAGCCGCGCGCCCCGGCGACATGATCACACAGGACCGTTTGGCGCGTCGGCTCCATTCGGATGTTCGGCTGCCTCAAAGTGCCTTTCTGATCGCGCTCGCATCTGCATCGAGCTGTCCCCGTGTCGGGTGCTGTCCGTAGTGTGGCGGAAACCGGTGTCCGAAGCCATCTCCTTGAAAGCGTGGCAGAACGTGCAGATGAACGTGAAAGACTTCCTGACCCGCTGCCTCGCCATCGGCCAAGAGGATGTTGATGCCCTCTGCTTTCAATCCCGATTTCCGAACGGCGACCGACAACGTTTGCGCTGCCCTAAACAACGCACCGCCGACCTGAGGGTCGAGATCGGAGAGCGATGTCGAGTGTTTGATGGGTACGACGAGCAGGTGCCCCGCATTGATCGGACCAATGTCCATGAAGGCGATGCACGAGTCGTCTCGATATACAACGCTGGCCGGTGACCGACCGGCGACAATTTCGCAGAAGATGCACGTTTCCATACTTTGCCGGCTGTTGATGATGTGTCAGCCTACCTTCCCACTAAGTAGTCCGGCGCAGGCCGCTCGCAGCGGATCGCGCCCGGGCGATCACCACTGATATGGGGTCCGGCTGAAGCCGGACGCCACGACTGACACGGTCCGGCTAAA
>JAHFUJ010000130.1:4008-12035 GCA_023265105.1 Acidobacteriota bacterium
TCGGGATACTGACGGACGAAGGCGCCGAAGCTGAACCCGTCGTAGTATTCGCAGACGAGGCGCCGCATCCGGTCGACTCCTTCGCCAAACGCCGGTCCCCACTTCCCGAGCTGAGCGGCGGAAGTGTCGCCCTTTGCCAAACCCTCGACAATCGCGTCGGCGGCCATCTCTCCCGACCGCAACGCCAGGAGCACGCCCGAGGAATAGAGCGGATCGAGAAATCCCCACGCGTCGCCGACCATCACCCACCCGTCGCCGGCGACCCTCGTCGCGCGGTACGAGTAATCCTTGGTCGCGAAGTAGCCGGCCACGCGGCGGCCGATCGACACACGCTCCCTGACAGCCGGGCACTGGTCCACTTCTTCTTTGTACGTCTGGGCATAGTTCCCAGGGCTGACGCGATTCTTGAAGATGTAGTCGAACGGCGCCACGACGCCGACGCTGACGATGTTGTTGTGCTGCGGGATGTACCAGAACCATCCGTTCTTGCTCGCGGTCTGCAGCACGAGCGTGGCCCCCTCATCGCGGCCCGTGTCGCGGTACGCGCCTTCCCAGTACGTCCAGATGGCCCCTTTGTTCAGGACCGGATCCCAGATCCGCAGCCTGAGGCGATTCTGGATCAGCCCGTTCTGCCCGCTCGCGTCCACCACCACCTTCGCCCGCACTTCGCGGAACGAGCCGTCCTCGTTCCGAATCGTCACGCCGACCGCGCGATCGTTCTCGAACACCACGTCGAACACGCGCACGCCCTCGTGCGCCACGACGCCGTGCTCGCGCGCGTTGTCGAGCATCAGTTGATCGAACTCGCTGCGGACGACCTGCCAGGTCTGCGAGCACTCGTGCGGCTTGTTGTCCCAGAAGTAGAACGGCGCCGACAGCTTGCCGTTGGCGTTGACGAACTGCACGCTGTACTTCTTGACGAAGGGGCTGTGCTGCATTTTGGGCAGCATGTTGAGGCGCTTGAGGACCCAGTAAGTCTCGGGAATCAGCGACTCGCCGATATGAAAGCGCGGAAACCGCTCGCGCTCGAACAGCTCCACGCGACAGCCCTGCTGGGCGAGCAGCGTCGAGGTGGTCGACCCCGCCGGGCCACCGCCGATCACCACGACATCCGGACTCTCACGATCCATCGTCTGCTCCACTTACGCCAAAAAGCACGTGTATCGCCGTGGCTTTCAGCTCTCAGCTTTCGGCTCTCAGCTGCACGCATTGGCTGAAAGCTGACAGCTGAAAGCTGACAGCTGATAGCTACGTCAGGTCAAGAGACACTGGGGTCAACCTTCCACCACAAAGCGGCGCGCTTTCATCTCGAACCGAGGCAACCGGCCGCGCTCGGCGATGCGGATCGGCACGGTCAGGCCCAAAGCTTCGCGCAGACGCTCGGTCAGCCCCTTCACAACCGCAGGCGCGTCCTCCGCGCCGGAGGCGAGCTCGACCTCGAGCGAAAGCGACCGCATGGCTCCCGTGGACGACACGGTCGATCGAAACTCGACCACCTCGTGGAATCCTCGAACGACCGACTCGACGAGCGTCGGATAGACGTTGACGCCACGGATGCTGACCATGTCGTCGGTGCGCGCCAGGATGCCTCCGTCGAGCCGCGCCAGCGTCCGGCCGCATCGACACGGCTCCGAGCGCCGAACCACGACGTCGCCGGTGCGATACCGGATGACCGGGCTCGCCGAGCGGCCGAGGTTGGTGACCACCAGCTCGCCGGACTGGCCGTCCGGCACCGGATCGAGCGTCGCCGGGTCGAGCACCTCGGCGATGTACTCGGCCTCGTTGAGGTGCAGAAACCCCGGTCCTTCCCAGCACTCGAAGCTGACCGGCCCCACTTCGGTCAGCCCGTGGTGATCGATGACGCGTGCGCCCCACGCCTGTTCGATCCGCCGCCGCGTCGCCGGAATGCTGCCGCCCGGCTCGCCGGCGACAATTAGTACACGCACGCTGCTTTCCCACAACGGGCGGCCGCCTGTTCGCTCTTCGCTCGCCACTTCCGCCAGTCGAAGGGCGTACGTCGGCGTGCAGCAGACGACGGTCGCCCCGATCGCGTCGATCGTCGCGAGACGCTGCTGGCTGGACATGCCGCCGCCTGGTATGCAGTGGGCTCCAAGCTGACAGCCGGCGTCGAACGCGGTCCAGAATCCGAGGAACGGCCCGAACGAGAAGGCAAAGAAGATGCGATCGGCGGGCTCGACGTGCGCGCCGCGATAGACCGCCTTCCAGCACTCCAGCATCCACTGCCAGCTCTCGTTCGTATCGAGCCACCGCAGCGGCCGTCCGGTCGTCGAAGACGTCTGGTTGTACCGCGTGTAGCGCTCGATCGACTCGGTCAGGCCGCTGCCCCACGGCGGATGCGCCTCCTGGTCGGCGACGAGATCCGCTCTGGTGGTCAGCGGCAGCGTCGCGAGATCCTCGGAGAAACGCAGCGCGGCCGTCTTCCTGGTGCCGTCTTTGCCGAACCGGATGCCGGCCTGGTCGAGCTTGCGGGTGTAGAACGCGTTGTGGCCGTAGATGGCGGCCAGCAGTTGGTCGAGGCGACGTCGTTGCAGCGCGGCGATCGCCTCGCGATCGTCACGTTCGGCCGATGGAATCTTGACCTCGAACAACAGCGCAGCTCACACGTCGGCGCCGGGAGCCACCTGGAAACGCGCGGCGATCTCCGGCGGAATCTCGACGGCCTTCATCGGCTCGTTCGGGCGCTGGTGCACGCAGGCGACGGTCAGCGTGCCGGTCGCGATCTTCGTCTCGCCTCGCGCCAGCAGACAGGTGTAGCGGATCGTCTTCTTCGTCATTCCCGCCACGCGGAGCCACACGTCGAACTCCTCCTCGAAGCGGAGCGCGCTGTGAAAGTCGAACGACGCGGCAACGCGCGGCCATCCGATCTCGGCGCCAGGAGGCGCGATGCTCAGGCCGGCCTCTCGCCACAGCGCATGCTCGGCTTCCTCCATGTAACGGAAGAACCAGCTGAAGTGCACGATGCCGGCCGCGTCGGTCTCGTAGAATTGGACGCGGCGTCTGAACCGATATTCGCTGGGCACTCGGTGTTCCTCTCTTACGCTGCGCTAGCTGCCACTAAGGACACAAAGGACACAGAGCTCAAATACAAGTTTGCCCCTTTGTGTCCATGGTGTCCTTTGTGGCGAAAGTTCTTATCATCACGCCAGCGGCAGCACCTCGACGATGTCCCCGATTTTCCCGCCGCTCTGGATGATCTCCGTCTGGCGCCCGTAGAGCGTGCGCGGCTCCCGCATCCAGAAGACCCCCATCATCTCGGGATTGGGCGTGACGGCCAGGAACGTCCGCGGCCGGCTCTTGTAGTCCACGCCGCCGTCGCGCAGGATGCGCCCGAGCGGAACCTCGTTGCGCAGGATCTGCGCCCGGATGCGCGGGCTGAAGACGTCGATCTTCATCCGGATGGCGCCCATCTCCACTGGCCGCCCCGAGTACTCCTGCACGAGCAGGACCCGGCGGAGGTACCACGGACCGCTCGTGAACGTGGACAGCGTTCGCAGCACCACCCGCCCGCCGAAGTGCCGCTCGAGCGTCAGCGTCATGTCGCTTTCGTGCGCCAGCAGCGAGCGGTACGGGAACGGGATCTCCTCGGGCGAAATGGCCTTGACCTTCGGCAGCGTGACGCCCGCCTGCGTGTAGGCGAAGTCGAGCGGGTACAGGATGCCGTTGTTCGAAGCAGGGGCGCCGCGTCCGGCCGCCCGGGCACGCAGCAAGCGCGTCGGTTTGGGCATGGCTGGGGCGGTTACGTGTAACGAATCCCCGCGTGCTGGGGCAAAAAGAAACGCGGGAGCAACAGGTCGACGCGCAGCAGTCCATGCCGCGACAGCGAGACGATGTCCTCGCTGGCCTCGGCGAGGGAACCGTCGGCGGCCAGCGACGCGAGCTGATCGCGGAACCGCTGCAGGATGTTCACCTCGTACTTGTCTTTGAAGTACGCCGGCCGCACCTTTCCCAGCTTGAGCTGCAGCACGAGCTCGCGAATCATCCGCTCTTCGCGCGTGGGGCGATACGCGCGGCTTAACGGGATCTCGTCGCGGCCGATCGCGGCGCAGTAGGCTTCCCACGTGTCCACGTTCTGCATGTGCACGCCGTTGATGTGCCCGAAGGAGGCCACGCCCAGCCCCGCCATGTCCGCGCCCTGCCAGAGCCGGTCGCGGTACACGAACCGGGTCCGGGACGGATCCTTGACGGCGGTGTAGGCGCTCCCCACGTGATACCCGCCGTGCTCCAGCGCCTCGAACGCCTCCTGCACCCATCGCCGCTTGGTCGGCCAGTTCGCGGGCGCCTGAGCGAACCGCCCGGTCCCTTTCAGCAGGTCGTTGCTGATCGTCGTGTTGAAGGGCAGCTCCATCTGGTAGATCGTGACGCTGTCGGGCTCGAGCTCCAGTGTCTTCTGCACGCAGACGCGCCAGTTCTCTTCGGTTTCGCCGAGCATGCCTGCGATCAAGTCGATGTTGATTTGCGGAAACTCGATCGACCGCGCGTAGCGATACGCCTGCGCGATCTCCGGCGAGCGATGCGCCCGGCCGTTCAGCTCGAGGATGCGATCGTCGAAGTTTTCGACGCCGAGGCTGAGGCGCGTGACGCCCAGCCGGCGGATCGTGGAGAGCTTGCTTTCGGTCAGCGTCCCCGGTTCGCACTCGAAGGTGATTTCCTCGGCCTGATTCCAGGGAGCCACCGCCGTCAGCCGCGTGACCAGTCCCTTGAGCTGGTCGGTCGAGAGGAACGACGGCGTGCCGCCGCCGAAGTACACGAAGTTGAGCGGACGCCCGGCGATGGCCGGACGCGGCCCGTAGAGCTCCCACTCGCGCGCGAGCACGTCGAGGTACTGGCCGACTTCCTGGGAATTCTTGTCGGTGTAGACGCGGAAGTAGCAGAAGTGACAGCGTTTCCGGCAGAACGGAATGTGGACGTAAAGGCCGAGCGGAACCGCGGAATCCGGAGCCGTGCCGAGCGCGGCCTTCGCGTCGCGGCCGACCGCGTCCTCGGACCAGACCGAGAAGGGCGGATAGGTGGCGACGAAATAGCTGCCGACCTCGGTTTGATCGGCGACGGCCGTGGGAGACGTGTCGCTCATCTCAGCTGATCTTAACTCCGAAAAGCTCTTTGTGTTGACGTAGCCTTCAGCTCTCAGAGCCTGTGAAGAAACCGCTAACCGCCGAGATCGCAGAGACCGCGGAGAAGAAAATTCTAAGGATTCTCGGCGAACTCTGCGTGCTCTGCGGTAAAACGTCGCATTTTTTCACACGCTCTCAGCTCTCAGCAGCACGCATTGGCTGAAAGCTGACAGCTGAAAGCCGATAGCTCCGCTAAGTTCAGTGATCCGAGATTACCCGAAACAGTAGAGCCGGCCGTCCTGCGAGCCGATCACCACGCGCCCGGAGGCGATGGCCGGAGAGGCGGTGAGTGCGGCCCCCGCGTCGAACTCCGCCTGTTTCTGTCCGGTGGCCGCGTCGAGCACGTACAGTTTGCCGTCGCTCGACCCGACGTAAACACGTCCACCGGCGACCGCGGGAGACGAATCGACGCGGGCCTTCGTCGTAAATTGCCACACCTGCTTGCCGCTCGACGCGTCGATGGCATGCACCACCTTGTCGCGCCCGCCGACGATGACGCGGCCCCCGTTGACAGTGGCGAGCGCGGCCGACGAATAATACGGAAACTGGCGGTCGGGATCGCTGTAGTGCCACACGATTTTGTGCGTGCGCAGATCGACGGCGAGCACTTCGTAGTTGAACGTGCCGAAGTACGCGCGATCGCCGTCCACCGCCGGCGACGCACCGGTGTAGGCGCCCGCCGGGATCTGAAACAGAACCTTGCCGTCGGTCACCCGCACGGCCCGGAAGTTCTCGTCGCAGCCGCCGATGTAGGCCACGCCGTTCTGCACGGCGGGCGTGCCGTGCAGCGGGCCATCGGTTTGCAGCTTCCAGCGCAGCTTGCCAGTAGCGGCCTCGAGCGCATAGAGATGGGTGTCGTACGATCCGACGAGCACGAGGTCGCCGGCGAGCACCGGCGACGACCGGACCTCGCTGCCGGTCTTGAACGTCCACAGGCGGACGCCGTCGCGCGTCCTCACCGCGTGAACCACGCCGGCGAGGTCGCCGACAAACACCGCGCCTTGTCCGACGGCCGGCGACGATTCGCCGATCGATCCGCCGGTCGCGTACTTCCAGCGCAGCTTGCCCGATTCGAGGTCGATCGCCAGCAGATCGCCGCTGGCCGACCCGACGTAGACGATGCCACCCACGATGGCCGGAGACGACTCGATGGCCTCGCCGGCCTCGTAGGTCCAGCGCAGCGTCAGCGCGGCGGGCGCGGCGTTCGTGGTGACGCCGGTCAGTCGGGGGTTGCCGCGGAACTGAGGCCACTCGCCCGGCGTCTGCGCCGCGGCTGACTGGGTCCAGGCGCCCGCGGCGACAATCAAAAACGCTACCACGGAGGACACGGATACAAACGGAGGACACGGATTAGTCTTGTACAGCGCAGAGCCGTGACCTCCGTTGTCTCGGTTCTGTTCCGTGACCTCCGTGGTAGAGCTTTTACCGCGTCCCGGCATTATTCGCCAACGCGAAAAGCTGGTTGCGATTGTTGAGGAACAGCGTGCCGTGGGCCGGCACCGCCGTCGCGTAGACGGCGCTGCCCATGTTGATCTCGGCCAGAACCTTCTTCGTCTTGCCGGCCTGCAGGATGAAGACGTCGCCGTCCTCGTCTCCGACGTACACCTTGCCGTCGACCACGAGCGTCGAGGCCCAGATAGCGGACAGCAGGTCGTGCGTCCAGTACTCCTGACCGGTCTTCGCGTCGAGACAGTGGAGGAAGCCGCTGAAGTCAGGAATGTAGAGCAGGCCGTCGGCGATGGAGGCCGTGGAGATGGACCGCCGAATCTTGTCGAAATGCCACACCCGGCCGGTCTGCGTGATGTCGCCTCGCTTGGTGGCATCGATGCAGTAGAGATGACCGACGCCCTCGCCGTGCTCCGGATCCTGACCGTTGGCGATGTAGACGCGGTCTTCGAAGATCACCGGCGTGCCGATGGTTTCGTTCCGCGTCTTTGGCCACACCGAGTCTTTGGGGTTGGTGTCGAACTCCCAGAGCTTCTTGCCGGTGAGCGTCTCGTAGCCGCGCACCCAGCCATCGCCCTGCGCGCTCACGACCTGATCGATCCCGCCAATCGTGCCGACCGAGGGTGTGGACCACTGGCCGTGGAGAATCCGGTCTGCGACCGAGTTGTCCTCCCAGACGAGCTTGCCGGTGTTCTTGTTGAGCGCGACGATCGCGGGGGCCCTCGGCGAGGGGATGTGGACGTGGCTTTCGTCCTGGCCGTTCGACGTGCTGAGAAACACCATGTCGCCCCAGACGACCGGCGACGAGTTCGACATGTTGTGCGGATACGAACCAACCTCCTCCATCATGTCGAACGACCAGATCACGTCGGCATCGCGCTCGCCGGTGAGCTTCTCGTCGGTGACCGCGCCGTCGTTTTTGCCGTCGTGGAAGCCGTTGACGTCGAGGCAAAAGACGACGCCCCGATTGCTCACGTAGTAGAGCCGGGTGCCCTCGACGAGCGGCGAGGAGGCGACGCCCTGATAGGGCCAGTCGTTGGCGCGGCCCGACTCGAGCTTGGCGTGGGTCTGCTGCCAGAGGAACTCGCCGTTCGACTCGCGGAACGCCATCAGCACGCCGCGATCGCCGTCCTGTTTCGGATCCCGCAGTGCCTCGTTGTTGGTGCCCACGAACACCATGCCGCCGGCGACGACCGGATTGCCGTAGCTTTGGGACCCGAGCTGGGCCACCCACTTCACGTTCTTCTTGGTCTTGACGTCCCACTCGGCCGGCAGGCCCTTCATGTTCGACACCATGTTGCGATCGGGCGTGCCGCCCCACATCGGCCAATCCCCGGAGCCGGGGTCGGAGGCGGCGACGCGCGCACGCCACGTGCCGGTGGCAGCGCCGAGCGACAGCGCGAGCAGGACGACAGAGAGGCGAGCGGTGCGAATGTGGGTGCTCATGAT
>JAHFUJ010000131.1 GCA_023265105.1 Acidobacteriota bacterium
ACTTTTGCCTTTTTACTTCCACAGCCCGAGCTCGGCAAGGTAGTCCGATCCCCGTGACGGCGCGGTCAGGGTGTCGTAGGAAAACAGCACGATGCCGCCGACGCCCAGACGCCGCGCGGTCCGAACGTTTTCGACGATCTGTACCGACGACAGCCGGTAGGCGCCGATGCCGGCCCACAGCGGATGCCGTCCGGCCGTCTCGCGCGCCGCGGCGATCTGCGACGCAAACGTCGCGCTGTCGGTCGTGTACGCCATCGGACACACGATGTCGATGAGGTCGCGTTCGAGCCACCCGCGCCAATCCTGCAGGCGGCGCGTCGCGGCTTCCGTCAGATCGGGCGCAACCGCGGCGCTGACGAGCGCAGACGGCTTGACGGCCTTCACCGTTTGTCGCAGCCGGGCCATCAACGCAGTGAGCCGCGCCGTACGGAACGCTCGCCACCGTTCGGGAAACGCCCGCGTGTAGAAGAGCCGCTCTTCGGCGAGCCGGCCGTCGGCGCGGCGCGCCTCGCCGGGCGTCAGATCGGCCGTCACGCTGTGGCGGAACGCCCCCAGCGCCTCGCGGCTGTAATCGAACTCGTCGGTCGGGTACCGCACGTAATCGAAGTGGACGCCGTCGACGTCGTAACGTTCGACGATGTCGCGGACGACACTGGAGGTGTACTCGATCGCGCCGCCCATCATTGGAGACAGGTAGAGGCCTTCGAGCTCGGCCGGCTGCGCCCGCACGTACCGCGTGAGCCGGCCGAGGTACTCCGGGCTGCGCGCGTCGACGTCCGCGAGGCTCTCGGTCAGCGCGCGCGGCACCATGAGCCACTCGGGATGCCGGTAGATCACGTGATCGGGTGCCGAAGGCAATTCGTTGACGCCGGCGACCAGGTTCACGTTGATCCACGCGTGCACCTGCAGCCCCGCGTCGTGCGCCCGCGCGATCGTCGTCGCCAGCGGATCGAAGGCGGGCTGGGCCGCAAGCGCCGAGGGTCGCGGCTCGAGCCCGCTCGCGTAATACGCGTCGGCGCGCCCGCGAATCTGGACGAGCAACGTGTTGAAGCCGCTCGCCCGCGCCGCGTCGACCATCGCGGCGACCGCGGCCGGCGACGTCAGCGTCGTTCGCACGACCCACAGCGCGCGCACTTCGTCCTGCGCGCGCACGTGCGTGAGAGCGCCGCTACCGATGATCGCCGCGGCGAGAAGACCGATTGCACATCGCCACACCGTACGGCGCGAGGCTACGTCCACCATGAAACCACCGAGACTAACATAGAATCGACACGCTATGCACGTGCTCGGCATCGACGCCGGCGGAACCAAGACGGTGTGCCTTCTGGCCGACGAGCATGGAGTCGTCGTGTCCGAGGGACGAGGCCCGGGCGCGAACCTTCACGCATCGGGCGAGCTGGCGGTCGAAAAAGTCCTGCACGAAGTGATGGAGGCGGCCATCGGCGATCGCGCCCTCGCCCCGTCGGCCATCTGCCTCGGCATCGCCGGCGTCGATCGCCAGGACGATGCGCGGACCGTTCGCGCGATCATGCGGCGGATCGGCTACAAGTCGCGCGTCCTGGTCGTCAACGACGCGCTCGTCGCGCTCGTGGCCGGCGCGGGCGACTCGCCGGGCATTGTCATCGTGGCGGGTACCGGATCGATCGTGTACGGGCGCAACGCGAGCTTCGAGGCGGCGCGGGCCGGCGGGTGGGGCCACATCATCGGCGACGAGGGAAGCGGCTATTGGATCGGCCGCGAGGCGCTCGCCGCCATCATGCGATCGGTGGACGGCCGCGGGCCGGCGACGCGTCTGGTCGACGACGTGCTCGCGCACTTCAACATTGACGACACCTCGGAGCTGCCCCGCATCGTCTACGATCGCAAGTGGCCGCGCGCGAGTGTCGCCGCGCTCGGCCCGATCGTCCTCGGCGCGAGCCAACGAGGCGATGCCGTCGCGACGCGGATTCTCGAACGCGCCGCCGAGGAGCTCGTGCTGGCGGCAGGATCGGTCGCCTCGAAGCTCGAAATGCGGGGCGACGCGTTCCCATTCATTCTCGCGGGGGGCGTCTTCCGCGGCGTCGGGTGGCTGGCCGAGGAGTTGTCGCGGCGCCTGGTCGAGGTTGCGCCGCGATCGGACGTCCGGCTGCTCGACGAGGAGCCGGCGGCCGGTGCCGTGCGGCTTGCGCTCGCCGAAGCGCGCGGCGGCGCCCAGGTGCCGAAATACAAATAAGGTCTGTACGTAGGGTCCGGCTGAAGCCGGACGCCACGTACAGAGAAGTGATTCTCTCGGCGTGCTCTGCGCGCTCTGCGGTTATCCCACCTTGAGCAGCTCTCTGAGGCGCGCCTCGGCGTCTTCGCCAATCGCGTCGCGGACGAAATCGTGCGCGCGGCGGAGCCGCGCGAGCGCCTGCGCATGGGTGAGGCCGGCCTTCTGCATCACGATCGCGGCCTTGACGTTCCACTGCGCGCGCCGCAGCAGCTTGTCGGCTTCGTCGTACTCGAGGCCCGTCACGATGGTAATGATCCGGCGCGCGCGGTCGCGCAGCTTCTCGGATCCCACCTGCACGTCGACCATGAGATTGCCGTAGGTCTTACCGATGCGAATCATCGCCGCGGTCGTCAGCATATTGAGGACGATCTTAGTCGCCGTCGCCGCCTTGAGCCGCGTCGACCCGGCGATGACTTCAGGGCCGACCGCCGGCGCAATCGTCAAATCGACGAAGGTCTGCAGCTCGGTCCGCGGATCGCAGGTGACGAAGATGATCTTCGATCCGACCCGGCGCGCGCGCGTCAGGGCGCCGCGCACGAACTGTGTCATCCCGCTCGCCGACACGCCGATGACGACGTCCTTTTTGGTCGGCCGCAACCGGTTGACCGATCGCGACCCTTCTTCGTAGTTGTCCTCGACGCCCTCGCGCGCGCGGAGCAGCGCGCCTTTTCCCCCGGCCATGATCGCCTGCACGAGGTCGGGGCTGGTCCCGAACGTCGGCGGCATTTCGGCCGACTCGAGCACGCCAAGCCGGCCGCTCGTGCCGGCGCCGACGAATACGATGCGGCCGCCGTGCCGGAGCGCCTGCGTGATGATCTCGATGCCGACCGCAATCCGTTCCTTCTCCCGCTGGACGGCCGCGAGCATCTCGCGATCCTCGTGGAGCATGCCTTCGACGATGTCGGCGGGGGAGAGCTTGTCGATGGCGAGCGTCGATGGGTTAATCGCCTCGGTGGGAAGGAACTGCCATTTCGAGCGGACAGGCATGCTCAGGAAGCCCTCGGGAAGAAACCGTGCATACTATCACACTCGTGATCGACGCCTACCTCGACCATCTGCGCGTCGAACGCCGCCTCGCCGGGCACACGCTCGACAGCTACGCGCGCGATCTGGCCGCCCTGGCCGCCTTTGCTGCCGCGGCCGGCCGGCGCCCCGAAGCGCTCGACCGCCCGGCGCTCGAGCGGTTCGTGCGCCGTCAAATGACCGACGGGCTCTCCCCACGATCGGTCGCCCGATCGGTCGCCGCCGTTCGCGGCTTTTACCGTTTTCTCGTGCTCGACAAGCGCCTCGAGCGCAGCCCGGCCGAGGACCTGCAGCCGCCCCGCGCGTGGCCGGCGCTGCCCAAGTTTCTGTCGCTCGAGGAGGTCGACCGGCTGATCGCCCAGCCCGACGTGTCGACGCCTCGCGGGCTGCGCGACCGCGCGCTCGTCGAGCTGCTCTATGCGACCGGCATGCGCGTCTCCGAGCTGTTGGCGATTCGCGCCTCCGATCTGCACCTCGACGAGCACCACGTGACCTGCATCGGGAAGGGCAACAAGGAACGGCTCATCCCGATCGGGGAACAGGCGGCCGACTGGGTGCGTCGCTATCAGCGGACCGGGCGCCCCGTGCTGGTCACACGGCCATCGCCGCGGCTGTTCCTCAACGCGCGGGGCGGCCCGCTCAGCCGCGTCGGTTTCTGGAAGATTCTCAAGACGTACGCGCGGCGCGCCAACCTGCCCCGCACGCTCAGCCCGCACACCCTGCGACACTCGTTCGCCACGCACCTGCTCGATCGCGGCGCCGACCTCCGTGCGATTCAGATGATGCTCGGCCACGCCGATTTGTCGACCACCGAAATCTACACGCACGTGCTCGAAGCGCGCCTTCGAAGCATTTACGATCGCTTCCACCCGCGCCCCTGATTCTGCTAAGCTTAACCGTTTCCGGTCGGTTCCAAACATTCCGCCATGGAGGACACCGAGTCGAGACCGGGCCACGGCTCCTCGAACGACTGCGCCGGGGTCTCCGTGGAGTCGATCAACGCACCGTGACCCCCGTGGTAGTACTTTTCTATCAATAAAGGAGCCCCGCATGAGCCGTAACGGACGGCATCTCTTCACTTCTGAATCGGTCACCGAGGGCCACCCCGACAAGATCGCCGATCAGATTTCGGATTCCATTCTCGACGCCATTCTCGCGCAAGACCCGGTCGGCCGCGTGGCCTGCGAGACACTCGTGACCACCGGCCTCGTCGTCGTCGCCGGTGAGATCACGACCCTGGCCAGCATCGACGTGCAGGACGTCGTCCGCGAAACGATTACGGAGGTCGGCTACACGCGCGGCAAGTTCGGCTTCGACGCCGAAACCTGCGCCGTGCTCTCCTCGATCCACAAACAGTCGCCCGACATCGCCCAGGGCGTCGACACGGGCGGGGCCGGCGACCAGGGCCTGATGTTCGGCTTCGCGTGCACGGAGACCGACGAGCTGATGCCGCTGCCGATCATGCTGGCCCACCGGCTCGTGAAGGGGCTCTCGTGCATGCGGCGCGACGGCGTGCTCGATTATCTCCGTCCCGACGGCAAGTCGCAGGTCACGGTCGAGTACGAGGGCAGCCGGCCGGTGCGCGTCGATGCGGTCGTCGTGTCGAGCCAGCACAGCCCGCTCGTCACCAACGACACCATGCGCGAAGACATCGTCGACAAGATCATCAATCGCGTCATCCCGGCGGAGATGAGGGACGCGAACACGAAGATCTACGTCAATCCGACGGGCCGCTTCGTGGTCGGCGGACCGCACGGCGACGCCGGCGTCACCGGACGCAAGATCATCGTGGACACGTACGGCGGCGCGGCCCCGCACGGCGGCGGCGCCTTCTCGGGCAAGGACCCGACGAAGGTCGATCGGTCGGCGTGCTACATGGCGCGGTACATCGCAAAGAACGTCGTCAGGGCCGGCATCGCGGAGCGCGCGCTGGTGCAGTTGGCCTACGCGATCGGTGTCGCCGACCCGGTATCGGTGATGGTGCACACTGAAGGAACGGGCCGCATCCCCGAAGAGAAGATCACCGAGCTCGTCCGGTCGCACTTCAAGCTCACGCCGCGCGGGATTATGGACGAGCTCAATCTGCGCCGGCCGATTTACAAGAAGACGGCCGCGTTCGGCCACTTCGGCCGCACCGAGCCGGAATTCACCTGGGAGCGGACGGATAAAGCCGCCGCGCTCCGCGCCGAGGCCGGTATCTGACTTCGTCGCCACGAAGCCACAGAGGACACAGAGCGAGGTTTGCCACAGAGCCACAGAGCCACAGAGCCACGGAGGCACCGAGAAAAATCCTTCTCTGTAACTCAGTGACTCCGTGGCCCTTTCTTACTCCGCGTGACTTTGTCGCAGGGCCCGCGGCCGCTGCCGAGCGCGAACGCGCGAGGCAGCAGCGAGCGGCAGCCCTGAGCCGCGAGCGCCGGGGGTGGCCCGCCTTCGCAAAGCTTCGGCGCGTCCGCCGAAGCTCGCGTGAAAGGAAAGCGAGCGGAGGCGGAGGCCCCGGCGCCGTGAGAGCAGCCCTGAGCCACAAGCGCCGGGGGTGGGGCCCCGGCGCCGTGAGAGATGTGGGGCCCCGCGAGCACTGGAAAACGTGGCCATGAAACGTTTGCTGCTGCTCACGGCGGTTGTCGCGGCCGCCGCGGCCGTTTTTGTCGCCGTCACGGTTCCGCCCGCTCGCCGCATCCTGCCCACCTCATCATCCGACGGGACCGTTCCCGGCATCCTTCACGTCCACACCCTCCGATCCGACGGCCGTGGCACGCCCGACGACATCGCCGCCGTGGCCGCGCGCGCGGGACTGAAATTCGTGGTCTTCACCGATCACGGCGATGCGACGCGGACGCCCGACGCCCCCATGTATCGCTCCGGGGTGCTGTGTCTGGACGCCGTCGAGATCAGCACGACAGGAGGCCACTACCTCGCCGTCAGCATGCCGCCGGCACCTTATCCGCTCGGCGGAGAAGCGCGTGATGTCGTCGAGGACGTGCGGCGGCTCGGCGGCTTCGGGATCGTGGCGCACCCCGACTCGCCGAAGCTGGAGCTCGGCTGGCGCGAATGGACCGCGCCGTTTGACGCCGTCGAATGGACCAACCCGGACACCAGTTGGCGCGTGCTCGCACAGCAGCCGGGCTGGGCGGGACGATTCCGCTTGTTCGAGGCGCTTGTCGACTACCCGTTCCGCCCGGGAGAGACGATCGCCCACCTGCTGGCGGGCACCACCAGCGCGCCGAATCACTGGGAAGCGCTCACGCAGCGGCGGCGGGTCGTGGGCCTGGCCGGCGTCGACGCGCACGCCAACCTCGCGCTGCGTACGGTGGATCCCAGCGACAACGGTTACTGGCTGCCGTTGCCGAGCTACGAGGCGTCGTTCCGGACACTCTCGGTACACGTCCGGCCGGAGCGGCCGCTCTCGGGCGACGCCGCAGCCGACGCCGCCGTGCTGATGCGCGCCCTTCGCGAGGGACATTTATACACAGCGATCGACGGCCTCGCGTCGCCGGCCACCTTTGAGTTCACCGCGACCAACACCCACGGCACGGTGCACGAGGGCAACGAGCTGGGCGCCGGCGGTCCCGTGACGCTTCGCGTGCGCAGCAACGCGCCGCCTGAGTTCACGACCACGATCTGGAAAGACGGGTCGATGCTCACGACCGATCACCACGATCAGGACTTCACGTTCCAGACCTCGGACGCGCCGGCCGTGTATCGCGCCGACATTGGGGCCGTGACGTCGAGCGGCACGATTGCGTGGATTACCAGCAACCCGATCTACATCCGGGCGGCCCAGCCGGGCGCCAGGCCGCCGACGCGTCCACCGGCCGTTTCGGCCAGTCCGCTGTTCGACGGCCGCACGGGGTCCGGCTGGCGCGTCGAGCACGACGCCAGCTCGCTCGCCGCGCTCGATGTGGCGCCGGCCGTCGATCGGACCGAGCTGCGATTGCGGTACGGCCTCGGCGGTGGCACGGTGGCGGGCCAGTTCGCGGCGCTCGTCGTCGACACGCCGAGCGGCGTGGCGCCCAACGATCGCGTGGCGTTCACGGTTCGAGCCGAGCATCCGATGCGCATTGCCGTGCAGCTTCGCGCGCCGAATGCCGAGGCGACGGGGGAGCGATGGCAGCGATCGGTCTACGTCGACGCGTTCAACCAGGACCGGACGGTCTCCTTCGACGATCTGACGCCCATCGGCGCGACCCAGACGCAGAAGCCGGCCCTCGAGCAGGTCCGCAGCATGCTGTTCGTGGTCGACACGACGAACACGAAACCGGGTTCGTCGGGCCGTTTGTGGATTCGGTCTGCGGTTTTACAGCGGTAGCACTCACACGCAGGCCGAAAGACCTGCGCCACGAGTACGTTCGAAGCGAGATCGCGTCAGAGAATTCTTTCTTGAAGACTTGTCTCTGCGGCCTCCGCGTTTAGCGTGATTAGGTTCGCACGGTCAGCAGCATGAAGACCGCCGCCGCGCCGAAGAGGATGTTCGGCGCCCAGGCCGCCAGCAGCGGCGCGATCACGCCGCCTTCACCGAGCGCGCCGAACACGCTCAAGGCGATCCAGTAGACAATCGCCAGCACGATGCCGACGCCGATGCCGTAGAGGGCGCCGCGGCGCCCCGTCGTCACCGCAAAGGAGACGGCCAGTAGCGTCATGATCAACGTGACGAACGGAAACGCCACCTTCCGCCGCAGCTGCACCATCTGCGGAACGGCGTCGATGCCGCTCGCCTTGAGCTGCGTGATGTAGCGATCCAACTCGCCGTACGTCATCATCCCGGCGTCCGGCGCGGCGGTCTTGAAGTAATCGGGCGGCTCCAGCGGGAGATCGCGCTCGCCGAACGGCGTATACTTCACCGCGCTCTTGACGACATCCCTGCTGCGGGTGGTGGTGAACTCGCGCGTCCAGCCTTCCTGACCTTTCCACATCAGTGTCGCGCGGCCGTCGCCCATCGGCTGGCGCGCCAGCACGACCGCGTTGGCGTACGTCAGCGCGTCGAGCCGCCACGCCCTATCGTCGAGATGGTACGTCGTGAACCGCGCGAATCGATTGAGGCGCGGATCGAAGTCATCGTAATGATAGATGTCGCCGGCCTGGCTGACGAGCCATCGTCGATCCAGTGCGCTGAAGGTTTGCGCCGGGAACCCGCGAATGATCCGGTTCAGCCGGTCGGCCTCGCGGTTGGTGTCGGCGAGCACGCGCTCTTGCAAGCCGAACAACGAGGCGCCCGTCGCGATCGCGAAAAGCACCAACGGGACAGATGCGCGATACAGACTCACCCCGCAAGCTTTCATCACCACCAGCTCGCTGTTCTTCGTCATCAGGCCGATAGTCACGAGCGTCGCCACGAGCACCGACATCGGGATCACGTAGTACACATACAAGGGCGTCTCGTAATAGAGATATTGCAACACGAGGGCCGTCGTCGTCGCCCCGCGGAACACTTTGTCGGCCAGATCCATCAAGGTCGAGATGTAAAAGATTCCGAGCAGCGCGAGGACGCCGAGCAGGAAGACGCGAAGATACTGGCGCGAGATGTACAGATCGAGCAGGCTGGGCCGCGGCACATTCACGTGCGGGACGCGGACGACCAGCACGATGCTCTTTCGGCCATCCGGCCGCGCCGCCGCGTGACGCGGCTCCGCCGTCCGGCGCCAGAACATGGGCAGGCTGATCCGGATCGGCTGGTCGGCCGATCGCGCGCGCTGCATCATCAGAAACACGCCGGCCGCGCCCAGGAGAATGTTCGGAATCCACGGGGCCCAGTTCGGCGGAAGCCGGCCGCCGAGCGCCAGGTCGCGCGAGGTCCAGAGCAGCACGTAGTAGACAAAGATCACCGAGAAGCCGAGCACGAAGCTCGCGAAATGGCCGCCCTTGCGGTTGCTGACGCCAAGCGCCAGGCCAATCAGCGCCAGGACCGGACAGGCGATGGGGATCGAAAACTTCTGCTGGATCATGAAGCGCTGGCTGTAGTTGGGATCGCCGCGCTTGGCGCCCTCCGCGATGCTCGCGCGCAGCTCGGCAATCGTCATTTCCGGCGGCCCCTTGGAGGGCGGCCGCGGAAAGACCGTCTCGGGATCGAGCGCGAGGACCACGCTCTCGAATTCCGAGCCCTCGTACTCCTCGGGCTTGTCGCCGAGCGTCGTGTGTCGCGTCCCGTTCGTGAGCTGCACCTGCACCGACCGTTGGCCGCGATCGACCACGATTCGGCCCTCCCGGGCGAAATAGGCTGTGGTCCGATCGCCGCGCGTCGAGTCGGTGAGGAACACGTCGCGCCAGCCGCCGCCCGGCGGCAGGTCGCGCACATAAATCACACGGTTCGGGAAGTCCTCGAAGAACACGCCCCGCTTCACGTTGTTCTCGATCCGGTCGGCGACGACGTTCGTCGTGATCTCGCGGAAGGTCTGGTTGGCGTTCGGGAGTGCGACAATCGTCTCGTAGGCGGTGGCGGCGGTGGCCAGGACGGCGACGAGGACGATCGGCCGCATCAGGCGGAACGGGCTGATGCCGCACGCCTGCATGGCGACAAACTCGCGATCGGCCGACAGCCGGCCCAGGCCGATGAGGATGCCCAGCAGAAGCGCCATGGGGATCGTGATACAGAGCGCCTGCGGCAGCAGCGTCAACAGGACCCGCGCCACGATGGACCACGCGACGCCTTTGGCGATCAGCGCCTCGCCCTCCCGGAGAATCGGCGGGATCTCGAGGACGAAGGTGAGCATCACCAGCCCCAGGAACAGGGGCAGCAGGATCTCGCGGATCAGATAGCGGTCGACGATATGAGACATGGAGGGGCAGGAGGGGCAGGATCTTTCCCGCCCGTCCTGCCTTAGAGTACACCCGATGACCCAAGTCGCCATCCTGTGGCACATGCACCAGCCGTTTTACGAGGACCTCGTCACCCACGAGCACATCCTCCCCTGGGTCCGCCTGCACGCGCTCAAGGACTACTACGGGATGGTCGCGCTGCTGCGAGAGTTTCCCGATATGCGCGTGACATTCAATCTGGTTCCGTCGCTTCTCGTTCAGCTCGAAGCGTTCGCGGAGAATCGCGCGCGGGATCGCGACCTGGAGCTGACCCTCAAGCCGGCCGCCCAGCTGACGGACGCGGATGTCGCGTTCATGCTCGATCACTTCTTCCATGCGCAGCGACAGCGGATGATTGACGTCTACCCCCGATACGCGGAGCTGCTGGCCCGTCGCGGCGGCTCGCGACGGACGCCGGCCGACGCGCACCTGGCCGCCCGCCGGTTCGACGCCGACGACCTGCGCGACCTCCAGGTTTGGCACAAGCTCGCCTGGATGGACCCGCTCTATCTTGACGGCGACGCGCGGATCCGAACGCTCGTGGCCAAGGGGCGGCACTTCAGCGAGGACGACAAGGCGCTGTTGCGACAGGTGGAGCTGGAGATCCTGAACAAGGTGATTCCGGAGTACCGTGATGCCGCGACGCGGGGGCAAATCGAGCTGTCGACGTCGCCTTTTTATCACCCGATTCTGCCGCTGCTTTGCGACACCGACGTCTACCTGCGGACCCACCCGAACTCGCCGGGGCCGCGCCGGCGATTCGTCCACCCCGAGGACGCACAGGAGCAGCTCGCGCGGGCGCTCGCGTATCATGAGCGGCTGTTCGGGCGCCGGCCGGTGGGACTGTGGCCGTCGGAAGGGTCGGTGTCCGACGCGATGGTGCCGCTCGCCGCCCGTGCGGGCATCGCGTGGATGGCGACCGACGAGCTGATTCTCGCGCGCACGCTCGGAACGACGTTCTCGCGCGACGGCCAGGGACACGTCGAGCAGCCGGCTCAACTGTACGCGCCGTACGCCGTCCGCACTGGCGGCGCGCGGGTTGCGTGCGTTTTTCGCGATCGCGTGCTGTCGGACTTGATTGGGTTCACCTATTCCGGTTGGGCGCCCGATGCGGCGGCCGGCGATTTTGTGTCGCGGTTGGTCGAAGCGGGCCGGCAATACCGCGAGCGAACCGGTGGGGGAGAGGCGATCGTCCCAGTCATCCTCGATGGCGAGAACGCCTGGGAGCACTTCGAGGGGGGCGGCCGGCCATTCTTGCGCGCCCTCTACGGCCGTCTCTCCCGCCATCCGGAACTTCGGACGGTGACGATGGCCGAAGCGTGCGGCCAACCGCGGCAGGAGCTCGCCGGGATCTTCCCCGGTTCCTGGATCGACGCGAACTTCTACATCTGGATCGGCCACCGAGACGACCAGCAGGCGTGGAGTCAGCTTGCCGACGCGCGCCAGGCGCTCGACGCGGCGTCTGGCACCGACTCCACGGCGCTCGATCGGGCGCGCGAAGAAGTGCTGATTGCCGAGGGCAGCGACTGGTTCTGGTGGTACGGCGACGATCACTCGTCGGCGTACGACCCCGAGTTCGACGACCTGTTCCGGCGGCACCTTCAAAACGTCTATCGATTCCTCCGGCAGCCGATCCCCGACGAGCTCTTCGTCACTAATATCTCAACCGGGGTCCCCGCCGGCACCCAGACCGCCCCCGCCGGTTATGTGGCGCCGACCATCGACGGCGAAGCGACGAGCTACTTTGAATGGCTCGGTGCCGGCCGCGTCGAGATTCGAACGGTCGCCGGGGCCATGCACCCCTCCGAACATCGCGGACCTGTGTTGACGCTCGTGCAGTACGGGTTCGACCGC
>JAHFUJ010000438.1 GCA_023265105.1 Acidobacteriota bacterium
TTAGCTTTACTCACGATATTGAGTAAAATTACTCAATTGGTTGAGTAAACTCAGCACCGCCCACCGGTCGGCGCGCACCATCGTCGTCGGCGCGGACGGCGTGTCACTCGAGACCTTCTTGCTGCGACCGGCCGAGGAGTGGGTCGCAGAGTAAACACTGCTATTTCGCAGGCCGCCCAGCCCAGTTGAGCAACACCGTGATGGGCGCTGGATCCGTGGTGACGGTCGAGACGAGAAACCGTTGGCCGTCGGCTGACGCGACGAACCCGCTGCCCGCGGGAGCAGTGAACAGAGCGACCGGCGCTCCAGCTTTGAGGGCGCTGCCACTGATCGCGATCGCCACGGCCATCACTCGGTTGTTCGTCCCCATGTAGAACAACTCACGCCCATCGTGGCGCCATTGAGCGACGCCACCGCCACCGGTCGAGATCTGCACCTTGCCACCGGGTCCAGGAAATGGCTGAACGTAGATTTCACCCTGTCCGGTCTCATCGGATGAGTAGGCGATCCAGCGGCCGTCAGGCGAGAATCGTCCGGCTCGCTCCGCAAACGGCATGCGTGCGACAGGCACCGGCTTGCGGTCGCCCGTGACCGGCACGACCCAGAGGTCGAAGCCAGTCTGTGGATTTTGCACGGTGTACAGAACGAATTGGCCGTCCGGCGACCAATCTTCGACGATTTTGGCGTCGGCAGAACCGACAAGCAACCTCTCGGTTGCGGTTCCGTCAACAGGCCTCTCATAGATGTCGAAGACGCCTGTTCGCTCCGACGCGAACGCGATGCGGCGGCCATCAGGAGACCAGACTGGGGTGCGCTCGCGAACCGCTTCAAACGTGAATCGCCGCGGCATTCCGCGCTCCACGTCAATCAGCCAGATATCCGTGTTTCCGTTGACTGTGCGTTGGCGTACCACCGTGCGGCCATCGGGAGAAAGTCCTTCATCGGATGATGGCTGTGCCGCATCCGGTCCGCCAAGCATCCCGATCTGCCGGCCCACTCGATCAACCCAAAACGATTGGCGTGCGCCGTCGTTGGCTCTATACGCCAGCAACCCCGACCTGGAGGGGGACGCCGCAATAGCGTTGAAATTACCAGGAGTCAGCGTTACATGTGTAGCGACCGGCACCGGATCGCCTTCCATCTGCAGCGTGTCAAGATTCAGGCGTTGGGCGAGCAGCGCCCCATCCCGCACGAACAACACAAGATCCGGCGGGAGAAATTTCGCGGGGGCATCGGCCTCGAACAGTCGATGCGTGTCACGCGAATCCAGCGAGCCGATATAGACACCGCGGTTCTCCAGCCCGCCCAGGGCCAAAAAAATAAAATGACGGCCATCAGGCAGAAAGTAGGGGAAACGGTGGCTTACTTGCCGCGGGGGATCGAGATGAGTGGCTTCCGCCAGACCGCGGCCACCTGCGCCGATGCGCATCAGCGGCGTCGAGGGAGAGGGCGCAAACAGGATGGTTCCCTCATTGTTCCAAGTGCCCCCTACGTAATTTGGTGCACCCGCCAAGACTCGTACCAGGCCGGTGTCAAGATCGATCCGCTTCAATTGGTTAGTCGCGTAGAAGCCAATGGACCTGCTGTCTGGAGACCAGAAAAGCGAGACCCCGGGACGTTCCGTGCCCGCGAGCGGCTGTGCCATTTCGGAGCCGAGCGGTCGGAGTCAGAGCTGGCCACGTGCGAGAAACACGAGCGTGTGGCCGTCCGGCGAGAGCTCAAACGACGCGAGATTTGCTTCGGGCGGGGTGATGATCTGCAGGCGCATCTCGGGCGCGGCGGTTGGCGCAGACGCGCGTGTGAGGTACGCCATCGCGCCGAGCGCCCCCGCCGCGAGGAGGAACATCGCCGCGGCCATCCAGACGATCCGCTCGCGTTGCGATCGTGCCGCGCGCCCGGGGATGGCGGTCGCCGTTTCGGAGTGGCTCGAGAGACCCTCCAGCGCGAACGCGAGATCCCGCGTTGACTGAAAACGCGCCGCGGGCGCCTTCTCGAGGCAGCGGGTGACGATGCGGTCGAGCGCCGGCGCGATGTGACGCTCGGCGACAGGCAGCGCCGGCGGATCTTCCTTGACGATCGCCGTCATCGCATCCATCGCGGTCTCGCCGCCGAACGCGCGTCGGCCCGAGAGCATCTCGTAGAGGATCGCGCCCAGCGCGAAAATATCCGAGCGATAGTCGGCTTGAAGGCCGCGCACCTGCTCGGGCGACATGTAACCGGCCGTGCCCAACACCATACCCGGCAGCGTGTTGGGCGGGACGGTCGGCAGCGCGCTGACCGCGTCGAGCGTCGGTTGCGCCTGAGTCAACTTGGCGAGCCCGAAGTCGAGAATCTTCACCCGGCCATCGGTGGTAATGAACACATTCTCCGGCTTCAGATCGCGATGCGTAATCCCCTTCTCGTGCGCGGCGGCCAGGCCGTGCGTGATCTGCACCGCATACTCGACGGCTTTGCGTACCGGCAGCGCCGTGCCATCGTTCATTACTGCTCGCGGGGCCCCACCCCCGCTCGCTGGTGCTCCGCGACTCGGGGACTCGCGCGTCGCACCGGCCGCAGGCGCTAGTCCCTCCCGCAGCGTCTCCCCCTCGAGCAGCTCCGAGACGATGTACGGCGAGCTGTTGTGCTGGCCGATGTCGTACACCACGAGGATGTTCGGGTGATTCAGCGCCGCGGCCGCACGGGCTTCCTGCTCGAAGCGATCCAGGCGCTCGGGGTCGGCGGAGAACGCGGCGGGGAGCACCTTGATGGCGACATCGCGGCCCAAGCGCGCATCGCGGGCACGATAGACCTCGCCCATCCCGCCTTGCCCCAGCGGTGCAACAATCTCGTACGGCCCAAGACGCGCACCGCTTAGCAAGGCCACAGGGCGAAGCTCCTATCATTTTTCACGGCTCGTGGGGCCCCACCCCCACTCGCTCGCGCTCGGCGACTTCGCGCCTCGCGCGGGCCGCAGGCGCTTCCCATCCCGCC
>JAHFUJ010000005.1 GCA_023265105.1 Acidobacteriota bacterium
CTTCTCGAGCTTGGCGAGACGTTCTTTCGACGCCTTGTCCTTCTCCTTGCGAAGCGCCTCGCGCTCGATTTCGAGCTGCATGATCCGGCGCTCGAGCTCGTCGAGCTCGGCCGGCATCGAGTCGATTTCCATGCGCAGCTTGGAGGCCGCCTCGTCGACGAGATCGATCGCCTTGTCCGGCAAAAACCGATCGGAGATGTAACGGTTGGAGAGGACGGCGGCGGCGACCAGGGCGGCATCTTTGAACGTGACGCCGTGGTGAATCTCGTAGCGTTCGCGCAGGCCCCGAAGGATGCTGATGGTGTCTTCGACCGTCGGCTCGCCGACCACGACCGGCTGGAAACGGCGCTCGAGTGCGGCGTCCTTCTCGATGTGCTTCCGATACTCGTCGAGCGTCGTCGCGCCAATCGTGTGGAGCTCGCCGCGGGCGAGCATCGGCTTCAGCATGTTGGAGGCGTCGATGGATCCTTCGGCCGCGCCTGCGCCGACCACCGTGTGCAGCTCGTCGATGAACAGAATGATCTGGCCCTGAGCGTCGGCGATCTCCTTGAGCACCGCCTTCAGGCGCTCCTCGAACTCTCCGCGGTACTTCGCTCCGGCGACCAGCGCCCCCATATCCAGCCCGACAATCCGCTTGTTCTTGAGGCCTTCGGGCACGTCGCCGCGGACGATGCGTCCCGCGAGCCCTTCGACGATGGCCGTTTTGCCGACGCCGGGCTCGCCGATGAGGACCGGGTTGTTCTTCGTGCGGCGCGAGAGCACCTGGATGACGCGGCGGATTTCCTCGTCGCGTCCGATCACCGGATCGAGTTTGTCCTTGCGCGCCAGCTCGGTGAGGTCGCGCCCGTAGCGTTCGAGGGCCTGATAGGTGCCCTCGGGATTTTGGGTCGTCACGCGCTGCGAGCCGCGGATGCTCGTCAGCGCCTGAAACACGTTGTCGCGTGTGATCCCGTGTTCGGACAGCAGCTTGGCAGCCGGGGAGCGACCGGTTTGGGACGCGATCGCCACGAACAGATGTTCCGTGCTGACGTACTCGTCCTTCAGGCGATCGGCTTCGGCCTGCGCGAGGTCGGTGACCAGCTTGAGGCGGGGCGAAAGCGCCGGCTGAGAGCCGCCGTACGCCTGCGGGATCTTCGCGAGGAGCTCTCGCGCCGCGCGCGCGATCGCCGCCGGGTCGGCCCCAATCTTCCGCAGCAGTTCGGGAACGATTCCCTCGCGCTGCTCGACGAGCGACGCCAGCAGGTGCTCAGGCTCGATCTGAGCGTGGCTCAGCTGCTCGGCGAGCCGCTGCGCGCCGAGAACCGCTTCCTGAGCTTTCTCGGTGTACTTGTTGATATTCATAAATTCCAGTTCATCACGAAGTCGCGAAGAGCACGAAGGCCACGAAGAACTCTTTTTTTAACAAATGAATCTTCGTGTTCTTCGTGAACCTTCGTGTCTTCGTGATAGACCGTCCGTGGACTATGCCGCGGAGTGTTTCGTTCCCTTCTCCAGCTTCTGCAACGCCTCGAAGTGCGCCCGCTGCTCCGGCGTCACCTGACGCGGGAGCTGCACGTCGACGGTCGCGTAGAGGTCTCCGCGCTCGGCGGGCTTGCCGACCGCCGGCATCCCGTGGCCTTTCAACCGAAAGACTTGCGCGTTCTGTGTCGTCGGCGGAATCTTCAAGCGTAGCGACTTGCCACCGATCGTGGCGACCTCCGCTTCGCCACCGAGCACCGCCAAGGTGAGCGGGATTGCGACATGGGTGTAGAGGTCGCTGCCTTTCCGTTCGAACTTCGGATGCGGCGCCAACCGGATGCGCAGATACAAGTCACCAGACTGCGCGCCCCCGATTCCATGCTCGCCTTCGCCCGCCACGCGCACGCGGGATCCGTCGACGACGCCGGCCGGGATGCGCACATCGACGGTGCGCGCGTGGCCGTCGAGCGCGATCGAGAGCCGGCGCATCGTGCCGTGATAGGCGTCTTCCAGCCCCAGCTCGAGCTCGTGTTCGACGTCGCGGCCTTTGCGCGCGCGGCCGCGCCCACCCCGGGAGCCGGCGCCTCGGTCTTCCGCGGCCATGCCGCCACCGAAAAACGTGTGGAAGAAATCGGAGAAGGGATCGGCGTCGCCGAACATCTCCCGCATCTCTTCTTCGGTCATCGTCCGGAAGCCGCCGCCCGGCGCGCCACCGAAGGGAATATTCCACGCGCCGCTCGGCTGTCCGCCGGGGGCCGCGCCGGCGTGTTCGTACATCCGCCAGTTCGCGCCAAGCTCGTCGTACTTCTTTCGTTTGGCGGGATCGCCGAGGACCTCGTACGCCTCGTTGATCTCCTTGAACCTCGCTTCGGCGGACTTGTCGCCCGGATTGACGTCGGGGTGATGCTTGCGCGCCAGCTTCCGGTACGCCTGCTTGAGTTCCTTCGGCGTGGCGGTCTTTGCCACACCGAGCGTCGAGTAGTAGTCCTTGAAGTCCACGTCAGTCGAAGTCCAGGATTCGGATCAGCGCGTCGAGCTCGTGGGCCAGCCGGCGCCGCCCGTCGCGCGCAGACAGCGCCTCGTCCCGCATCAGCGGGCGAATACGCTCGACCACTTCGCCGATCGACAACAAGCGCTGCACGCCGGCCAGGTTGATCCCGCCATCGTCGACCAGGCGCTTGATGACCTTCAGTCGCTCCAGCTCGTCGCGCGAGTACAGACGCATGCTTCCGAGCGTCCGGCTTGGCTGGACCAACCCCAGCCGCTCGTACTTTCTGAGCGTCTGGGGGTGCATCCCGAGCATCCGCGCCGCCATGCTGATGAGATACAGGTCCTGATCGATCCCCATGCGTCTTTCGGTGCGCGGATTTAAACGCTGCGCCGATCCAAGTATAGGTATTGATACGACTCGTGTCAAGGTTCGCAGGGTTCGCAAGGTGCTCGGGGTTCGCATGGTTCGCGAGGCTCTCGAACCCAGAGAACCTCGCGAACCCCGAGAACCGTGAGAACCTCGAGAACCAACCGTATACTGGCAGTTGAGTGTTCCAATTCTCTGATCTCTTCACCATCGCGCTGCTCGTCGCCCTCGAAGGATTGCTAAGCGCCGACAACGCCCTGGTGTTGGCCGTGCTGGTCCTCGGCCTGCCGAAACACCAGCGGAGCAAAGCGCTGCGCTACGGCATCGGCGGCGCGTTCGCGTTCCGGGCGATCGCGACGCTCCTCGCCGTGTTCCTGATCAGGCTGGGCTGGGTGAAACTGGTCGGCGCCGGCTATCTGCTGTACCTCTCGTACCGCCATTTCTTTGGGAGCGTGAGCGCCGAAGCTCGGCGCACGCCGCGAACGGCGCAGCCGTGGCTCGGCTTGCCGGCGTTCTGGGCGACGGTCGTCAAGGTGGAGCTGACCGACATCGTGTTCGCGATCGACTCGATTCTGGTGGCGGTCGCCATGTCGCCGAAGCTGTGGGTGATCCTGAGCGGCGGAGTCCTCGGGATCGTCATGATGCGGCTGGTCATCGGGCAGTTGTTGTCGCTGGTGGAGAAGTATCCACCGCTCGTGGACGCCGCGTTCGTCGTCATCGCGTGGGTCGGCGTCAAGCTGCTGGTCGAGTTCCTGCACGTCGGGGGATTCATCGCGTTCGAGTTCCCGAAGTGGCTGGCGCTCGGATTGATTGTCGTCATCTTCGGCGTGGCGTTTCTGTACGCGCGACGGCAGGAGCATCACACCCGCACGCGAACCGAACGGGAGGCGGCGCTCTTACTGACCGAACGGGCCGATGAGGACCGCGAATCCCAAATCCCCACTCCCAAATCCCGTCAGTAGTACTAGTCGTCACGCCCTTTGATGCGCCGGAGGGCCCGCCGCTGGCGTTTGTCGGGTGCGCGGGGCGGCGTCATGGCCGCGCGAAACATCCGCTCCATCCGCCGTATGTCAATCTCCTCGCGTGTGGGCGCCGGCGTGAGATCTTCGTAAAGCAGCCGCGCCTCCGCTTTGGCCACGTGGCGATCGGCCAGCGCGCGCACCACGACGCGTTGTTTCCGCCCGTGGGGCCGGCTGATTTCGAGCTCGTCTCCGACCCGCACCAGGCGGTTCGATTTTGCCGCCTGACGGTTGATGTCGATCTTCCCGCCCTTGCATGCTTTCTGCGCTTCCGAACGCGTTTTGAACAGGCAGGCGACGTCGAGCCAGACGTCGAGCCGCACCGCTTGCGATCGCCCCTCGTCGTTGAGCATTTCAGTCCGACATTCTACAGGTCCAGCCGAGGAGCCCGACTGCGATACCATCGGGCGGCCCTGAAACAACTCGTCGACCGCCGTCGTAACCACAACGTACGTAACCACAATGCGGTGTCCGCCTTCAGAGCCTGTGAAGAAACCGCTAACCGCCGAGGCCGCAGAGACCGCGGAGAAGAAAATTCTAAGGATTCTCGGCGAGCTCTGCGTGCTCTGCGGTAAAACGTCGCATTTTTCCACACGCTCTTCAGGCGGACCAACGCGGTCTTGTAAGGAGGTTGTATGCGTATGCGAGGAGTTCTGGCCGGCACGTTGGCGGTGGTCGCTCTCGGACTCTTCGCCGCGCGGCCTCATGCCGCGGACGGACCCTATCAACTCGTCAAGGACATTCAGATCGGCGGCGAAGGCGGCTGGGATTATCTGAATGTCGACAGCGCCGCAAAACGCCTTTACGTCAGCCATGCGACCAAGGTCGTCGTCATCGACCTGGCAAAAAACGAGATTCTCGGAGAGATTGCCGACACTCCGGGCGTCCATGGCGCCGTCTCGACAGGGCCGCTCGGTCGCGTCTTCACCAGCAACGGCCGCGGGAACAGTGCCAGCATCGTCGACGCCAAGACGCTTCAGACGATCAGCAAGGTCGAGACGCCCGCCAACCCCGATTTCATCATGTTCGAGCCGAAGCAAAAAGAGGTGTACACGTTCAACGGAGGCGGCAGGTCGGCGACGGTCATTGATGCCGCGAGCGGAAAAGTGATGGCAACCATTCCGCTCGGCGGTAAGCCCGAGGCAGGCGTGTCTGACGGCGCCGGCCGCGTGTTCGTGAACGTTGAGGATAAGCACAACATCGCCGTGATTGACATCGCCAAGCACGAAGTGGTCGCGAATTGGCCGATTGCGCCGGGCGAAGAGGCGGCGGGGCTGGCGCTCGACATCAAGAATCATCGGCTGTTCATCGGCGCCCACAACAGCTTGATGCTGATGATGGATTCGACAACCGGAAGGGTGGTCGCGCAAGTGCCGATTGGTCCGGGCGTCGACGCGACGTGGTTCGATCCCGGCACCGGCTACGTTTTCTCGTCGTGCGGCGACGGCACACTGACCATCGCGCACGAGGATTCGCCTGCCAAGCTGACGGTCCTGCAGACGCTCAAGACGGAGCGTGGTGCGCGGACGATGGCGCTCGATCCATCGACGCACAGGATTTACGTGGCGGCCGCGAGGTATGAGGCACCAGCGGCGGGCGCGCCGGCCAATGCCCGGCCGCAGATCGTGCCGAATTCGATGCACCTGCTCGTTTACGGCATTGACGGCAAGTAAGGAACCACCCGGAAGCTCTTGTAACCTTGGCGTCGGTCAGCTTCATTGATGGGAAATTCTGGGAAGGGGCGAGTTATGGCCCGTACAGAAGGTTTCCATCCGGAGGACAATAGTGGGGCTCGGCATGCGGCTTGCCCATGCCGGGCCGATAATAGTACGGATCTGACGACTGACGTGCGAAAACCGACGATTCTCGTAACTGCCATTACATTTTTAGCGCTCTCTTGGCCGGCGTGGGCCGCCGAACGTGTAGCCGCGGCCGGCGACGCCTTCATCGCCCGCGACGACGCCGCACGCACGTGGACCATCGCCAATCGCCAGATCAGCGCGACATTCGAAATCGATCGCAGTCACGAAACGCGGTTGATCCATCTGACGAACCCGGCTACCGGTCACCATTGGGAGGCGACAGGCGGGTCCGACGCGGTGGCCAATATCGCCGGGCACAATAGTCAACTCGGTGCTCCCGGTGCCGGCTACCAACTGCTCGACGTGAGCGGCACGAGCACCGACAACGCGGTTCATCTTACCCTCGCCTTCGATCATCGCGACACGCATCTGCGTGTCACGCGTCATTACGTGGTGTATGCCGACGTGCCGGCGATCGAAGCGTGGACGCGGTTCGAGGCAACTCAGACGGCCGGTGACGTCGAGGTCTCGAACTTGAACGTCTGGGACTTCACGGTTGTTGGACAGCAGATCGAATGGATCAACGGGCTGCTCGGCGACGGCTTGGGCGTGGTCCAGAACGACGCGTTCTCGCTGCAGCAGCGGACGCTGGCACCCGGCGAGGGGCTCGATCTGGGCAGCGAGACGCGATCGTCGGACCGCGTGGTGCCGTATTTCAAGATCGTCGACCGCGGCGAGGCGATTGTCGGCGGTTTGCTCTGGTCGGGCGCGTGGCACCTGGGCCTGGCAGGCTATTCCAATGGGACCGCCTTTAAGTTCGGCCTGGCGCCGATGACGACCCTCGTCACGGCATCGCACCCCGTCGAGGGGCCGCACGGATTCCTGGCCGTCGCGAGCCGCGCCGAAGACGGCTCTAGCGCCGTTGGCGCGTACGTGCAGAAAGGGCTGCGTGGCGGCCGAGGATTCGACGCGCTCGTGACCTACAACACGTGGTTCGCGTACGGCACGCGGGTCGACGAGTTGACGGTGATGAACGAGATGCAGCGCGTCTCGGAGCTCGGCACCGAGCTCTTTGTGCTGGACGCCGGCTGGTACGCCGGGGCCGGGCTCGACGGGACGTGGGACTTCACGAACGGGGTGGGAAACTGGTACTCCGATCCGGCCCGCTTTCCGTCAGACCTCCACGCCCTGACCGACTATGCGCACAGCCTCGGCATGAAATTCGGGTTGTGGATCGAACCGGAACGCATCGCGCTCGAAAACCTGAAGGGCGACAATCCCGCCGAGGAGTCGTGGCTGGCGAACGCCGACGGGCGCTACGATCCGAACGCGCCAGCGAGCGGCGCGACCACGGCGCAGTTGTGCCTGGCCAGCGACAGGGCCCGCGCGTGGATCATCGGCGAGATCGTGCATCTGATCGACCGGGTGCAGCCGGACTACATCAAATGGGACAACAATTTCTGGATCAACTGCGACCGGTCGGGCCACGGGCACGGCGCCTCGGACGGCAACTTCGCGCACGTGACGGGACTCTATCAGATGCTGTCCGCGTTGCGCGAGCGCTATCCAAACCTTCTCATCGAGAACGTCGCGGGCGGCGGCAACCGGCTGGACTACGGCATGTTGCGCTACACCGATGCGGCGTGGATGGACGATCGCACCGCGCCGTCGATGCACGTCCGACACAACTTCCAAGGGCTCAGCACCGCGTTTCCTCCGTCGTATCTTCTCTCGTTCCTGATCGACTACGACACGGAGTCGCTCTACAACGGCACCGACCTTCCTCTGTATATCCGCAGCCGCATGCTCGGCGTGCTCGGCCTCACATTCAAGACCGTCGATCTGAGGCCATCGGCCGCCGCTGACATTGCCAACCACGTCAGTCTTTACAAGGCGCTGCGCGACACGATCAAGGAGGGCAGCGCGATACTGCTGACTCGCCAGGCCTCGGTCGGCGACCCCCCGGCGTGGGGCGCCGTGCAGGAAACCGACGCCGCGGGACGCACGCTTCTCTTTGCGTTCCAGAACGATCGTGCCGAGGAGCGTATCGTCCTGAAGCCGCGTAACCTCATACCCGGCACGATGTACGACGTGCAGTCGGTCGACGTCGGTCCCCTCGGCATCGCCTCGGGTGCCGATCTGATGGCGGACGGTATCGAAGTCAACGCGTCGCCCAAATCCGCGGCGCACGTGCTCGTCCTCACCGAGATCCACTCGTCTCCGTAACGAAGCTTCGCCTCAGACCGCCGCGTCAGGGGTCTGCGGGGATCACGGCGAATCTTCGTTACTACCATTCCTCCGTGACTCCGTGTCTTCGTGGCATGTGAAAGTGAAGGCGCCGCGATGATATACTCCGCGCGTCTCAGCGCCTCTCACAAATCGCTTCGGCCCGATGGTCCTTCTTCTCGCGCTCGCGGTCTTCTTCACGTCCGGCTTCGCTGCGCTGCTGTACCAGGTGATCTGGCAGCGCATGCTCGTGATCTTCTCTGGAGCCGACGTCTACTCGGCCACGCTCATCGTCGCGGCGTTCATGACCGGCCTGGGCGCCGGAAATCTGGCCGGTGGGCACATCGCGGACCGGCTGTCGCGGCGCGCGAGCCTGATCCTGTTCGGCCTGGCTGAGCTGGCCATCGCCGGCTTCGGCATCTTCAGCGCCGCGCTGTACTACGACCTCCTGTACCAGCGGATGGGCCACCTCCACATCGCACCAGGAGTCGTTGCCGGAATCCTCTTCGCCAGCCTGCTGTGGCCGACGTTCTTCATGGGAGCCTCGCTGCCGCTCCTCGCTCGAAGTTTGACCGAGAGAATCGAACGTGCGGCCTTCACAGTCGGCACGTTGTACGGGTTCAACACGCTTGGGGCGGCCATGGGAGCCATGGTCGCCACGTGGTGGCTGCTTCCACGCCTCGGGCTTGAAGGCAGCCTGCAGGTGGGTGCCATTCTGAATCTCGTCTGCGCTGCGGTCCTGTTGCCGGTGGCGCTGCTGTTCACAGCCTCTCGTGCCGATGCGGGTCTCGCGGTCGCGGCCGACGCCGCGGCGCCGCCAGCTGCTGAACGTGCCGCACCGCCGGAGACGAGTCCCAGAAGATTCACGTTCTGGGTCTGGGCCGCCATTTTCGGATTCTCGGGGTTGCTGGCGCTCTCCCTCGAGATCGTGTGGTTCCGGCTGCTCGGCGTGATGATGAAGTCAACCGCCTTCACGTTCGGAACGCTGCTGGCGCTCTACCTGAGCGGCCTTGGCCTTGGCTCCGTCGCCGGCAGCGTGATCGCGCTGCGGGTCCGCCGACCTGCCCTGGCCTTCCTGGCATTACAGGCCGCGGCCACACTGTCCGCGGGCGGCCTGCTAGCGGTCTTCATTGGCGTCGTCGATGGCGCGGGGTGGCTCTGGAGCTACTTCGGAAGCTACGAGCCGCTGAACGTGCGCGAGAGCGTCGGCACGCTCCCCACCTTCATGACCAGTGTCCTCTCGGCTGAAGCTCCCGATCAGCTTGCGTTGAAGTTTCTCGCGCTGTACTTCGTCCTGCCGGCCCTCCTCGTCGTTCCGACGACGTTCCTGATGGGCTGCAGCTTTCCGTTCCTGCAGCAGGTCGTCCAGACCGACCTCGCCCGGGTCGGACGCCGTGTCGGCGTCCTGCTGCTGGCCAACATCGTCGGCAGCATGCTTGGAAGCGTGCTCACAGGTTGGGTGTTGCTCGACCTGTTCGGAACGGCGAACACGCTGAAACTGCTTGCCGCCATGGGCGGTCTGTTCGTCCTGTTCGGCCTCCGGTTCACGATCGGGACGCGAACGATCGCGCTCGGCAGACAGCGAGTTCCCGCGCTGCGGGCCGCCGCGGGCGGGACCGTGATGCTGATGGTGCCAATCCTTGCGTCCATGCCCGACAGCCATACGCTCTGGGCCCGCCTGCACGGCACGGGCGTGGACCGGATCATCGTTGGCGAGGATGGCTCGGGCGTGTCCGTGATCAAGAGGGGGTCCGACGGCAGGGCCACGGTCTTCGTGAACGGTGTGGGTCAGAGCACGATGCCGTACGGCGGCGTGCACACGGCGCTCGGCGCCATCCCGGCGTTCGTCCATCCCGCTCCACGGGATGCGGCAATCATCGGGCTCGGATCTGGAGACACGGTCTACGCGGTGGCAGGCCGGCCGGAAATCGAGAAGGTCACGTGCGTGGAAATCATCAGACCGCAGCTCGACACCCTGCAGGAGTTGCTGCGGCGGTGGCCCTATGGGGGCTTGCGGGGGCTGCTCCAGGACCCGCGCATCGAGCATGTCTTCGGAGACGGCCGCATCTTCCTCATGCGCGGCGGCCGCAAATACGACATCATCGAAGCCGACGCGCTGCGGCCGAGTAGCGCCTATTCAGGCAATCTGTATTCGGATGAGTACTTCGCGCTCGTCCGGGATCATCTGAAGCCGAACGGACTGGCCGCCACATGGTTGCCCACCGAG
Organism: Acidobacteriota bacterium; assembly: GCA_023265105.1. Taxonomy (GTDB): domain Bacteria; phylum Acidobacteriota; class Vicinamibacteria; order Vicinamibacterales; family CAVVIG01; genus JAHFUJ01. The sequence goes on from JAHFUJ010000005.1 coordinate 10,090, forward strand.
CGCGTGCACAACGCGTTCGTTCGGGTGTTCCCGTTTGTCGTCAGCATTCCGGGAATTCTGCTCGGAAGCAGCGAGCCGATCGAGATCGACCGCGAAGCCATCGCTCGGCGGCTGGCCGCTGTCCGCGTTCGTCAGTACTACGAGGCGGCCGGCATCGACATCGAGAAAATGATGACGTCCTACCTGGCCGAGCCAGCCCGGTACGGACCTGATTTCCCGCGCGATACGCTCACCGATTTCAATACCGACCTGTTCCCGAAGGACGAATATGATCTCGCCCGGCCGCGCCCCTGAATGAACGGAAGATCGGCATTGTCAAGTTGAGGGGATGGTTGGCAGACTCGTCTAAAGTCTACGGCTCGCGCGCTCGGCGTAGCGCGTACACACGCCCCGCGGCGTCGGCGTAGCGGAGCTCGAGCGCTCCCTGGAACGCTTCGATTCGACGCTCCACCCGCGCCCATTCACCCGGCGGATACAGATCGGTGTGCACGACCACGTAGTCGACACGAAACTGTGTCAGCGAGCGCAGGCTATCCTCGTCCGGGAATCGCGTCAGCCGTTCGTACAAGTCCAGGTGAAGAGGCGGCTGAAGCCCGCTCCAGCCGTGGACGGTTTTCTGCCAATGCGCCATGGAGTGCAACATGTACTCTGCCTGTCGCTTCTCGAATTCCGATGCCCGCCTGGGATCGGGCCGCAGCACCGGCACCTCTGCGATGGTAAACGGTGTCGGCTGCCGTTCGAGCCAGCGATCGGCCGGCGGAATGGTCACACGGTATGGTGTCGGGTCGAGAGGGACTGCAAATTCAGCGACGAGAAGAGCCGCGACAATCGCGGCAACCACAAGACGTGTGGAGGTAGCCAGGCGCCTGCTGGCGCGCTCGAATCCAGCCCCCGCCAGCACGCTCAGGCCGAGCACCGCGAGCAGGATGAAGCGGGACGGCGCGCGGATGAAATTGAAGCCCGGTAGCCAATAAACGAAGCGCCACAGTCCGAGCGGGGGCCCGATGGCGAGCCCGACGCTGAGCAAGACCAGCAACACGTAAAATGTCGTCGCATCCTGCCGACGCGTGGCCAGCCACCCCCTGAACCTGTTCACCACGCCGATCGCGCGAGGAACGACGGCGAATGGCGCCTGCCTGGAGATTCCGACCCGGACGGCCGCGCACATGGCGGCCGCGAACCACGCGCGCGACGGCGCTCGTGCCGAGAAGAAGACGATGGTCCCCAGCTTCAGGCGAAGGGGCCCCCGAACGCTGACGAGAACGGCGATCAACGTGCTCGCGAGGAAGGCGATCTCGGCTGCGAGGGCCGCGCGGGTCCACCGGTTTGAGTGCCCGGACGCACTCGACATCGCGGGGGCCCGTGGCAAGAGCGCGAGAGTGGCGAGCAACAGCGGAAGATATCCGGGGAACAAGTACGCGCCGGCGTTCTGGTTGATCTGGGCGTCGGGGAACAGTCGCGCCAGCAGCAGACTGTGCACGTAAGTGGGCGAGGCCAGAAGGTCCGTGGGACCGACGATCAACCAGTCGGCCAGCGCTCGCTTCGACCCCATGTCCGCCTGCACCCGAGCGTAAGTCAGACCGATCAGCACGACCGGCGCCAGCAAGAGCGCGCCGCCGGCTCCGAAGTCGCCCACGCGCCTCTTGAGCGCCAGCGGTTCACCCAGCACCACGCGATAGCCGACGAGGGCCGCGGCTGCGAGCGCCAGAAAGACCGCGCCGTGGCCGCTTGTCAACGCCTGCAGGGTGAGGAAGAACACCGCCATGCGAAGATCGAACCGGTTGCCCTCGTCAAGGTACGTGTGCAGGTACGCGAGGCCGAACGGCACCCACGCGATCGTGGTGAGGAAGAGCTGGTCCAGCCGCAGAAAACGGGGCGGCGCAAACGCGAAGATCACGCCGCTCAGCACCGCCGCGGGCGATCCGACGCCGACTCGCCGAGCCAGCACGTACGCGCCGATACCACACAGCAGGCACGACAGCAACGCGACGAGGTTCATCGCGAGGACCGGATTGTCTGTCAGCCACAGGATCGGGGCGGCGAAGATGCCGCTGCCGATGAGGTTCTCGGAGTACGCGAGCGTGCGGGGCTGTGGAGAGAAGATGTTCGCGTCGAAGATCGAGAACGGATGATGGGTGAACGCATATGTGTCCCACGAAAGCGCCCAGAGAAAGAAGTCGGTGTCGGCGTTGACTGACAGAACGCTGTCAGCGGCGTGGCGAGCGAGGGGGTAGGCGAGCGCCACGGTGAGCGCGGCGTACAGCAGTGCGGCGTGGCCCGTGCGAAACGCTCCCGGGTTGTGCCGTGGAGGACGTCGGTCGCCACGCATGTGGTGTGGGGAGATTAGATGGTGGCGAGGGGCAGAATTGAACTGCCGACACTACGATTTTCAGTCGTATGCTCTACCAACTGAGCTACCTCGCCACGCAGGAATTGCTCTCAGGAGGGACCAAAAATCATAGCATGCGCCTGTCGGCCAGACAAAGCTCTACCACGGAGATCACGGCAAACAAGAACAGAGGCCACAGGCCACAATATCTACCGTGTTCCCCCGTTGCTTCCGTGTGACCCGTGGTAGCGCTTTGTTATCCGACGGTCGCCACTTCCGCTTCGCGGGTGAGACCCAATTCGCGGCGGACACGTTCCTCGATCGCTTTGCAGACGTCTGGATTGTCTTTCAGGAACTGCTTCGAGTTCTCGCGGCCTTGGCCGAGCCGTTCGCCGCCGTACGCGAACCACGCGCCGCTCTTTTCGACGATCCGCTTGTCGACGGCGAGATCGAGCAGATCGCCGGTGCGCGAGATCCCTTCGCCGTACATCACGTCGAATTCCGCCTCGCGGAATGGCGGCGCGACCTTGTTCTTGACCACCTTCACGCGCGTGCGCCCGCCGACCACGACGTCGCCGTCCTTGATGCTGGCGATGCGCCGGATGTCGATGCGCACCGACGCATAGAACTTCAGGGCGCGCCCCCCGGTCGTCGTTTCGGGGTTGCCGAACATGACGCCGATTTTTTCGCGCAACTGGTTGATGAAGATCAGGCAGGTCTTCGACTTCGACACGACGCCGGTGAGCTTGCGAAGCGCCTGCGACATCAGACGCGCTTGCAGCCCCATCTGCGCCTCGCCCATCTCGCCTTCGATTTCCGCCCTGGGGACGAGCGCCGCGACCGAGTCGACCACGACCACATCGACGCCGCCGGAACGGATGAGCACCTCGACGATCTCGAGCGCCTGCTCGCCGTTGTCGGGCTGCGACACGAGCAGGTTGTCGAGGTCGACGCCCAGCTTCTGCGCGTACGCGGCGTCCAGGGCGTGTTCGGCGTCGACGAAGGCGGCCATGCCGCCCAGCTTTTGCGCTTCCGCAATCACCTGCAGCGCCAGCGTCGTCTTGCCCGACGATTCCGGCCCGAAGATTTCGACGACCCGGCCGCGCGGGACGCCGCCGACACCGAGCGCGTAATCGATGCTGATGGCGCCAGTGGGAATCGCATCGATCGGCTGAATTGCGCCCTTTTGGCCAAGGCGCATGATCGAGCCCTTCCCGAATTGTTTTTCGATTTGACCGACCGCCAAATCGACGGCTTTGAGGCGTTCGCGGTCCTGGCGATCGTCGCGTTCAACTAGCGGCATGCGGCTCTCCTTTGGACAAGCCTACGAAAACAACCGCAGCGCTCGCTGAGATGGCCGAGCGCACTTGTTTCTCAACGTGTGCTCTGCGTACTCTGCGGTCAACGTGCCTGGCCAAACGCTGGCTATTCTAAAGGCGTGCCGAGCGAAAGTCAATCGCAAAAACGTGCATGTTCATCAGGAACTGACTACGTAACAGTCACTTACGAGACCTGAGACTTTCGCCCCTCAGGCTGGAGTTTGCAGTTTCTGCCGCAATGGCGCCTGTGAAGGAGTGATAAAAGAGCACATGCCAAGTTCTGTCGGACATGTCATGGCCGGCGTCGCGGCCGCCTGGGCCGCGGACCTCGTCCCCGGGCGCCGGGCCAGGCGGTCGGCGCCACGAACGGCGTCGTGGTATTCGCGCGCGGGGAACGGCCTGACCGCGGCGTGCGCGCTCGTTGGCGCCGCGCCGGACCTCGATCTCGTGTTTCACATCCACCGAACCTTCACGCACAGCGCCGGCGCGGTGATCTTCGTGGGGTTGTGTGCGGCCGCGCTGGCGGCGAACGCCGAGCGTCCGATTGCGCGCGTCGCGCTCATGTGCGCGGGGGCGTACGGCTCGCACTTGCTGCTCGATTGGCTCGCGGCTGATTCGTCTTCGCCGTTCGGCCTCCAGGTGCTGTGGCCGTTCAGCGATGGGTGGTTTATCTCTGGGTGGAATGTGTTCCCTCAGACCGCGCGCCGCAATTTCCTGACGCTCGCGGTGGTCGGCCAAAATCTGCGGGCCGTCGCACAAGAGGTGGCGATTCTCGGGCCGCTACTCGTCGGGTTGTGGGTAGTCCGGGCAAGGGCGCTGGCCCGCACCGATTAACGCTGGCGTGAAACCCACGCTGGCCACGAAGTCACGAAAGCACGAAGAAGACCTGTTTTTCTTTTTCGTGTTTTCGTGGTTGCATTTGTGCCCTGCGGGCTCCGCGGTGTCTGCGTTGCTCGTCGTTACACGCGCTCGACCGCGAGCGCGACACCGTTGCCGCCGCCGAGGCAAAGCGTTGCGATGCCGCGCGTGAGGTTGCGCTGCTTGAGCGCATAAAGAAGCGTCGTCAGGATGCGGCCGCCGCTCGAGCCGATCGCGTGGCCCAGCGCGACGGCGCCGCCGTTGACGTTCACTTTCGCCGGATCGATGCCGAGCTCGTTGAGCACGGCCACCGCTTGAACGGCGAACGCCTCGTTCAGCTCGAACAGATCCACGTCCTGGAGATTCCAGCCGATCTTTTGCGACAGCCGGCGGACCGCCTCGACCGGCGTCATGAGCACCAATTTCGGCGGCAGCCCGCTCGTCGCCTGTCCGACGATGCGCGCGAGAGGTGACAGGCCGAGCGCCTTGGCGCGTTCCGCCGCCATCACCACCAGCGCGGAGGCGCCGTCGTTGACGCCCGGTGCGTTGCCTGCGGTCACCGAACCGTTTTCCTTGAAGGCTGGTTTCAGCGTCGCGAGCGATTCCACCGTCGCTTCCGGCCGAATCGGCTCGTCGCGGTCGATGACGGTCGGCGCGCCTTTTTTCTGCGGAATGGAAATCGGCAGCATTTCCTCCTTGAAGCGTCCCGCCGCGGCGGCCGCCGCTGCTTTCTGGTGACTGCGGGCGGCGTACTCATCCTGCGCCTGACGGCCGACGTTGTATCGTTCGGCGACAACTTCGCCGGCGTTGCCCATGTGGCACTGCTCGAAGGCGCACCAGAGGCCATCGTTGATCATCGAGTCGACGACCTCGCCGTTGCCCAGCCGCAACCCCTCGCGCACGCGCGGCAACAGATACGGACAGTTGCTCATCGATTCCATCCCGCCGGCGACCGCGATGTCGATGTCGCCGGTCGCGACGCCCTGCGCGGCGAGCATGACCGCCTTCAGGCCCGATCCGCAGACTTTGTTAATCGTGAGCGCGGCGACATGATCGGGCAGACCGCCTTTGAGCGCCGCCTGTCGTGCCGGATTCTGGCCGATCCCGGCCGAGACGACGTTGCCCATGATGCATTCGTCAACCATCGCCGGATCGACGCCGGCGCGGCGGACGGCTTCGGCGACGGCGAGCGCCCCCAGCTCGGGCGCCGTGAGCGCTTTGAGCGCGCCCAGGAACTTGCCGATCGGCGTGCGGACGGCGCTGACGATGACGGATTCATGCATAAAATGAGGTTCACAAGTTCTCGAGGTTCACAAGGTTCTCGAGGTTCGCCAGGTTCTCGGGGTTCGAGGTTCGGTTCAAAGTTCCGGGTTCGGGGTTCGCACGGTGATGCTCGTGATAGTGTCCTTGCCGAGAAGCGTCTGGAGCCGCGTGAGGATGAGATCGGCGGAACGCGTCACCTCGCGCGCCCACTGCGGGCCCGAGGCTTCGACCACGAGCACTCGGCCGTCCAGCTTGACGGATGTCACGCGATCGACGGCCGGTCCGACCGCCGCTCGCCACGCAAACCCGACCTTGCCGGGCGAGAGCGGCGTCCCGCGAAGCAGTTCGACGAGCGCGCCGGGCACTGCGTGAATAATGGGCCGCATGACGAACCCCTGAACCCTGAACGCTGAACCGAGAACCATTCGATCTTATCATTCAGTGATGCGCCTGATTCTGGCGTCCGCGTCGCCGCGCCGGGCCGAGTTGTTGCGCGCCGCCGGTTTTCCCTTCGAGACCTGTGCCGTTGATGTCGACGAGCGTGTGCGCGCCGGAGAAACGGCCGCGTCCTACGTGCGGCGGCTCGCGGCGGAGAAGTCGGCGCTGGCGGCGATTGCGGTCCACGGGCCGGCTAGAGAAGGTCCGGCTAAAGCCGGACGCCACGTACTGAATGGTCCGGCTGAAGCCGGACGCCACGGACAGGAAGGTCCGGCTAAAGCCGGACACTACGTACAGACTCACAACGTACAGACTCACCCACCAAGTACGGCACAGCAAGTCGTCGTCCTTGGCGCGGACACGGCCGTCGTCATCGACGGCGAGATCCTGGGAAAACCGCGCGACAACGGCGACGCCGCGGCAATGCTTCGGCGTCTTTCCGGACGCCGCCACGACGTGATGACCGGCGTCAGCGTGCGGGTGGGCGTTCAGGAAGTCGGTCGTGTCGAGACGACAGCCGTGTATTTCGTGCCGCTTAGCCCCGCCGAAATCGCGTGGTATGTGGCGAGTGGGGAAGGTCGGGACAAAGCGGGAGCGTACGCGGCCCAGGGGCTTGCCTCGCGCTTCATCCCCCGGATCGAGGGGTCGTACTCGAACGTTGTCGGTCTGCCGCTCGGGTGCGTGTACGAGTTGCTAAAGGAGCTCGGCGTGGACTATTCTGGTGGGCAATCCGGTTCCGGGAAGTCCTTATGACACATCGATATATCAAAATAGGCGTGACGAGCGTCGTACTGGTGGTCGCCTTCGCCGGCCTGCTGTGGTCCACGCTGCGCGAGGGGACCGAATACTACAAGCACGTCGACGAAGTGATGACCAGTCCGCAGGACTGGGAAGGGAAGCGGCTGCAGCTCCACGGTTTTGTCGTCCCCGAGTCGATTCTCCGCAAGCGTGACTCGCTCGATTACAAGTTCAAGGTGCAGAACAAAGGTCAGGTCGTCGAGGCGTCGTACAACGGCATTGTCCCCGACACGTTCAAGGATGACGCGGAGGTCGTGCTGAAAGGGCGGCTGTCGTCGGACGGTTTCCGCGTGGAGCCGAACGGCGTGATGGCGAAGTGTCCATCCAAGTACGAGCCGGCGAAGAAATCGGTTTCATAAAATGGCTTCACTGGGCACGTTCCTGCTGTTCGCCTCCTTCGTCGTCTGCAGCTACGCGGCCGTCGTCTCGGTCGTCGGCGCGCGGCGCGGATCGCGCCGGCTGATTGAAAGCGGCATCGGAGCGTTCTATCTCGTCTGCGCGCTGATGACGGTCGCCTCGGCCGTCATAATCAACGCGTTTCTCACCGACGATTTCTCGATCAAGTACGTCGAGCACTACTCGGACAGCGTGCAGCCGCTCTTCTACAAGATCACGTCCTATTGGGGCGGCCTCGACGGGTCGATCATGTTCTGGGTGTTTCTGTTGTCGGTGTTCGGCGCCATTGCGGTGTACGTGAACCGCGAGGCCCACCGCGAGCTGATCCCATACGTCGTCGCCACCATTTCGACCGTTGAGATGTTCTTTCTCTATCTGATGGTCGTCCACAAGAACCCGTTCACGACGTTCCTGACCACCGTGCCCCAAGACGGCCAGGGACTCAACCCGCTCCTCCAGAACTACTGGATGGCGATTCACCCGCCGTCGCTCTACACCGGTTTCGTTGGGATGACGATTCCGTTTGCGTTCTGCATTGCCGCGTTGATCACCGGTCATCTGGACGATTCCTGGCTGCGAGCGGTTCGCCGCTGGACGATGTTCGCGTGGCTGTTCCTCACCTTCGGGCTGACGCTCGGGATGATCTGGGCGTACGAAGTGCTCGGGTGGGGCGGCTACTGGGGCTGGGATCCGGTCGAAAACGCGGGCCTCCTGCCGTGGTTTACGGCCACGGCCTTCCTGCATTCGGTGATGGTGCAGGAGCGGCGGAGCATGCTGCGCGTCTGGAACGTCACGCTCGTGATCATGACGTTCTTCCTGACGATCTTCGGGACGTTCATGACCCGCTCCGGCGTCGTGCAGTCGGTGCACGCCTTCGGCGACGACCCGATGCTCGCGCGGCTCTTCACCATGTTCATGATCGCCATCGTGACCTTCAGCTTTGGCCTCGTGATCTACCGGCTGCCGCTGTTGCGCGCGCGCAACGAGCTCGACTCGTGGATGTCGCGCGAGGCGGCGTTCCTGGTGAACAACTGGGTGCTGCTGTTCTCGGCGCTCTTCATCCTGTTCGCCACGATGTTCCCGACGCTCAGCGAAGCGGTCACCGGAACGCGGTTGACCGTCGCCGCGCCGTTCTTCAACACGTGGATGGTGCCGATCGGCCTCATCTTGCTGTTCCTGACCGGCGTCGGTCCGATGCTTGCCTGGCGCAAATCAACCCTCAGCAACCTTCGCGATCAGTTCATGTGGTCCGGGGCCACTGCCGCCGCCGTCGGCCTGCTCGTCGCCGCGCTGGGTGTGCGTCTGTGGTCGTCGGGCCTCTGTTTCGCGCTGTGCGGCTTCGTCACCGGCACAATCGTGCAGGAATTCTGGCGCGGCGGAAACGTGCGCCGGAAGAACACCGGCACCGATCTGTTCACGGCGATCGTCGGTCTTGTCGGCCGGAACAAGCGTCGGTATGGCGGCTATATCGTTCATCTCGGCATCGTCCTGATGTTTCTCGGATTCGGCGGCAACGGCGCGAAAAAGGACGAGACGGTCCGGCTCAAGCTCGGGCAACAGGCGACGGTCGGCGAGTTCACTGTCCGGAACGACGGCGTCAAGCTCAGCGACGACGGCCAGAAGCAGATGATCACCGGCTACATCCCCGTGTTCAAGGACGGGAAACAAATCGACACGATGTATCCGGGTCGATCGATCTTCCGGAAGCACGAAAAGGAAGAAGCGAGGACGGACGTCGCGATCCGGCGTTCTCTTGCGCAGGATTTGTACATCGTCCTGCCGGGCGATATCGATTTCGGGACGCAGTCGATCAGCCTGCAAGTCGTGGTCAACCCGCTCGTGGACTGGATCTGGCTGGGGTTCGGCGTGCTGGCGTTCGGGACGGGCATCGCGCTGCTGCCCGAGCGAGCGTATTCCTTTGCGCTCGCGAAGCTGCCCGCTGAAGTCGCCACAGGCGCTATCGCTCTGTTCATCACGGTCGCGTTGAGCGCGGTGTCGCTCTCCGCGCAGCAGCATGAGGACGATCCCACCGCCGCGATATCGACCCCCAAGAACGCGCTCGAGCAGCAGCTTCGGCAGGAGATGGGCTGCGTCTGCGGCACGTGCGCGCACGAGCCGCTCACCAAGTGCACCTGCGGCCAGGCGCAGCGCATGCGTGCCGAGCTTCGCGCCCAAATCGACCAGGGCAAGAATCACGACGAGATCGTCCAGGCGTTTATCGGCCTCTACGGCGGGCAACAGTTTCTGACTGCGCCGATCGACAAGGGCTTCAACCGCGTGGCCTGGCTGTTCCCGTACCTGCTCGCCGGATCCGGGGCGGTGGCGCTCGGCTTCACGGCCGTCCGCTGGTCGCGGCGGCACGCGTCCGCGTCCCCCGACCCGTTCGACCCCGCCGACGCGCAGCTCGAAGAGCGGCTCGACGATGAGCTCAGAAACCTCGACTGATCCCGGCCTTCAACCCTGGCAATTTTTCGTGCTTGCGGGCCTCGCGTGTGCGACTGTTGCGACCTTCATGGTGCGCGGGCAGGGCGTTGTCGCCGTCGTGCTGCTCAGCGTGCTGATGGCGGCGACCGCGCTCGTCGGTATTGCGGTGTTGCGCGCCCTCGGTCCCCTCGTGTCTCCGCGGGACGACCGTACGTCGATGATCGGTCACCGAACGAGAGCGGCGCTCGAACGCGAAAAGATGCTCGCGCTGCGGTCCATCAAAGAACTTGAATTCGATCGCGCGATGGGCAAACTGTCCGACGCCGATTGGCAGGAGATGTCGGGCCGGCTGCGCGCGCGCGCCGGCCGGTTGATGCGCCAGCTCGATGCGGGCGCCGGGTATCGCGAGCAGATCGAGCGCGACCTCGCGACCCGCCTCGCGCACACGCCGGGTCCTAATGACGCGGCCTCCGTACGTGGGGCGGACGCTGTGGGTCCGCCAACCCACGTTGTGAGTCCGGCGGCCTGCGCCAACTGTTCGACGGTCAACGACACCGACGCGCGCTTCTGTAAGTCGTGCGGGCAGAAGCTGTGACTCCGCCGCGCCGTTTCATCACGAAGACACGAAGAAACGAAGGAGCACGAAGTTCTTTGATCAAGAGTTTCGTGATCTTCGTGGGTTTTCGTGCCTTCGTGATACCGCTGTCGATTCCGTTCCTTGGTGTCCTTGGTGTCCTTTGTGTCAGCCGAGCGCAGCTGGCGGCGCAGATCGAGATGCCCGATCCCAAACAGATGTCGGGCATTCCACGCCCAGTGACCGACCTGCCCGACGGCTCGGTGTCGGTCCGGTTGATTCGCGGCAGTCTCTCGAACAACATCACCAATCATCCGGTCGAGCTTCACGTCGGCTCCAAGGTCCAGACGGCGAAGACCGACGACAGTGGGCGCGCGCAGTTCGACGGCCTCACGGCCGGCGCGTCGCTCAAAGCGGTGGCGGTCGTCGATGGCGAGCGTCTGGAGTCGCAGGAATTCCCCGCGCCGGCTCGAGGCGGCGTCCGGCTCTTGCTGGTTGCCACCGACAACACCAAGAAGCCCGAGCCGGCCGCAACGGCGCCCGTGTCTGGTCAGGTCGCCCTCGGGGGAGACTCGCGCGTCGTCCTGGAGCCGGGCGAGGAAACGGTGCGGATGTACTACATCCTGGACATCGTCAACAGCGCGCGCGCGCCGGTCAACCTGGCGACGCCGTTCGTGTTCGACATGCCCACCGGCGCCGTGGGCACGACGGTCATCGAGGGATCGTCACCGCAGGCGAAGGTCAGCGGCACTCGCGTGAGCGTGCAGGGGCCATTTGCGCCCGGTCGCACATCCGTGCAGATCGGGTGTGAGCTGCCGGTGCCCGCTGACACGCTGCACGTGACGCAGCAATTTCCAGCGCCGCTCGAGCGCCTCGCCGTCATCGTGAAAAAGGTCGGTGCGACGACGTTGAGCTCGCCGCAGATCACCAGTCAACGGGATCTCACGGCCGAGGGCCAGACCTTCATCCTTGCGACGGGCGGCGCGGTCGCCGCCGGGCAGCCCCTCGTGATGTCGCTCGGCGAGCTGCCACACCACAGTTCGGCGCCACGCGGGATCGCGCTCTCGCTCGTCGTCGCCATTGTCGCCGCCGGCGTCTGGGCGTCACGCCGGCCCGGAGACACGGCGGCGCGCGTGGCCGAGCGACGGCGCCTCATCGCGCGGCGTGACAAGCTGTTCAACGACCTCGTCCGCCTCGAGCGCGAACGTCGAACTGGCCGCGGGGATGAGGCGCGCTATCGGGCGCGCCGTGAAGAGATGGTGGCCGCCCTCGAGCACATCTACGGCGCTCTCGACGGCGACGATACCGGCCCCGAGCCTGCGACCGGCGCGGGTCTCGCGGCGTGATGAGTGATTTCGACCAGGTGCGGCTGGTCGATGTGTCACGGCACTTCGGCCGGCGGCGGGCCGTGTCGCACGTCTCACTTTCGGCCCGGTCTGGCGAGATCGTCGGCCTCCTCGGTCCCAACGGCGCAGGGAAGTCGACGCTGATCGGCGTTCTCGCGACGCTCGTCGCTCCGACGAGCGGCGGTGTCTACTATGGCGACGGTTCACGCGGCGCGGACGCGGCGCTGCGGAAACGAATCGGTTTGCTGGCGCACGAGCCGCACCTGTACCCCGAACTTTCCGCGCGCCAGAACCTGACGTTTTTCGCCGAGCTCTATGGAGTGAAGGCCCGCGAGACGGTCGATCGCGCGCTCGACGCCGCTGGGCTCGGCGACCGCGGCGAGGACGAGGTCTCGGGATTTTCGCGCGGCATGCGCCAGCGGCTCGCGCTCGAGCGCGCGTTGCTGCATCGGCCGCGACTGGTGCTGCTCGACGAGCCGTTCACGGGCCTCGACGACCGCTCGGTCGGGGTTGTGACGGATCGGCTGCGGCGTCTCGCGGCGGACGGCGCTATCGTCTGGCTCGCCACGCACGATCTCGATCTGGCCGACGGCCTGGTCACCCATGTCGCGCTCATGCGCGACGGCCGGATGCTTGTGAACGAGCCGGCGGCCCCCGGGCTGCGCGCCCGCTATCGGGCGCTCATCGGAAGCGCGTGACCGCGGCTGCGGAGACACCGTGTTTCTGAAAGTCGCGCTGCTCGTGCTGCGGAAAGACTTCGCGATCGAGGTTAGGAGCCGCGAAATCCTTTTCACGACGCTGTTCTTCGCGCTGTCGTGCGTGCTGGTGTTTTCGTTCGCCTTCGTCAAAGAGGGCGAGCCGCTCGAAGACGCGGCGTCCGGCATTCTGTGGATTGCGATCGCGTTCGCCGGGACGCTGGCGCTCGGGCGGACGTTCGAGCGCGAGCGGTACGGCGAAACGCTGCGGGCGCTCTTGCTCGCGCCGGCGCCGCGGCCGGCCATTTACGTCGGCAAGCTGATCGGCATCGTGCTCCTGCTCGTGGTCGCCGAGGCGCTCCTGGTTCCGCTCGTGGCGCTGCTGTTTCAGGCCACGCTCTTTGCGCGTCCGTTGCTGCTGAGCGGGCTGTTGCTGGCGGGAACCATCGGATTCTGCGCCGTCGGGACGCTGTTCGCGGCGATGCTCGTGCGGGCCCGGACGCGCGACGTCATGCTGCCGATCTTGTTGTATCCGATCACGGTTCCGGTGATCATTGCCGGTGTGCGTGGGACCTCGGCGTTGCTGCAGGCCACGCCCGACGAAGCGGCGGCGACGATGTGGATCGCCTTGCTGGTGTGTTTCGATGTCGTCTTCGTCACGCTGGCGTTGTGGACGTTCGAACCGCTCATGACAGAATGACGACGAGGAACCACGGAGGACACGGCCTACTCTCGCCGGCATAACGGAGAACACGGAAATCTCTAGTATGCCCGTGACCTCCGTTCGTCTTCCGTGCTCTCCGTGGTAGAGCTTTCCTATGCGAAAGATATTTACGCCCCTCACTGTCCTCGTCGCCCTGATGTTCGTCTACGCCCCGGTGATGATCGCCAACGCGCCCTACGAGTCGACCATGGGGCTCGTGCAAAAGATTTTTTACTTCCACGTGCCCGCGTGGTGGGCGATGTTCACGGGCGTGCTCATCTGCGGGATCGGGAGCGCGATGCACCTCTTTCGCCGCGCGCCGGCGGCAGACCGTCTGGCTGCCGCCGCGGGCGAGCTGACGGTGCTGTTCGGCGCGATCGGCCTGGTCACCGGACCGCTCTGGGGCCGCAAGGCGTGGGGCGTGTGGTGGCAATGGGACGCGCGGCTCACCATGGCGCTGCTGCTTGAATTGATCTTCGTCGGCTACTTGCTGGTGCGAAAGTACGGCGGCCCGGGCTCGGACAAGCTGGGCGCCGCGATGGCCGTGTTCGGCATGGCCAACGTGCCGTTCGTGTACGTCTCGGTGAACATCTGGCGCACCGTCCATCCGAAAACGAGCGTAGTGCCGACACTCGGCCCCGGCATGTTCGGCGCGTTCTGGTACAGCGTGCTGTCATTCATGCTTCTGTTTACGTTGCTGCTGACGATCCGGTTTCACCTCGAGCAGCAGCGCGCCGAGCTCGATCGGCTCTATCTTGCGGAAGAGGAGTGACGTGGTGATGCGACGCGTCTTGATCGCGATGTCTTCAATGATCTTACTGACCGCGCCGGCGTACGCCTTCCAGCCTGCGGCTGGGCAGAGCGAGTTCGTGCCGGTCAACCAGTTGCCCCCCGCCGACCAGCTTCCGGCGGCGCCGCTGCTCATCGCCGCCTACGCGTTCGTGTGGGTCGTGCTGATGCTGTACTTGTGGTCGATCTGGCGGCGGCTCGGCAAGGTCGAGGTCGACATGCGCTCGCTCGAGCAGCGAGGAGCCGCCCGGAAGGGCGGGCGATGACCGCCGGACACTTTATCTTTATCCCGGCGGTCCTGCTCGTGGGCGTTGTCGTCGGCTGGATCCTCGGGTCGCGCGCCGCTCGCGACGCCTACGCGGTGGAGTTGAAACGGCGGGAGGAACGCGCGGCCAAAGGCGGCCCGCGATGAGCGCCGGAGGAATTTGGAATTAGGAATTAAGAATTAGGAATTAAGAATTAGTTTAGGAACTCGAGTTCTTAATTGTTCTTAATTCTTAATTCACAATTCCAAATTTCTACCGTCCCACCGCCAACCGGTGCGCCAGCACCTCGGGCAGCCCCGCCATCACCAGCTTCGCCTGCGTCTCTTCGACGGCGTACCTGATGCGAAACAACTCGACGGCTCGCGCCGCGGTGTCCACAATCGCGTACGCCGCGCGCGGATCGCCGTCGCGCGGCTGGCCCACCGAACCGGGGTTGACGAGATACTTCGATCGGGGACGCATCGACAGCAGCTGCATTTCCGCGGCGGCGATCGGGTCGATGCTGTCGAACATCCCGTCGGACAACTCGAAGGAGACGGGGTAGTGGGTGTGACCGAACAGGCAAAGAGGACGCACCGACGTTTTCAGCGCGTGTACGGCATCGAGCTCGTCGAAGATGTAGGAGTCTTCGTCAAACGGCGCTCCGTGGCAGATTTCGACCACCTCGTCGACAATCGTCGGCCCCAGCGGAAGCGACGCCAGCCATTCGCGGTTCGCGGGCGTCAACACCTCGTGGGTCCATCGGGCGGCGTTCTTCGCCACGGTGTTGAAGCCGTCGGGCGGCTCCAGTCCGGATGCCACTTTGTCGTGATTGCCGCGCACGATGGCCATCGGAGCCAGGTCCTGGATGCGCTTGACGGCGGCGTTCGGCTCGGGGCCGTAGCCGACCAGATCGCCCAAGACGAGGGCGCCATCGTAGCCGCGCGCGGTCGCGTCGGCGAGACAGGCGTCGAGCGCCTCCATGTTCGCGTGAATATCGGTCAGGACAAGATAGCGCATCAGTGCACGGACAGACCAATGCACGAATGCACGAATGCACGAATGCACAAGTCGAAGCGGTGAACCCCGTGCATTATTGCATTGTTGCATTCCTGCATTTCAGTGTTCCAGCCAGTCCACCAATTGTTCCGCCAGCGCGTCGACGCCGAGGCGTCCCGCGTCGAGCCTGACGTGCGCCTGCTCGTAGGCCGCGCGCCGCACATGATACAGGCGCTCGAACTCGGCGCGGTCGGCGGCCAACGGGCGGCGTCCGTCGGCCGGCATGCGCGCAATCGCTCTCTCCAGCGGCACATCGAGCCAGACCGAGACGCCGTCGCGGTTCATCGCCGCGCGATTCTGCGGATCGACGAACGTGCCGCCGCCCGTGGCCACAACCAGGTGGCGAGGGGCGAGATGCTCCAACAGCACCGCGCGCTCGGCGGCACGAAAGTACGGCTCGCCGTGCTTCGCGAAAATCTCCGCCACGCTGTGATGCTCGCGCTCCTCGATGCGCTCGTCGATATCGACCGCCCGCCAGCCCAGCCGCTTCGCCAGCGCGCGCGCCACGGTCGTTTTCCCCGCGGCCATGAAGCCGACCAGGTACACCTTGTCGGCTTTCACGCCACGAGCCGGTCCAGCGTCTCGAAGAAGCTGGGATAGGAGATCGCCACCGAGTCGGCGCCGAGAATCCGCGATGGCGACCGGCCGGCCAGCGCCGCAATGGCGAACGCCATCGCCATGCGGTGGTCGCCGCAGGCGTCGGCCGCGCCGCCCGACAACGGCGCTCGCCGGCTCGAGCCGGCCGAACGCGGCCCCGTGCCCGTCGAAGGACCGCCGACGACGAACCCGTCCGGGCGTTCGTCGGCGGAAATGCCCAGGCCGCGGAACCCGGCGACGAGCGTCGCGATGCGGTCGCTTTCCTTGACGCGCAGCTCGGCCGCGCCGCGAACGCTGACCTCGCCGCCGTGCGAGGCGAGCGCGGCGATGGCCGGCAGCTCATCGATCAGCCCCGGCACCTCCTCGGGCGAGATCTCGATCGCGTCCGTGCGATCGCCCTCGACGACGATCGTGCCGCGGGGTTCTCCGGCCTCGCTTCCGGTGATCTCGACGTGGACGCGCGCCCCGAATCGTTGCAGCACCCCGACCAGCGCCGTGCGCGTGGGATTCAGCCCCACCTCTTCGATCTCGATGCGCGAGCCGGGCAGCGCCGCCGCCGCGACCATCCAGAACGCGGCCGAAGAAAAGTCGCCGGGAACCGACAGACGTTGAGCCGCCAGCGCCTGCTTGCCGGCGACGGTCACGGTCATTCCCTCCGCCGTGACGCCGGCGCCAAACGCCGCGAGCGCCCGCTCGGTGTGGTCGCGTGTCTGCGCCGGCTCGACGACCGTCGTGGATCCATCCGCGTGCAGCCCGGCGAGCAGGACGGCACTCTTCACCTGTGCGCTCGGCACGTCAGCGCGATGGATAATTCCGTGCAGCGGCGCGCCGTAAATCGTCAGCGGCGCGTGACCTTCCGTCGCTTCGATGCGGCACCCCATCCGCTCGAGCGGCGCGATGACGCGTCGCATCGGCCGGCGGGAGAGCGACGCGTCGCCGACGAGACGGCTGACAAAACCGTGGGCCGCCAGCAAACCGGCCAGCAGTCTCATCGTCGTGCCCGAATTTCCGGCGTCGAGCGGCTCGGCGGGCGAGCCGAGGCGGCCCATCCCTCGCCCCAACAATGTCATGGCGCCGGACGCGTGCTCGTCGATCTCGATGCCCAGCTGGCGCAGGCAGGCGAGCGTCGAGCGGCAATCGGCGCCGGGGGCGAAATTCGTCACGCGTGACTGGCCGTCGGCCAGCGCGGCGGCGAGCGCGTAGCGGTGCGAGATCGACTTGTCACCCGGGACGCGCACGCGACCGCGGACATGCCGGGCCGGCGCGATGGTGGCCGCGGGAACCGTGGACATTCTGCTCGATCTTACGTCACGCGGCTTGACATCGCCCAACAGATGGTATTCACTCGGGCGACGGTCGCCCGGCGGTCGTCCCAGATCCGCGTGCCCATGACACCCAACGGCCATCAGGTCGTCCGCCTCGAGTTCACCAGCGCCTTCGAGATGCTCGATTTCGTGCAGGTGGTCAGCGACCACGTCGCGCGCGGCGTCGGCCTCGACGAAGACTCGCGGCATTGGGTCGGCGTCGCCATCCGCGAGTCAGTCATCAACGCCATCAAGCACGGCAATGGCAACGACGCGACCAAGCACGTCTTCGTCGAGTTCGAGACGACGGTCGACGAGGAGGCGTGCGAGCTGAGAATTTGCGTGCGGGACCAGGGCGAGGGCTTCGATCCGGCGGCGGTGGCCGACCCGCTCGCGCCGGAAAACCTGCTCAAGACGAGTGGCCGCGGCATTTTCCTCATCCGCAACTTCATGGACGACGTCCGGCTGCGGCGTGCGCCGGAAGGCGGAATGGAAATCCGCATGACCAAACGCGTACAGCCGCCCGGGGCGGCCGGCGATTCGGTCAAGGCCTAGTGCCTCGTTGCGGATTTCTGCAGCGAGGCACTAGTGCCGTCCGACCCGCTGTTCCTCACGACCGCCATCGAAGCGGTCGTCCGCGCCGGCGATCTCCAGATGGCGCGCCTGGGCCACGACATCCGCGTCGACAAGAAGGGCACGATCGATCTTGTGACCGAGGTCGACGTCGCCGTCGAACGCATGTTCCGCGATCTCATCGCAGGCAGGTTTCCCGATCATCAGGTGCTGGCCGAGGAGCTCGGGGGAAGCGCAACCATTCCACCGGGGCCCTGCTGGGTCTTCGACCCGATCGACGGCACGACCAATTACACGCACGGCCTGCCAATTTTCTGTGCATCGCTGGCGCTCGAGATCGACGGCATCGCCCAGGTGGCCGCCGTCTACGATCCAAACCGCCGCGAGCTGTTCACGGCCGAGCGCGGAGAAGGCGCGTTTCTCAACGGCCGTCCGATCCGCGTCTCGTCGGCGCAGTCGCTCGTCGACGCGATGCTCGTCACCGGATTTCCTTACGACGTGCACGATCGCATCGACGAAATCGTCGGATTGTTCGGCGCATTCGTCGGTCGGGCGCAGGCGGTGCGGCGGCTGGGATCGGCGGCGATCGATTTGTGTTATGTCGCGGCCGGGCGTCTGGATGGGTTCTGGGAAAGCGATCTCAGGCCGTGGGACATCGCCGGCGGCGCCCTTGTGGTCGCCGAAGCCGGCGGCCGGGTGACCACCATGCAGGGCGCGCCGTTCACCTCGCGCGGCCGGCACGTGTTGGCGACCAACGGCCTGCTGCACGAGGCCATGCTCGAAGTGATCCAAACCTTCAGTACGTAGTGTCCGCCTTCTAGGCGGACCGTCGTCGGTACGATTGTCGACTGGACTGGACGGGGTGATATCCCGGAGAGACAGCCCCCAGGATACAAGCAGGTTTTCCGCCTGTTTTTTCCAACTCGGCTGGCATCGCTTCTGCTACATCACTGCGTCGACGGACCGAGAACGGCCCGTCCTACACGTGAGGTGTCGCATGCGTCGATGGCCATTGTCCTTGAGCGCGATCGTGCTCGTCACCGGGTTCGTCGCGACTCCGGTTGCCTCCGCTCAGCAATCACTCAACTTGTACGTCGGCGGCTTCGCGCCGCGCAGCGAAGATGCGAGGATCGGCGACGACGTGCTCGTGCAGAATCGCGATTTCCTCGTCTTCAACATCAACGACTTCAACGGCGGCACCGTGGGCGGCGAATGGCTGATTGCGCTCGGCGACAAGTTCGACGCCGGCCTGGGGCTCGGCTTCTACCAGCGCACGGTGCCGACCGTCTACACAAACTTCGTCAACAACGACGGGAGCGAGATTCAAGCCGATTTGAAGCTGAGGATCGTGCCGTTCACCGCGACCGTGCGCTTCCTGCCGTTTGGGCACCGCTCGGCGATTCAGCCGTATATCGGTGCCGGCGCCGGCGCCTTCCGGTGGCGCTACAGCGAGACGGGGCAGTTCGTCGACTTCACGGACCCGAAGCGCACGATCTTTCGCGGGAACTTCGTGGGCAGCGGCAGCGCGGCCGGTCCGGTCGTTCTCGGCGGCGTGAGGGTGCCGATTGGATCGACCGCGATTGGCGGGGAGATTCGGTATCAGTCGGCCGAGGCCAATCTGCCGGCCGATCTAGGATTCGCGGGGTCGAAGATCGATCTTGGCGGGTTCGCCTATCTGCTGACGTTCAATATTCGATTCTGACGCTGATAGAGCGCGAGCCCCGCACCCTCGCACACGCGCACGTACCCGTCGAGAAAATGCGGGCGCGCGCGCGCGATTCTCGCCAGCATGTCGCCGCCTTCCGCCTTCTCCTCGATCAGTACCCACCCGGCGTACGGCCGCGGGCCGTTCAGGGCCGCGAGCCAGATGTCGCCGTTGCCTTCGTGCAGAAAATCGGCGATGTCGAACCCCTCACGCGACGCCTCCTGCATGTAATGACCGAGCGAACCCATGCTCGCCATGATCGTGTCGCCGTCGTAGCGCGCCCGCAGGTAGTCGGTCACCTGTGTGCGTACCGGGACGTTCGGCCCATCCCATTGCGCTTCGACCACCATCGGCGCGGTCCGGTCGAGCGGGTGTAGTTCGTACGCGATGATCAGCGCGACCGCCACCGCTGCGATGAAGCGGGCGCCCCTGAAGAAGTTCACCAAACCAACCGCCACGCCCACGCCGACCGCCTCGATCGCGATGAGCGGCACCAGGTAGCGGATGCGGAAGGGATGACCGTCCACGAATGCCAACCAGGGAACGACGGCGGTCGCCACGAGCGACAGTACGATAAAGGCGTCCGCCCGCCGACGGCTAAACACGCCCGTGGCGAGAAGCACCGCGACACCGGCCGCGGCGATCGCGATGATCACGGTTCCGCTCAACTGGTCGGCGCCCCACCAGACTTCGGCCGCCGCGAGCAGTGGTTGGCCGAGCGACTTGTTTTCGGGCACGAAGAACCCGGTCTCGACAAACCACTGGCCGATCACGACGCGGCTGAAGATCGCGAACGCGACGATGGTGACAGCGGGGTAGCAGGCGATCGCCGCGACGCGTCGTGACGCGGCCATCAAGGAATCGCCGCGCCGCCACTGAGTCCACACGGCCGCCGCCAGCGCGCAGACCGTGACGGGCCACGCCTCGTAGCGCGTCAGACACGCGAGCGCGAATGTCCACCCAACAGTGCTCGTAGCGTAGGGCCTCAGCCCTGCCGTACTCGTGGCGGGGGACTTTAGTCGTGCCGTACTCGTGGTGGGGGACTTTAGTCCTGCCGTACTCGTGGCGCAGGACTTTAGCCCTGCGTCAGCGTCGACCCACCTCATCAATAGCGCGACGGCGAGCGTCGTCAGTGCCAGCAGCAGCGGCTCGGTCATCGGCGTCGCCTGCAAATACACGACGTTGGGATTGAGCGCAAACACTGCGGCAGCCACAAGCGCGGCGCCGGCCGACTGCGTGTGTTGCAGCACCATCCAGGCGAGTGCGCCCGTGGCGATCGCGAAGGCGACGATCGAGATCGCGACCGCCGAGGCGCCCGTTCGGTAGAAGGCGTCGATCTGGACGGGCACCGCGTTCAGCAGATGCGGCAGCGGCAGCCACACGGCGCCGACTTGCTGCCACCCCGGGGTGATGCTGTCGACGATGCGGCGCGCGACGACGAGGTGACCGCGCGCGTCGTAGTGGCTGATCGTGAGCCCGAGACGATGGTAGTGGAGCGCCGCGATCGCGCCGCCGATGGCGGCGGCGATCGCCGTGGCGAAAGGAAGCGCCCGCTGCCGCAACGGTATAATCACCTGTTAGACCTTGGCGTCAGAAAAGGCCCGGTTTTCCGGGCCTTTTGCTTCAGGCCCGACGAAAACGCTAACGGTTCGCTAACGCGAGGAAGGGAAGGGGGGTCCTGATGGTCCACTTCAAGCTCTCTGACGACGATCCGGTGAAGCACAAGAGGCAGAGTATCTTGCATTCCTAGGCGTTCGGTCCTTCAGACATAGTCCCGGAGGACGCGTTCAAATCACAGTGCAATCATCAAAGTTGGAGAAGCACGATGGCTCGAAGGAGTAAAAAGAACTCGGGTCTGAATGGTCCGTACGTGTGTTACGCCGCATTCTGCGAAAAGGTGCTGCAAGAGAAAGATGGTGTCTTCAGCTTGATCCGTATTGTCGATCGAATAACGGTGACGCCACCGCCAAGCGTCACATTCGAGCAAGCAAGTTTACCAGCTCTCGCCCTGACGCTTGCGATCGGGTTGAATCTGGGGACGCAAGAGGAACGCACCAGCTAAGCATCCGCGGTCGTTCTCCCGCCGGCGGCGAGGGCGAGGTGAACATGAACCGGTCCGCGCTCTTCGAAGGCGATGACCGGGGGGTTGGCCTGTTTGCCACGGTCAGCTTGCAGCTGAAGGAGGACGGACTCCACTGGTTTGATGTGTTATTCGAAGGCCAGCGGCTTACGAGCGTTCCGCTTAGGGTGCTTGTACAGCAAACGCAACTTGGGACGTCAACTGCGGGTTGATCGTCGTCGTGGAGCTCCCAAGCTGCACGACGCTGACTCCCGGCTGGGCGTTCATGGTGACACGGTACGTGCTGACGAGTGGGCGCAGAAGGTGGCGCAACTCGCCTTCGGTCCAGTCGCCGTTCGAGAACTCAGCCACGCGCAAGGCCACCTCGTACGCGAGTTCCTCCAGCGTCTGCCGGCCCTGAACCTGGCCTAATCGAGCCGCGAACCACTGGACGGACTCATCGATCGCGAGCGAGCCAGAGACAAGTCGACCCAATTGCCGTCGCAGCGCGATTTCAAGGGAGGTTTTCGACATTGTGGCGACCGTGAAAATTGTCTCTCCTAAGGATATACGAAAACTCTTCAGCGAGAACGGGTATGCCGAACGACTGGCAAATGGGGAACTTCGGTCTGTGTTGAAAAAGAACACGCACCCAACATCGCCTAAAGCACCTGTTCCGTTTTGCACTCGGAGTCAATTGGGCGTCTATTTGGACGGCAAGAAGGCCGTGGCGATCGTTCACCAATACCTGAAGCCTGACGGCAAACTCGGCGCGAGCGGAAAGCCCGATCCGAAGTGGCTGATCCACGCTGGAACCATTTACCAAGCGCTTTGAACCGCGGCAAGCAACCGCTCGACGGTCAGCCGCGGCTCGGGCAGTTCGCGGTCTGACGGAGCAGACAGCCGGCTCCCGACCCATACGCGGCCAGTCTCGGCGCCTGGACGCTTTCTGCTGGCGGACAGGAGAAAACGCCCGACGTCGTCGCGCCGGACCTGCGCCAGCCCCACCGCGTTGTCCACGTCGGTTTCCGCCGGGGTAAAGGCAATCTGCAATCGGCGTATCGCCTTCCGCAACATTCGTGAGCCCGAGACGATGGTAGTGGAGCGCCGCGATCGCGCCGCCGATGGCGGCGGCGATCGCCGTGGCGAAAGGAAGCGCCCGCTCTCGCAACGGTATAATCACCTGTTTATTCTATGGGCAGATTCGTCGACCGGGTTCAAACGCTCGCCCTCGCGCTCGGTGCCCCCGGACTCTTCCTCGTCACGTTCCTGGATTCTTCATTTTTCTCGCTGCCCGAAGTGGCCGATCTCCTGGTCATGTGGATGGTGATGCGGCACAAGGCGCGGATGGTGCTCTACGTCGTCAGCGCGACACTCGGGTCAATCGTCGGCTGCCTCTTGCTGTATTTCCTCGGCCGTAAGGGGGGCGAGGCGCTCGTCCGCCGGCGCTTCAATTCGGCGAGCGTCGATAAAGCGATGGCCACGTTCCGGCGGTACGGGATCATGGCGGTCCTGATTCCCTCCATCCTCCCGCCGCCCACTCCCTTCAAGATTTTCGTGATCCTCGCCGGTCTCGCCGGCATCAACGCCACGCGCTTCACGACGGCGATTGTCGTCGGTCGCGGCACCCGCTACCTGGTCGAAGGGTTGCTCGCCGCCTGGTACGGCGATCGCGCGATGGCGTTCATGCGCACGCACGGCACGACGGTGTCGCTCGTGGTGGTCGGGCTGCTCACCCTGGGCTTGGCCGGCTACGTCCTGTCGGGCAAAGCGCGGACGGGAAAGGGCCGATAAAGTCGCGTATCATGGGGTCCGGCTGACCTGTCCGCCGAAGCTTCTGCGAAGGCGGGAAGCCGGGCGCCACGTACAGATCACGGTCCGGCTGAAGCCGGACACTACGTACTGAGCACGACGTACTGAGCGCCGCGTACCGACCGTACCGATGAACCCAGAACTCACGATTGTCATTCCGATCCGCAACGAGGCGCCCGCGCTGCAGGAGCTCCATCGGGAACTGACCGCGACGCTTGCGGCGTGGGGACGGTTGTACGAGATCATCATCGTCGACGATGGGAGTACCGACGAGAGCTTCGACATCCTCACGCGGCTGCAGGCGGCCGATCCGCGACTGCGGGTCATCCGCTTCCGCCGCAACTTCGGACAGACCGCGGCGTTCGCCGCCGGCTTCGATCACGCGCGCGGCCGGCTGATCGTCACCTCTGATGGCGACCTCCAGAACGATCCGCGCGACATCCCCGCGATGGTCGACGCCCTCGAGCGCGGCGCCGACATCGTGTGCGGCTGGCGGAAGGATCGGAAGGACACGTGGCTGTCGCGACGACTGCCGTCGACAATCGCCAACCGGCTGATCTCGGTGGCCACCGGCGTTCGCCTGCACGATTACGGCTGCTCGCTGAAAGTGTTTCGCGCCGACGTCGTCAAGCCGCTGAAGCTCTACGGCGAGATGCATCGGTTCCTGCCGGCGATTGCGAGCGAGCAGGGCGTCGCCATCGCGGAGGTCGTCGTCAATCACCGCCCGCGCCGGCACGGCCGATCGAAATACGGCATCGGGCGGACGGTGCGCGTCCTGCTCGATTTGCTGACGGTCAAGTTCCTGCTGAGCTACTCGACGCGGCCGCTGCAGATCTTCGGCCTGATTGGCTCGGCGATGGGGCTGCTTGGGACCGGGATTACCGGATGGCTCGCGTACGTGCGGTTGACGGGGCAGGAATCGATCGCCAACCGGCCGCTGCTGCTGTTTGGCATCCTGCTGGTGTTCACCGGCGTCCAACTGGTGACGCTGGGCCTGCTGGCGGAGCTCATCGCGCGCACGTACCACGAATCGCAGGACAAGCCCACGTACGTGATTCGCGAAATCCTGCAGGCGCCGGCGCCGGAACGCGCCGTGGCTGGCCGATAGTACTTGACGACAAGATCAGAAAACCGTATTCTTTGAGTTCCTTCACGGCCGCCGGCAAGCTTCCCAGCCTTTGTCGCGGCTCACTTTTGTCAGGTGTTTTGCGCAAGTTGAAATATCGACGTGCGAAGTGTGTCGCGACGCCGTTAACCCGATCTCGTTGGTGGCAGGAGCCCATGACGCTGAAATCTTTGACTGTGGTGAGCGCGCTTGCACTGCTCGTGATGGCCGCCGCGTGCGAAAAGAGTCCCACGCGGCCTTCGATCACCGAGACGAAGTCCGTCGCTGAGGCGGCGGTCACCGATGCGACGTCGGTCGCCGAGAAGAGCGGCGTGTCGTTGACAACGCCGACGCCCGTCTCGCCCGCCGACGGCGCGCAGATGACGTTCGCGAGCCAGCCGGCGAGGTTGGTGGTCGGCAACGGCGTGACGACCGGATCGACCGCGCTCACGTATACGTTCGAGGTCGCGAGCGATTCGGGTTTCGCCAACAAGGTCTACACGAAAGACGGCGTGGCGGAAGGCGGCGGCGGCCAGACGAGCCTGACGATCGACAGGCTGACCGGCGCCAGGACGTACTTCTGGCACGCGCGGTCCAATAGCGGGACCACGCAAGGTCTGTTCTCGACGGCGCGGAGCTTTACGGTCGGACCGGAAGTCGTCCTGGGAACGCCGGTGCTTGCTTCGCCCGGCGCCAACGCGACGGTGAGCGGGCAGCCCTCGCTGACGGTCAACAACGTGACCAGGACCGGTCCGGCCGGCCAGATTGTTTATCGCTTCGAGGTCAGCACCTCGTCGTCGTTCGCATCACTTGCGTTTGTGCAGACGGTCAACGAGCAGTCCGGCGCATCGACGTCGGTGACGGTGAGCGCAACCCTCACCGACAGAGCGACGTACTTTTGGCGCGTCCAGGCGAGCGATCCGTCGAACGCCGTCACGACCGCCTTTTCGGGCGCGAATTCCTTCGTCGTCCAGCTGTTCAGCATGAGGGATGCGTTCATTCACGACAACCCGCCCGACCTCGGCTTTTGGCCCGAGACGGCGAAGATTACGAGCATCGTCTTTACGCCGGGCTCCTTTGAAGTCGATTTCGATCGGCGAACGGGACCAAACCGTTGGCTCGATGTGCCCTTCGGCACCGGGGACCTCCAGTACACGCTAGGGATCTGTCTTAATTTCGGCGGGGCGTGGCACTGCTCAGCCGTCGTCCAGTTTTGGTTCGGCCGCAACTTGGGTGACTCCGCCCCGCCAACGGATATCGCCTTGGAATGGTTTTACGACGCGCGTTGGGGGGCGTTGAACGGCCATCAGCCTGTTCCCGGTGAAATCGTCGGCATCTTCGTCGCGGCCGGCAATCTGCGCGATGCCAGCTACATTCAGGCGACGTGCCCACGGATCTGCGAACGGTCGAACGTCGCGCTCGTCCCGTGGTCGTTCGGCGGGGTCACCTATACGTTTTCGGGGGATCGTCTGCAGCTCTCGAGCCGACGGTAGCTCTCGCCTCGAAGGGGCGACGTGAGCAGACGCTGATAGGCGCAAGATAACAAGTGACGACGTCTCAGAGGCTGGCGCGGGCGACAGACGCCCGGGTCGGCCTCTTTGTTTTTTCGGTCGCGATCGCGATTGCGGTGTACGCCGCGCGGCCGACCAGGCTGCCGACGACCGGCGATGAACCGCACTACCTGATCATGGCCGACGGTCTGGTCCACGACCTGACGTTTGACGTCCGAAACGCCTACAGCCGCGAGTCGCAAACGCGGCAGCTCCACGGCGCGCCGCTCGATCCGCACGTGGTCATCGTCAACCATCGATGGGCACCGTATCACGCACCGGGTCTTGCGATCCTTTTGGCCGTCCCATTTCTTGCTGGCGGGGTCGCCGGCGCGAAGATCGCGCTGTGCTTGGCCGCAGGCCTGCTGCCGCTGTCACTTGTCGGCTGGTTCGACCGAAGGATGCCGCATGCAACGGCCGTCTGGCTGACCGTCGGCGTCATAGTCGCGCTGCCGTTTTGCTTTGGGGCGTCGCAGGTGTATCCGGATCTCGTTGCCGGCGTCGCGTCGATCGCGCTCGCGCTGTGGCTCGTCGAACGTGGGTCCCGCAGTCGACAGCGGATGGCCTGGTTTCTGTTCTGGACCGGCGCCGGCGCGCTTGCATGGCTCAACGTCAAATTTCTGCTGACGACAATTGTCCTCGCGGCCGGCGGCGTGGTGACCGCGATGAACGCGGAGCGCGCCGAGCGCGCGGCGGAAACAGGCTCTGCGGGCTCAGCGGCCTCTAGTGCACGCGGATTTCCGCAGCGAGGCACCAGGTTGAGCGTCGTCCGACGCGCCATCGTCGGCTGTGGGCTCGTGGCGATCGGTCCTGCCTCGCTTGCGGCGTTCCACATCTGGGGCGTCGGATCGCCGTTCGGCCCGCGCGGCGGAGCGGAATTGGCGACCTCGTTTTCGCGCGCCGCGATGATGTTCCTGGGTCTGCACCTCGACCAGAGTCAGGGTCTGTTCGTGCAACATCCGCTGATGCTGGCCGGCATCGCGGCGTGGCCGGCGTTCGCGCGGCTTCGGCCGCGCGCGGCCGCCTTCTGGCTTGCGTTGTACGCATCGCTCATCGTCCCCAACTCGCTCGAGCTCGCGCGCTTCGGCGGGGGAGGACCGGTCGGCCGATTTGCCTGGTCGGCGCTCTGGCTTTGGGCGATGCCGATAGGGGTCGTCGTCGGCGAGTATCACGACGCCATCGGTCGGTGGGTGAAGCCGGCCGTGCTTGCGTCGCTCGTCTACCAAGCGCTGCTGGCCGTCCGGTGGCTGCCGGACCTCGGGGTGCTGTTTCCGCGGCTCGAGGAGCACCTTTCGGCGAGGGACAGCTTGTTTCCGGTCGGAGCTCGATCCGCGCTGCCCTCGTTCTACTTCTGGGACTTTTCGAGTTACTGGACCTATCCGCCAAATGTTGTGGCGTACTTGGCCGTTGGTGCGCTCGTCGTCGTGGGTGTGTGGCTGAGCGGTTTGGGCCGCCCGCCGGCGCCGTGGTATCATAAAGATCTGCTGCAGGCACGGCGTCCAGAGTAATTCCGTCCAGGCCCCCAGCCCTGGGTGACACTGCACTTCTCGGTTTTTCGGTCCGATACAAACGGTTGCGTATGTCCAGATCTCTGCGTTCCGCGGTCGGTGCGCTTGCCGCGATGTGCGCGCTCAGCGCGTGCGAGTCGGCGAAGAGCTCGAATCCGTTGAGCCCGACGGTTGCCGGTCCGATTCCCGGCGTCAATATCACTGCGCCGACAACGGTCGATCCGGCGATGGGCGCGAGAATCGCCGTCGACAAGCAGCCGCTCACGCTGACGGTCCAGAACGCCTCGACGTCCGGCGTGAGGCCGCTTAATTATGTCTTCGAAGTCGCGACCGACGTCGACTTCAACAGCAAGGTGTTCGTGCGCGAGAGCATCGCGCCGGGCGACGGTGGACGCACGAGCTTGCGCCTGCCGGATCCGCTCGCCACGGGCCGGACGTACTACTGGCGCTCACGCGCGCAGGACGGCGCCAACACCGGCCCGTATTCGGGGGCCGCGAATTTCAACGTCTTCACGCCGATCGTGATCGACGCGCCGGTGCTCCTGGCGCCGATCAACAACGTGAGGACCGATAATCTGCATCCGACGTTCCAATTCACCAACGCGCCGCGCTCTGGGCCTGTCGGCGAGATCGGCTACGTGATCGAGCTCTCAGACGCCGACAGCTTCGCCAACAAGCTGGCCATCTGGACGGTCGGCGAGCAGCCGAATCAGACGTCGCTCGCCTCGCCGCAGGATCTGTCGCCCAACAAACAGTATTTCTGGCACGTGCGCGCGTACGATCCGACGACAACCGGCCCCTTTTCGGCGACACAAGTGTTTCAAACGCCGGCTCCGGTTGTGGTGGCGCCACCACCTCCACCCGGCGGCGGCGGTGGCGGTGGCGGGGGAGGTCCGGCGCCGAACGACGCGATCAATCTGAGCTCCGCCGGGGTGTACAACTCGCCCGGCGACATTGCGAGCTGGCCCGCGACGGCGACGATCACGCGGCTCGACATGTCGAGCTCGGCCGGGCTCTCTTTCGAGTTCACGACCAAGCAGAGCTGGCCCGACTACACGCCGCCGGGATGGGACGGCCCGATCGAGTACACCGTTTGGGCGGTGGTGAATGTCAACGGCCGATGGTACACGTCGGGATTCATCCAGATGTGGCGGAGCCGTGCGAGCACAGGCGCCCCCATCCTGTCGGACTTCGCGAGGAACTGGGCGTATGACTCGCGCTGGGGACCGATGATGGGCTATCAGCCGCACGCTGGCGAGCAGATGGGGTTCTTCGTGTCGGCGGGCAATGCGCGCGGCGAAGGCGCCGTGACCTCCCGCCGAGAACGGTCGAACGTGGTGAGCGTCGCGTTGCCCGCGGGCGACAACGGCAGCTTCCCCTTCTCGTTGTCGAGCTTGCCATTCTTCACGCTCCGATAGTTGAACGGGCGGGACGCGCGAATCGTCTCGGGCCTCGCCTTGACCCTGTTCGCGCGCCGACGTTAGTGTGTTCTGAGGCTTGCCCCGCACATTTCGCTCTCTTCGCTCGGACCTGGCTGCACTCGTGGCCGCCCTTCTGCTCCCCGCGTGCGGCGGTAGCCCGTCTCAACCCACGCCCACGCCTCCGCCACCGGTTGTGCCCGATCCGCCGAAGATTTCGTGTCCGGCGCCCGTCAGTGTGCCCTCGCCAAATGGGCAGCCGGTCCCTGCCGTGTACGGCGCCACGACGACGTCGTTAGGTGCGCCGCCGGTGACGACCGAGTGCACGCCGGCAAGCGGCTCGACCTTCCCGGTGGGCACGACGACCGTGACGTGCACGGCGACCGATGCGAGGCAGCGCACCGACTCGTGCGCGTTCACGGTGACGGTCACGCCGCCACCGCGCATCAGCCTGACCCGGTTCCTCGCCTTTGGCGACAGCATGACGGCGGGCGAGGTTGTCGACCTGAACAGCTTCCGCGGTTTGGCGGTTCGCGACGATTTGTCGTATCCGACCGACCTGCGCATTACGCTGGCGAGTCGCTACACGGCGCAGACGACGACCGTCGTCAACGGCGGCCGCTCGGCCGAGGCCATCGTCAACGACCGCGCCCCGTCGCGATTGTCGAGTTACCTGGCGACGCGCCAGTACGACGTCGTGGTGATTCTCGAGGGCGCGAATGACATCGGCAGCCGCGACTCTCGGGACATTCCCCCGGCCATCAATGGACTGCGGACGATGGTTCGTGACGCGGCGAGCCGCGGCGTGCGGCCGTTCCTCGGCACGCTGCCGCCCGAGAATCCCAACGGCTGCTGTCCCAACCGCGGGCTGGCGTGGTCGCTTGTCGAGCCGTTCAATGCGCAGCTCAAGGCGATGGCCTCGGCCGAAAACGTGCCGGTCGCTGACGTGTTTCAGGCGTTCAGCGGCGATTTCTCGCTGCTCGGCAGCGATGGGCTGCATCCGAACGCTGCCGGCTACCAGAGGATTGCGGACACCTTCTTCCTCGTCATCAAGCAGAACCTCGAGCTGCCGCCGACGGCGAGTCTCACGGGGTCGCTGCCGTTCTTCGCCTTGCCTCGCCGACGATGAATCTCACCGCGGCGGCGTTGAGGCGGCTGACCGCCGGGAGCGTCGCTCTGGCGGTCGTCTCTTGGGCGCTGCTTGCGGTTCGAGGCGAGTTCCAGGTCGGGTGGCTGAGCGGCTACGAGGGTGCACTGCGTGCCCTGTTCGGTGCCGGGCTGGCGGGCACCGCCCTCGGCTGGAGCGCCCAACGATGCGGCGCGTCTCGAATCTCGGCTGTTATCCCACGAGTCGCGGTCGCCGGTGCCGCAACCGTCGCCACGCTCGTTGTGGCCGAGTTCGGGCTGCGCTATGTCTTCCGCGACGTGCACTCGAGCGCCGACGGACGCACGTTCTTTGCGCGCCGCGGCGGGCCGAGCCTGCGAACCAACGCCCTGGGCTTTCGCGAACGGGAGGTCGGCGCTAAAACCGCCGGTCGCTACCGGATTGCGATCGTCGGTGATTCGTTCACGTGGGGACAGGGCATCGAGGAGCGCGAGCGGTTTTCCAACGTGCTCGAGGCGTCCCTCGGGTCGTCGTACGAGGTGCTGAACTTCGGCATCCCGGGCAACAACCTGCCCGAGCACGTGCAGGTGCTCGAGCAGGTGCTGAAGGTTTCGCCCGACTTCGTACTGCTTCAGTTGTACGTCAACGATTTCGAGATGCCGGAGATGATCCGACCGGAGGCCCATGCACTGTTGCCGTGGCCGACGATCGATTATTGGCTGCTTCGATCGTCCGCTCTCTACGATCTGCTGAACGACGAGTGGGGACAGCTGCAAGAAGCGACCGGGATGGTCGAGAGCTACACTCGCTATATGGAGCGCAGTCTCCGCGACCCGGCGTCGATCAACTCGCGCGCGGCATTCGGGCTGTTCAGTAAGTTCATCGAACGGGCGCGCGCGGCCGGCGCTCCGAGCGGAACGGTGTTGTTTCCCAATCCAGGATTCCTCAGCAGGAACTATCCGTTCGGGTACCTGCACGATCGCGTGCAAGCGGCCTGCGCCGGGCAGCGCATCACATGTCTCGATCTGCGGTCGTCGTTCGCGGCATCATTCCGCAATCCGCAAAGCATGTGGGTCAGCCGGTTCGATCCACACCCCAACGCGCGCGCCAATGCTCGGGCGACGCAGGAAATCCTTGCGGCGTTCCGCGAAGCCTGGCATCGCTGATCGGCAGTACGTCGTGTCCGGCTTCAGCCGGACCGTGATTACTGACAGTACGTAGTGTCCGGCTTTAGCCGGACCCCGGTACGTAGTGTCCGCCTTCAGCGGCCCACGCGACGCGTCGCGACACATCGCACCAGGAACTGACCTCCGCACAGGTCAGTTCCTTAGGAGGCGGACCCTGATCGGCTTCAACCGGACCTCGGTACGTAGTGTCCGCCTTCAGGCGGACCGTGATCGGCCGAACCCTGATCAGTCGTGGTGTCCGCCTTTAGGCGGACCATGAGGTATACCCCGCACCCGAGCCACACGAGCGCGAGCGGGATCAGGCTTGCGTGCCCGTCGAGACCGATCTTCATGCCGAGGTTGAACGCCGCCTTCGGTTCGACGTGACGGCGCCAGCCTCCGACGTCGACGCCGGCGTCGGTGAACCGCTGCGTGTTCAACGCCAGGTCGCCGTCGTGAAAGGCGGGAAGCAGAAGCTCGCGGACCGGGCGCGAAAACTGGGCCGGAGGCGACGCCATTGTGGCGACGGCCACTAGTGAGAGCGCCGTGCCCCACGCCGAGAGCCCGGCAAGCCCGGCACGAAAGATCGCTGGGGCCTGGGTCCACAAAATCGCAAGACCGACACAAAAAAACGGAATGCCAGGCGTCAAATGCCTGGGGCCGTACGACCATCCGCCTTCCCAGTACGTGTAGCCCGCGTTGAGCAGCACGTAATACACGCCGATGAGCAGGGCGACGAGCGCCGCCCGGTGAGCGCGGGCGCCCTGGAAGAGGAGAATCGCAAGGCCAAGCGGGGCGAGGGCGAGTTCGGGGGCCAGCGGCAGGAGTCCGCGATACTCGCCCAGCAGGATCTGGTACAGGCGGGTCAACCGCGGCGTGCCGATTCCAAACACGCCCTGTTGCAAGCCCTCGTATCCCTGCTCGCTGGAGTATGCGAGGTGAAACGGCGATCCAAAGCATAAGTACTGATACGCCATCAGGACCGCGGCACAGGCGAGCGCCCCGGCCGCAAGGGCGCCGAGCACGCGCATCACTCGAGCGCGTCCGAGCGGCCGCACCTGAACCGCGGCGAGCCCAGCCAGCAAAACGGCCGGCACGGCCGCTGGAAATTCAGACACCGTCGCCCAGCCGGCGCCCAACCCAACAACGAGGCCAAGCCGGACGTCCGACCGGTACGTGGTGTCCGGCTCGTACGTGGCGTCCGGCAGGTACGTGGCGTCCGGCTTTAGCCGGACCTTCTCTCGCCCAATCCGCACCGCCGCCGTAAACGCGAACACGAGGCACGCGGCAGAAAACGCGTGGCCGATGAACTGGGTCGCGAGCGCCCAGATCGGCGATGCAAGACCGAACGACAGCACCGCAAACAATGCTCCTGTGCGCGTCGCGCCCAAGTCCGTGCAGACCTGATAGAGCGACACGCCGGCCGCCGCCGTCAGAAGTCCGACGGTCAGCACCGTGGCGAGATACGAGAGAAACGCGATGCCGCCGTAGGACTCCGGGTCATCGCCGCCAAGTGCCATGATCGGGCGCGCGAGGGCGACGATCGGAACCGCCGTCAGCGCGAGCCCAGGCGCTTTGTCGGTGTAGTAGTGCCCGTCGAAGAACGCCTTGTCGCCCGTCGCTTTCTGGAACGGGTCGATGCGAACCGAGTGCTCGTTGGTGATAGCGCGAACGAGCGCAAACCGCGAGTTCTGATTCCAGCCGCCCGCCTGGTAGAAATACGCATACGAGGCGAACAGGAGGAAGAAGATCAGGGGAAAAGGGACTGTCCCTGTTCCGCTTTTTGCGTACATCATGGCTGTTTCTGCAAAAGGCTCCCGACCCCAATGATCAACACTGCCATGCTGACGAGCTCGCCGGCGACGGTGGCCAGCGCGGCGCCCTCCGCACCCATGCGAGGAATGACGTACAGGTTCAGGCCGACGTTGGTCGCGAGTCCAATCACGGCGGTCTTGACCAGCAGGCGCTCGGCATTGACCGAGATCGCGATAGCGTGGAGCACCCAAATCGTGAAGACGAACACGAGGCCGAGGCACAGGATCCGGAAGGGTGCGGCAGCCCGCGCGAACGCCGGTCCGAATAGCCATCCGATCAGCGATCCGGACAGCGCGTAGGCGGCGGTCCCCATCGCCAGCGCGAGTGCGACCGCGCCGGCCACGCCCCACAACGCCACGCGGCGGTGCGCGGCCCGATCGGACTCGAACAGGCCCGACAGTCTGGGCGTCAGAACGGCGGCAATGATGGAACACGCATAGGTGAGCCCCTCGTACACGCGGTAGGCCGCCGTGTACACTCCCGTTTCGACGTCCGTACGCATCACGCCAAGCATCACGGCGTCGATGTAAGAATACAGATTCAACACCACGAGGAACAATCCGAGCGGCACCGCCGTCTTCTGGAGCTCGCGCCACACCACGCGATCGAAGCGCAGCCCCACACCGCCGACCTGCGCGCGCGTGATCCACGCCGTCAGCGCGAGCGCCGTGGCGCGAGCCGCCACGAACGCGATCACCAGGCCGCGCAGGCCTGTGCCCGCCACGAGCGCCACAGCGCCGAACAACAGAAGAATTCCGCGGTCGGACGCGACGACCACACTGTCCCAGCCGAATCGCTCGAGGCCCTGCAACACGCCACGAATCGTCAACATGTAGGATCGCAGCACGAGGGAGCCGCCCACGAAGTAACACGCCAGGCGGACATCCCACTCCGATCGCAAGAGTGTTGCGGTCCCAACCAACGCCGCGAATGCGCCGGCCCCCCACACCAGCTTGATGCCGAGCGTGTGGTGCAGCAGCTCGGTCGCCCGCGACTTGTCGCGCGCCACGGCGCGAATGGTCACTTGGTGCAGGCCGAAATCCATCAGCGTCTCGAAAATCATGCCGAGCGCGAGCGCGAACGAGAACTTGCCGAACTCCGCGTCACCGAGCGTGCGGCCCGCGATGATGAAGAGGATGACGAGCAAGCCGGCACTTGCCGCCGACACGCTCGCATAGGCCATGTTCTTGAACATCAGCGCGTCCCGGCGGCTCGTTCGATGAGCTGGGCGTATCGATCCATCAACACCTGTTCGTCGAACTCGGCGATGACTGTTTTGAGCGCCGCCTCCGCCAGGCGGGCGCGGAGCGAGGAATCAGCAAGAGCGCGCGCAATTGCCGCCGCGATCGACGCCGGCGAACGCGGCTCGTGCAGCAGGGCGTTCTGGTTGTCGGCGAGAAAGTCGCGGAGTCCGCCGACGTTGGACGCGACGATGGGTACGCCGCTGGCCATCGCCTCGATGGCCGACAACCCAAACGCCTCGAAGTGCGAGGGCTGCACAGAGAGATCGGCCGCGCGGAACAGGGGCGCCGTGTCCGTGACGGGTCCTTCGAATCGCACGCGGTCTTGGAGCCCATGCTGCGCGACCAACGCGCGCGCCTTCTGCCCGGCGTCCCACGGATGCGCCGGCATGTCGGGCCCCACGAGCACGAGGAGCGCGTCGCGGCGATCGACTAGCCGCCAGGCTTCCACCAGGTCGAGCACTCCTTTTTCGATGCTGAGTCGGCCGACGAACAGGACGATCGGGCGGCCGGTGGGCCAGCCGAGGCGGGTGCGCAGCACGTCGCGGTCGCCCGGCGCCGCGGGATGAAAGCGGCCGAGATCCACGCCGTGGGGCAGGTAGTGCACCCGCTCGCGGGGCACGCCGGTGTCGAGCGCCTCCCGTTCGATGTCGTGCCCGATGCACACGATGTGATCGGCGCGGCGGTAAATCGCCCGGGGCGCCCGCTTAACGGCGCGAACGATGCCCGGTTCCGGCGGCAGCCCGGACGACGATCCGTGGTTCGCGCTGGCGAGCACTCCACCGGTTTCGGCCTGAAGAATCACCGCACGATGCAAGAGCCTGCCTGCGGCGAGGGCCGCGATGCCGGTCGCTCGGAAATCGATGCAGACGATGACGTCGAACGTTGACTTGAGCTGAAGGGCTTTCGCGAAAAAGCGCGGCAGCGCAACCCATTTGCCGCGACCCCGACGCTCCCCGATCGGCCCCACCCGGTGCACGCGCACATCGTCGACGATCGCTTCGACCGGATGTTCGCGGCTGACCCGTTTGGTCACGACCTGCACCTCGAAGCCGGCGCGATGCAGGTACGAGACCAGCCGGCGCGCGTGCGTCTCCGCGCCGCCCAGCACGGGATGATAGTAGGTACTGAGCACGAGCACGCGCGGCTTCATCGCGTCAGCACCGTGCGCTTCAGTAAATTCCAGTAGCCATCCAGCAGCCGCTCGTAGAGCGCCCGTCCGTGGCGGACGATGAAGGTGGAGGCCAGGTCGCCGCGGACGACCAAGGGCCCGCTGATGAGCAGATCGCGATCCGGTCTGCGCCGGATCCGCCGGGCCAGCGCGCGATCGCGCGGCAGCGCGGGCAGCATCGTGATGAGGCCGGCAACGGCTCGGAGGTACGTCAGACCGTGGCCTTTCGCGACCAGCACCAACAGCTGCAGCGGCTCGTGAACGAGCAGCGGCGGAATGAGCCATACGATCGTCCGTGCCTCGTAATTCTTCAAGATGAAGTGCCAGCGGTTGCGAATCTGATAGTAGAAGAGCCACGCGCCGCGCGGACGGCTGAGGTGCAGCACGAGCGAGTGCGGCAGCTCCATGATCGTGTAGCCCGCCATCTTGATCCGGTGCGCGAAGTCGCCGTCTTCCTTGCCGATGAAATACCGCTCGTCGAACAGACCGACGTCGATGGCCGCCTGCCGGTCGAGAAGCAACGCGCAGGTCGGCGCGGCGCCGATGTCCTGCGGAGTATGACCTCGATCGACCAGCGGTCGATCGAGCCACGGGTTGATCGCTTCGCAGATGTAATGCAACGCGCCGCCCGCGTACTGAATCACTTCCGGGCGGTCCGCGTGCACGACGATCGGGCTGCCGACCTTGATGGACGGATCGGCGAGCATCGCAGCGTGCAGGAGTTGAACAGTGTCTGGTTTGATGCGGACGTCGGCATCCATGAGTAGCACAAAGCGGCTCGTCGCTTCCGTGATCCCGACGTTTCGTCCTGGACTCGGGCCGTCGTTGCGGTCGAGACGACGAACGCGGACGGCCGGCCATTCGCGTGCGAGCCACTCGCGCGTGCCGTCGGTGCTCGCCACGTCGACCACGGTGATGCGGTCCGCTGGACAACCCGCGGCCGTCAGCGACTGCAGCGTTGCCGGCAGCGCACCGAGATTGTTGTGAGCGACGATGGCGACCTGGATATCGGCAGGGAAGTCACTGCAGCCTGTTTCGCGATCTGCAGTGGCGCAGGCCTTCAGGCCCGCGAACGCAGGCTCGTGGCGCGGGACTTTAGTCCTGCCGTTCTCGTGGCGCAGGACTTCGGTCTTGTCCTCCTCGTGTCGACGCTCGCCAGTCATCGGACCGTCGTGAAAAACCACTGGCGGCCGCGGCCGGGCAGGCAAGTCAGGAACTTGCTGTTGAGGCGCATGAGCTGGAATCGATCGTCGCCCGCGTGCACGCCGCGGCGTCTGAACGGCCGCTCGGCAAAGGCGGTTTCGTGTCCGGTCTCGGCCAGCGCGCGGCGCGTTACCTCGCCGGCGATGCCCCACGGCAGAGCGACGTGGCGGACCGTCGTTGTGCCGAGCTTCTCGTTGAGCAGGGCCCGGCCGAGCGCGAGTTCCTCGCGAATGGCGGCGCCCCGCGCGGCTTCAGTTTCGATAGTGCCGGCGCCTGTTCGTGCAATGTGTTGCAGCTCCTGACGCCACTCCGCGCGCGTGAAGAAATCGGCGCCGCCGCGGCGCCGCACGTGATCGCGGCATTGTTCGGCGACGCCCTCGTCCGCGACAAGGCGACGCGCGTCCGACATCCGCGAGCGTCGCAGATAGAGCGGCGTGCCGAGCGCGTCAGGCTCCACGAATCGCATTACGCCATTCGCCAACGCCAGCGGCCGGTTGAGCAGCGGCTCGCGGGCGAACTCCGGCGTCACGAATCCGGCGAGGTGTTCGTCGCTGAATATCATCGCGTGCGATCGCGTATGCGACTGGACGTCGACGATGCCGCTCGC
>JAHFUJ010000132.1:0-6160 GCA_023265105.1 Acidobacteriota bacterium
GCTGGAGCGGGTTGATGAGGCGATCGTTGGCGAGGATTTCGTAGTGCAGATGGGCGCCGGTCGACCGGCCGGTCGAGCCGACGTAGCCGATGATGTCGCCGCGCTTGACGATCTGGCCCGGCTTCACGGTGAAGGCACTCAAGTGCCCGTACCGCGTCGATAATCCGAATCCGTGATTCAGGACGATCAGGTTGCCGTAGTCACCGGTGTAGGTCGAAGATTCGACGGAGCCGTCGGCCGTCGCATAGACCGGCTGACCCTTTTCCGTCGAGATGTCCAGGCCGGGGTGGAAGCCGGGATCGCCGGTGAACGGATCGCTTCGCCCACCGAACGAGCCGGTCAGCCATCCGTGCGTCGGCCAGATGGACGGCGTCGCCGCGGCCAGCGCCTCGCGGCGCTCGACGTCGCGCCGTACGAACCGCAGCCGGTTCTCGAGGCCCTGCAGCACGTCGCGCAGGACGCCGAACGTATCATCCGCAGAAGCCAGCGACGCCGTGAGCACGCTGGAAAGCGCGGCGTTGGGCTGCGTGCTGCCGCCGGCGGCGCGAGACTTCACGACCGCGGGGAGTTTCTGCATCGCGTGCGCGGCGGCCGGGTCGAGCGACGCACGGGCGCCGAGATCGTTGATGACGCCTTCGAGCGATTGAATCTGCGTGGTCAGCTCACCGGTCGCGGCGCGATAGCTGCCGTTCTCGACTTGCAGCACCGTGTTGGCCGCGCGCAATTGGTCGATCTCGGTTCTTGCGTCCCACCTGGCGCCGAAACCGATCAGGATCGGCACCCCGACCACGGCCGCGACCGCAGACAGCGTCGGACGCAGACTGAGGGTCAGCCGGCGGACAGCCCCGCTCGAGCGGTCCGCGATAACTACGGTGTAGCGTCGTGCTGGCATGGTCCGTAAGCTCGTGCACTCTATCACAGGGACTAAAGTCAACCCAAGAGCGAAGTACCCGCCGCGAAAGTCAGGCGAAAACGCGCCAAGAGAGGCGTCGGCCGCGTCGCCTGGCACGTCATCGCGCCGGTGCGGCCTGAATCTGCGCGGCCACGTGCTCGACCTCGCTCCAGACGCGGAGCAGATTGCCGCTCCAGATCTTGCCGATCTGCTCCTCGGTGTAGCCGCGCCGCACCAACGCCAGCGTGACGTTGAACGTTTCGGCGGCACTGTTCCAGCCGTCGACGCCGCCACCGCCGTCGAAATCCGACGCGATGCCAACGTGGTCGATGCCGGCGAGCTTGACGGCGTACTCGATGTGGTCGACGAAATCCTTCACCGACGCGCGACCCGCGGCCGGCCATCTCTTGTCGATTGCGGTGATCCGCCGCTCGTAATCGGCCCGCTGCGCCAGGGTCAGGCTCCCGAGTTTCGCGGCGGTCGCCCCACCGCGGCCGGGGCCGACGGCCGGGAACGCAGTGGACGGGTCAACGATGCGACACCCAGCTCGTCCGGCCGGCGGGGGCGCGGTCGCGGGAGCTGCGCCATGTGCGCCGGCGGCAGTCACTCCGAACTCCCGGTCCAACGCGTTGATCGCTGCGGTCCGTTCTGGCGGATCCGGTTTCATCAGGCCGGACACCGCCGCCACCTGCACGACGCCGCCGCTGCTCTTCAGCGCCAGCAGCATTTCGTCATCCAGGTTGCCGCTGACGTTGGCGAGCCGTCTGACGGCGGCATCCGATGCGATGACCGGCGCCTTCGACAGGCCGATGGCTTGCATCATCGCCCCCTTCGACAGATGCGAGACGTCGACCATCAGACCCCACGTGTTCATCGTTTCGACAACCTGCCGGCCGAGGGGCGAGAGCCCGCCCCACGCCCACTGATTCGTGGCCTCGCCGCTGCTCGAGTCCGCGAGCTGACTGTGGCCGTTGCGCGCCAGCGACAGGTACCGCACGCCGCGATCCCAGAACTCTTTCACCCGTGTGAGTTCGGTGCCGATGGGATACCCGCTCTCCAGGCCGATGACGGCGACTTTCTTTCCGGTCGTGGCGATGCGAACGACGTCGGCGGGCGTAAGCGCCAGCTCGATGTCTCGAGGCGCGATCGTGTCGGTCAACAGGTGGACGGCGTCGATCTTGGCGAGCGCGGCCCTGTACGCGCGTTCGTACAAGGTCGGTTGGAACGCCTTGGACACCTGCGCGAAGTTCGGCTGGTCGGCATAGACGGTCATGAACGACACGTCGAGCCCCCCTTGCTTCATCTTGGGCAGGTTGACTTGTGTCGTGAGCCGCATCCCATAGTTGCAGCCGGGCGTAAAGTTCGAGAGATCGATGTCATTGTGCGTGTCGAGCGTGATGACGCGAACGTGAATCGCGCGGGCGCGTGCCATCAGGTCTTGCTCGGACTGAGGCGCAGCCGTTTGTGTCTGAGTTCCGGCGTCCACGGCGGCGACGGCGAATGCGGCCGCCACGATGGGCCTGGCTCGAAACATGGGGTCCCCTCTTGAGTCGTCGGCCGTTAGCCCGGCGGACATTAGTGGGGAAGGGGTCCCTTGGAGTTGGGAAAGCGGCAAGGCGGCGCGAAGGCGGAGGCATCGGGCAGGCGCTGAAGCGGTACCGTCAGGGGCAGGGCATCTCGCAGAAAGACATGGCTGCTCGACGCCAGGTCGACCCGAGCACGTTGGCGCGGTGGGAACGCGCCGACTCGATTTGGGCCTACCTCGCGCTGACGGGAACGGCCCGCACTTTCTGCGGTAAACCAGGGTGCCCGGGGTCGGCGCGTGGCGCTCTGGAGTCGACGTTCATTGTGCGCGTGACGTCGGCACGTTGAGTCGGCGTGAGGACCTTCTCCACATCGGAAACGAGAACCGTCGCGGCTGCCATTTGCAGCTCCTCGGCCGGCGCCGTGCGGATGGCGTTGCGATGATACTGAACGGCATTTGCAATCTGCACACGTTGGGCCGCGGTCAGGCTTTCGAGCCGTACAATGGTCCGCAGCTTGACAACCAATTGAAACAGCTCGCGTCGATACAGCCCGCCGTCCTCTGTCGCCGACGGCACAGAGGCCATGAAGCCGATCATCAGGCCAATGGCCCACACCGTCACCGACTGCCGTACGGTCTTGACGCGACCGCCTTCTGACCGGGAGCGGTCGCGCTTTAAAAGGCTCATGTCCCCTTCTCCTGTTTGTGTGTTCCTCTCATTGGCCCGAATTGGAACATTCCGAGCCCCTGAGCCGCAGCTGTGCACCTTTGCAATGCTGTTGCCTTGTCCGGCTGAACCTTCGTGAACCGTCGCGGCAGTTCATGTCGTCCGCTCGACGTTCGGCGCGCGCTCGACAGTAAGACCGCTCATTGCGAAATTGAAATCGAGATGACCATCTTGGCTACATTGACGGCCTGAGGATCGGCAAACCGCAGGTGATCGGTGCTGCGGACGTTGTCAACGAAAACGGGCACGGCAACACGCGGCGCTAGAGCTAGAGTCTGACGGCAGGCGATGCCGTCGGCAGACGGGTCCAGCCATGCTTCTCAACGAGCGTTTTCGGATCGTCAATGGCCGCAGCGGGGGATTAACCGACGAACCCTTTTACCGGCACGAGTTGCTTCGCGATCGGATCAACGGCTAGCAGGAGACTTTCCAACGCGACCGCGCCCAGTAGCGCCGGGCCATCCGGGGCGATCAAGCAAGGCGTCGTGACTTCGAGGCCGTCAATGGCGAGCCGGGCCTCGGCGAGCAGCCACGATTCCTCTCGGCCGCCGGCGATCTGCAGTGGACACGTTCGCGTCGGTTGAAGCTCCAACCGCTGCGCCAACTCTTGTGGCACGACAACAAACGTGGCCCCGGTATCCACAAGCAGCTCGAGCTTCTCAACGCGGCCGGTTGGCCCCGTTAACGTTGCCGGCACACGGAATAGGCCCATCGCTGGAATCCTCATGCGAGTTTACTACGAAGCCTCGGCCGTACGGCCTCACTCCACCATCCGGAATTGCAGCGCCTCGGCGATGTGATCGGCGCCGATGTTCCCGGCGCCGGCAAGATCCGCGATGGTTCGCGCCACTTTCCGCACGCGATCGTACCCTCGCGCGGTCAACGCGAGCTTCCGAACCGCGGCGCTGAGGAGGCGCAGGCCGGCGCGATCGAGCGCGCAATGCGCAGCCATCAGCGCCGGTGTGAGCGCCGCGTTGGTTTGAATCCGATCACGCGCGTATCGCTCGCGCTGACGGGCGCGGGCGGCCACCACGCGCGCGCGCACGGCAGACGAAGACTCACCCGCGGTGGTCGCGCCCAGCGCGTCGGGCGGCAGCGCCGGCACGTCGACCGTGAGATCGAGCCGGTCGCGGAGCGGGCCGGACAGCTTGTCGCGATAGCGCGCGACGTGCTGTGGCGTGCAGCGGCATTCCCGCATCGTGTCGCCCAAGAAGCCGCACGGGCAGGGGTTCATCGCGCCGACGAGCATGAACCGCGCGGGGAAGACCGCCGTCCGGGCCGCGCGTGCGATGGTCACGGAGCCTTCTTCGAGCGGCTGGCGCAGGACTTCGAGCACGTGCCGACTGAACTCGAGCATCTCGTCGAGAAACAGCACCCCGTGATGGGCGAGACTCACTTCGCCGGGCCGCGGCTGCGATCCACCGCCAACGAGCGCGGCGTTGGAGATCGTATGGTGAGGCGCGCGAAACGGTCGATTCGCCAAAAGCCCGCCGCCTGGCGACAGGCACCCGGCGACTGAGTGCACGGCGGTCACCTCCAGTGCCTCGTCGAATGTGAGTGGCGGCAGCAATCCCGCGACGCGCCGCGCCATCATCGTCTTGCCGGCCCCCGGCGGGCCGACCAGCAGCAGGTGATGGCCACCCGCACAGGCGACTTCGAGCGCGCGCCGCGCGAGCAACTGACCCCGCACGTCCGCAAGATCGGCGACCTCGCCAATCCAGGCGGACGCTGGAGGCGCCGGCGTCGCCGCGCAACTCGCCGGCTCGTTGAGCGCTCGTACCGCTTCGGTCAGCGACGACACGCCGAAGACGCCAAGCCCGGACACGATGGCCGCTTCGGCGGCGTTCGACGTCGGAAGAAGAATGCCGGCCACCCCTTCGCGCTTCGCCGCCGCGGCAATCGGCAGCACGCCGCGCGTCGCGTGAATCGATCCGTCGAGCGACAGCTCGCCCAGCAGCACGAGGTCGGCGATGTGCCGCCGCGCGACCACGCCTTGCGCGGCCAGGATGCCGAGCGCGATCGGCAGATCGAAGGAGGCGCCCGCTTTCCGCACGTCGGCGGGCGCCAGGTTCACGGTGATGCGATGGGAGGGAAACGGAAATCCGGAGTTGCGAATGGCGCTGCGGACGCGGTCGCGGCTTTCGCGCACGCTGGCGTCGGGCAGGCCGACCATGGCAAAGCCGGGCAGCCCGAACGAGACGTCCACCTCGACGTGAACCGGGCAGGCGTCGACGCCGAACAGCGCGGCGGTCCGCAAGCTCGCCAGCATCGATGTCACCAGGTGCAAAGGGCGGCCCAGGGGCCCGGTGACAATATTTTCAACAACTTGGCGGGATCGACCGGTCTCGGCACGGCAGATTCTGCCACCGAACCGGCCGCCATAGTGGGTAGAAACGATCAACGCAGAGGCCGCAGAAACCGCAGAGAGAATCCCTCAAACAAGCTCTGCGAACTCCGCGGCCTCTGCGTTCAAACGCGGCCTTTTTACAGGGCCTAAATCCTGCGCTGCGACTATGCTTGACCGCACGATGACCTCGTCCTCGTTGTTTGTTTGGGTCGAATCGAGCGCCTTCAGCGTCTGGGTGCGCGAGTCGAACTCGGTGTTCGCATTCCCGACGATTCTGTCGCTGCACACCATCGGCATGGGACTCGTGGCCGGGCTGAGCGCGGCGATTGACCTCCGCATCCTCGGCTTCGCTCCCCAGGTGCCCTTGATGGAGATGAAGCGGTTCTTCCCGGTCGTCTGGATCGGTTTCTGGTTGAATGCCTTGTCCGGCGTGGTTCTCTTGATCGGTTACCCGACAAAGGCGCTGACGAACCCGGTCTTTTATTCCAAGCTGGTGTTCGTCGCGCTTGGCATGGCGGCTCTGATGCTGATGAATAACCATCTGTTTCGCGGTCAGCGTGCGAACGAAAACCCCGTGCCGAGGAAGGGCAGAATGCTGGCGATCGCATCGCTCGCCTGCTGGGCCGGCGCCATCACCACCGGCCGTTTCCTCGCGTACACCTACGTCCG
>JAHFUJ010000132.1:6260-6816 GCA_023265105.1 Acidobacteriota bacterium
CGTCGTTTCACCGTTCACGAACTCCGCCTGGGGATGGCCGGTGTGTGAGACCGTTCATTTCTTGGGACTGTCGCTCCTGGTCGGCACCATCGGCATGTTCGACCTACGCTTGTTGGGAATGGCGAAGCGCGTGCCGATCGTCGCGCTACACCGCCTCGTGCCGTGGGGCATTCTGGGATACGCCCTCAACGTCGTTACCGGATCGCTGTTTCTAATGACCGAGCCTCGCGAGTACATCTACAATCCGGCGTTCCATTTCAAGATGCTGTTCATGGCGCTGGCCGGATTCAACGTACTGGCGTTCTATCTCACGACGTTCCGGACGGTGAAGGTTCTAGGGTCCGGAGATGACGCGCCCCGGGTCGCTAAAGTGATGGCGAGTGTGTCCCTGGTTGTCTGGATTGGAGTCATCGTGTGCGGGAGGTTCCTGACCTTTTATCGTCCGGATTTGTGCGGGAGTCAGCGAGCGGGTTTTCTCTCGACCTGCATTCCGTGAGGGGCGGCCTCCGGCCCTGACCGCAATATTTTCAACAACTTGGCGGGATCGGCCGGTCTC
>JAHFUJ010000132.1:6916-11779 GCA_023265105.1 Acidobacteriota bacterium
GTCCTGCGCTACGAGTACTGCAGGGCTAGCGCCTGCGGCCCGAGCGAGGCCCGAAGCGGCCGAGCGAGAGCGAGCGGGGGTGGGGCCCCGCGAGCATTCAAGAACGTCCTGCGCTACGGCTAACACACGGAGATTTGGTCATGCTTGATGCCTTCAAGAACATCACCGTCGGCAAAGGGAAGTTGGTCCAGCAGCAAAGTGCCGAGCTCGAGCGGCTCATCGTCAGCGCGCGCGAAGAGCGGAGCGCGACCAGCGTCATGCTGACGCAGCTGGCGACGCGCAGCGCGAAACTGGCGCCGCTCGCCAAGTCGCTCGAACAGGTCGCCGACAAGGCGACGAGCCTGACGACGCACCTCGACGAGATTGGCAAGCGTCTGACAGCGCTCGACGATCGCACTCGCGAGATCGAGCAGCTCGACAGGCAGATTCAGGCGCTGAAGGACGCCGCCAAGCAGGCGGAGCAGACCACGCAAAATGCGGTCGGTCCCGACGGCGAGCTCAGAAAGCACCGGGAGG
The DNA here is from genome assembly GCA_023265105.1 of Acidobacteriota bacterium. Classification (GTDB taxonomy): domain Bacteria; phylum Acidobacteriota; class Vicinamibacteria; order Vicinamibacterales; family CAVVIG01; genus JAHFUJ01. The sequence continues at coordinate 7,433 of JAHFUJ010000132.1, forward strand.
CGGTGCAGCAACTCTCGTCGCAGGCGCTGCAGACCCAGGCGAGCTTCGAGACGTTGAAGAAGGAGCATGCCGCCCTCGAGGATCTGCGCGGAACGCTTCGCGATGCCGAGGCCGAGGTGAAGCAGGCGATGGGGCAGGCCGGTACGCTCAAGGGCGAGCTCGACCAGGTGCGATCGATCGCCACGACGCTCACGCAGGATTACACCAAGATCCGCGAGACCTCGCGCGAGGCGCGCGAGGACACCATGGCGGCCATGGGGACGGTCAAAGAGATTGAAAAGAAACTCGGCCCGCTGGCCCAGCTCCACGAGCTGAGCCAGAGCACCGAAGAGCGGCTCAGCGCCCTTAATTCACTCGCCGAGCACGTGTCGCACAAAGCCAAGGCGCTCGAGAGCCAGCAGCACGCCGTCGAGCATGCCGTCGTCCAGGCCAACCGCGTGAACGAGATGGTCTGGGCGATGGACGTGCAGATCGGCAAGCTGAACGAAGGGATGAAGCAGTCGGCCAAGGCGGAAGAGACGGTCGGCCGCATCGAGAAGCTCGCCGAAGAGACCGGTCAGCGGATGGACGCAGCCGCCAAGCTCAATCAGCAGGTGTCGCGCGAGACCGCCAAGCTCGAGAAAGACTCGACGCTGCTGCTCGAAGCCGTGCGCACCGAGGTCGGCGCGCTGTCGATCAGAAAGAAGGAGTTCGAGGTATTCGACGAACGCCTCCGCGCGCTGCAGAGCTCGGTCGGCGACGCCGAGTCGCGGATGGAAGCGCTCGCGGTGAAGGACAAGCACCTCATCGCGCTCATGCAGAAGGTCGACGGGCTCACCAAGCGGTTCGAGGCGCTCTTCGCGCAGTCCGACGAGCTGACGAAAAAGCAGTTGTCGCTCGAGACGCTGCATGAGCGGGTGGCGCAGGTCGACGAGCTTGCCAAGAAGACCTCGTGGCAGATGGACGCGCTCCGGCAGAGCCGTCAGGATCTCGACGTGCTCCGCAAGGAAGTCCAAGAGTTCTACAAGTCGCACGCCGAGATTGCCAAGCTCGGCGACAAGCTTGGCGCCGACCGGCTCGCGCTCGAGACATTCGGCGAGCGCCTCACGGCGTTCTCGACGCGCGCGCCGGAGCTCGAAGCCAAGATGGACGCCATCCTCGGCAAGATGACGCTCGTCGAGGAAGGCACCGAGAAGGCCACGCGCCTGCACGAATCGGTCGCCGAGCTCGACGCGCAGCTCTCGCGCGTCAGCGCCCGCGTGCCCTTCGTCGAGAAGCTCGAAGGACGCTTGAACGGCCTCAACGCGGCGAGCGCCGACGTCGATCGCAAGCTCGAGGAACAGCTCGCGCGGCGGGCCGAGCTCGAGACGCTCAAGACCGCCTGCGACGGCCTCGCCGAGCAAATGGTCGACGCGCAGCACAAGCTCGAAGCGGTGCGCGCGCTCCAGAGCCGGCTGGTGCCCCTCGTCGCCGAGCTCGACGCCCTCAAGACCGACATCAAGACCGCGCACGACCGGATCGACGCCACCAAGTTCGACGAGGCGGCCGTCGCCGATCAGGAGAAGCGGTTCGCCGAGCTCGTGGCGGTCAGCAAGGGCGTAGCGACCGAGGTCGCCGAGCGGACGCGCCAGATGCAGACGCTCTCCGAAGAGCTGGCGCGGTCGGCCGGCATCAAGGACGAGCTGCTGGCCGAGCTCGACCGCGCGCAGAGCCGCCAGCGCGACACCGTCGGACAGATTCAGGCGTCAGAGGATCAACTGGCGCGCGCGGAAAAGATGTTCAAACAGCTCGAGCAGCGGCGGACGCAAGTGGCCTTCGGCGAGAAGAAACTGGCGGGGGTCGAGTCGCGCCTGGTGGAGATCAAACAGGTCGCCGACGAGCTGGACAGGAGCATTCAGGCGATCGCCAGCCGCGAACAACTCGTCAACGCCGTGAAGGCCGAGGTCGAGCAGGTGCATCAGATCAGCGCGCAAAGCAAGGCCGATCTGGTCTACGTGGCCGACAACCGCTCCGAAATCGCCGCGTTGAAGACCCGAGTCGACGAGCTGTTGTCGCGGATCGCCGAGACCGACGAGCGGATCGTGTCCATCGACGCGCGCCGCAAGCTCGTCGACGAGGTCCAGACGAAAGCCAACGCCATCGTGCATCTTCTCGACGACGTGCGCATCAACCTCGAAACGCTGGGTGAGCAAAAAGCGGTGGTGGACCACGTGGCCGAAAAGGTCGCCCAGCTCGAGTTCATGCTGCAGGACGCGCGGAACACGTTACGGACGCTGCAGCACGAGCGTGAGCTGGCCGAGCGTATCGAGCAGGGCATCAAGCAGCTTCGCGCGAGGACGGGCGGCGCCGAGGAAGCGAAGAAGACCGCCTGAGTCGCCGCCGGGCGTCAGTCCGCGAGCTTGTAGACGGTCAACCGATCGCCAGGCTTGAGGCGATTGGCCAACACCCGCGGGTTCCAGGTTTGCATCGCCGCGACTGTCGTCTTGAAGAGGCGGGCGATGGAGGTCAGCGTGTCGCCCTGTTGTACTTCGTAGATCGCCTTCACCCGATTCGAGTTTGCCGAGGTTTGCGCCAGCAGCGTCGGCCCGGCGACGATCGCGCGCGACTCGGCGGCCGGCACCGGACGCTCGGTTCGGGCCGCCATCAGCACGTTCGCTTCGTGCGGCACCATCAACTGCTGCCCGGGGCTCACACGCGCCGTACTCCGCAGGTAGTTGGCTTCCGCCAAGTCCGTTCTGCTCACTCCCAGTTTCCGCGCGATTGACGGCAGCGTCTCGCCGCGCTTGACGGTGTACCAGTTGAGCGATGCTAGATCGACTGTCGACGATTCCTCGAGCCGGCGCATGACCTGCTCGCTCGTCCCGGCCGGCACCTTCAGCTCGTACTGCTCATCCTTGACCGGCGTCGTCCAGCGGCGAAGCTCCGGGTTGAGCGTCTGAATCTCGTCAATCGTCGTATCAGCCCACTCGGCGACACGGCGGAGATCCACCGGCCGCGGCAGCGTGACTTTCTCATAGGCCGCCGGCCCCTCGGCCTCGAAATCGAAGCCGTACTGCGTCGGATTCCTGGCGATGACGATGGCCGCGAGGATCATCGGCACGTACTCGCGGGTCTCGCGGGGAAGCAGCCTCGGCTTCGCGGCCAGCGTCCAGAAGTCGCCGACGCGCGCCTGCTTGATCGCCCGCTGCAGGCGGCCGGGGCCGCCGTTGTACGACGCCAGGGCGAGATGCCAGTCGCCGTCGAAGAGGTCGCTGAGCGTGTGCAGGTACTTGGCGGCGGCAACGGTCGCCTTCTCCGGATCCGAGCGCTCGTCGATGTACCAGTCGCGGCGCAGCCCGTTCTCGAGCGCCGTCTGGCTCATGAACTGCCACACGCCCTTGGCCTTGGCTCTCGACAGCGCGTTGGGCTTGAACGCGCTCTCCACCAGCGGCACGTACGCCAGGTCGAGCGGCAATCCTTCGGCGCGGAAGACGTTCTGAATCATCGGCAGGTATTTGCTGCCGCGCTTCATGCCTTCCTCGATGAACTCGTGGAGGCGGCCCTGAAACAGGTCAATGTACGCGAGCACCCGCTTGTTCAGCGGAATGGGGATGTCGCCGCCCGCCGTCTGGAGGTTCGCAGGGGCCGCGCTCTTCGGCTCCGCGGTCGGCGGCCAGTCAAAAGTGGCCGATAGCGCCAGCAGCTCGTCAATCGACGCCGGCTCGTATCTTTTTTCGGTGAACCCGTCGCCGTCGGAGAGCGCCTTCACTTCGTAGGCGCTGATGCGATCGACCAGACGATCGAACTGCTCGCGAATCCGGGGTTCCGTGCGCCCGCCGTACGGCGATTCGAGAAAGACGCCGATTGCGCGATTGAATTCCTGCTTGGCCGCCTCGACGTGACCGAGCGCGAGCTCGGTCTCGCCGGCCTTGAAGTGCCCGTCCGAGGCCGCCATCAGCACGAGCACCGGGTCTTCGACAGGCTCCGGCTGCGCGACTGGAGCGGGCGCCGCCACGCTGACTTCCGTTGGAATCGTGGTCGCCGGTGTTGCGGTGACCGCCTGCGTCCGGATCGTCGATGCGCACCCTGCCAATAAGATCAGCAGGGGCAGCAGAGCGACGAGCGGCCAGCGGAACCGTTGGCGTGTTGCTGGAAATCGTGACGGTAGAAAACGTCGAACCATCCGGGCGCTCCGCGATGCGATCCGGCGCTCGCGCCGGCCGCCTCGTAAGTCGCCCCCACTGCGGGGGCTCCGTGTTATTCACGCGGGAGGAGGGCCGAGGCCCCCGCTCTATGGCTTAATCACTCTACAGCAGCCGGGGCCGTTGGTCAACAATAAGTCCAACTGCCTCAGCAATAAGCTTCGGCCGTCAGCTGTCTTTTCGGCCT
>JAHFUJ010000133.1:0-6547 GCA_023265105.1 Acidobacteriota bacterium
CCGACGAACTGGTGCTCGGGCACGAGACGTGGCTCGCGTGGCCGGCCGTCTTCGCGCTCTTCGGCAACGTCGCGCCGCTCTTCGCCCTGCTCGCCCAGCCGCACCGGGGTGCCCGGGAGCGTCTCGCCGCAACCAGCGCGGTCGACATCGCGGGCCTGGCCGTCGTCACCGGATTTCTGTATTCGTTTTTCGTGACGACTCCCGATGCAGCGCCTGGGAGCCTCGGGACCGCGTCGGCGTCGTTGCTGGTCGTCTCCGAGCTGCAGCAGGGGCTGGTGCTCGCCGGCATGATCGCGGCCACGTTCGCCGCACGCCACACGCTCTGGCGCGACACCTACCGGCGTCTCGCGCTCGGCGCACTCGTGAGCTTCGTCACGCTTAGCATGAGCAACCTCGAAGCCGGAGCCGCCACCTACCGCAGTGCGTTCGTGTACGACTTCACGTGGATTCTGCCGTTCGCGTTCTACCCCTGGGCTGCGACGTTCGCGCCTGCCTCAGACGCGGTCGACTCCTCGGCGCTGGAGCAGGAAGAGCTGACGCGGCCGCGACCCTGGGTGATCTTCGCGGCGGTGGCGATGCTGCCGTTCTTGGATTTCGGCCTCAGGCGCATCGCGCCGAACGAGGCGTTCGAGGGCTTCCGCGACCTGTCGACCGCCATCACGATCATTTCAGTCCTCCCACTGCTCGTCGCGCGCATCGCGGCCGAGCGTGCCGAGCTTCAGCAAGCCGGGAGCACCGAGCGGCTGCTGGTACAGGTGATCGAGCAAGCCCAAGACCTGATCCTGGTGCTCACGCCTGACGGCCGCTGCCGTCATGCGAACGACGCCCTCTGTCGCGCGATGGGGTTTTCGCGCGACGAGCTGATGAGCATGCGCGCGCGCGACTTGATGGCGAACGACGCGGTCTCGGCCGAGGACATTCAGTCGCTGGTCGGCGCCGGCGGGACGTGGCGCGGCATGGTGACGCGAACACGCCGGGACGGGACGACGTTTCCCGTGTCCGCCACAGTGGCGGCGCTCGTCGACGACCGCGGCGCCACGACGCACGTCGTCTCGGTCGAGCGGGACATGTCGGAGGAGCGCCGTCTGCGCGACCAGTTGATCCACAGCGAGCGGCTGTCGGCCGTGGGCCAGCTCGTGGCCGGCGTGGCGCACGAGCTCAACAATCCGCTGCAGGGCGTCATCGGTTACACCGAGCTGCTCATCGGGGCGGAAGAACGCCCGGAGGTTCGCCGCGACCTGACACAAGTACGAGCCAACGGCGAGCGCGCCGCGACGATCGTCCGTCACTTGCTCACATTCGCCCGACGTTCGGCCCTCGAGCGCTCGATGGCCGATCTCAACGAGATCGCGAGATCGACGCTGGCCTTGCGGGCCTACGATCTTCGACTCGCCACGATTGCGGTGCAAGAGCACTACGACAACGACTTACCGCTCATTCCCATGAATCGCGAGGAAGTCCAACAAGTCATGCTCAATCTCATCTTGAATGCGGAACACGCGATCCGGGGCAACGGGGTCGCGGGGACGATTTCCGTGCGCACGGGACACACGGCCGATTCGGCGTTCCTGGAAGTGGCCGACGACGGCCCCGGCGTGCCGGCCGAGTTGGCTCATCGCATCTTCGAGCCCTTCTTCACCACGAAGTCGATCGGCGACGGCACCGGGCTCGGTCTCTCGGTCAGCTTGGGCATCGCCGAAGCTCACGGGGGGTCCCTCGCACTGATGCCGGCCGACCGCGGCGCGCGCTTCACCCTGACGCTGCCCTTGGCGCCTCCGATGCGGATGGAACGCTCCAGCCTCGCCGCGGCTGTGTAGGGACAGTACGTAGTGTCCGGCTTCAGCCGGACCGTGATCCGCTGTCAAGAAACGCGACGTTTCACCGCAGAGCACGCAGAGCTCGCAGAGAGTAGCCGCACTGCTCCATCTCGCGCGACAGTCTCTGCACCGTTCGGCCGAAGCCCATCGCTACTCCAGAAAAAAGAATCTTCAGGAGAATTTGCCAAGAGGATTTGCCTTGACTGCGGCGAACCTGAGTGCTATCAGATCCGTGCGTGAGACTCGGGAAGGCGAGCGTTTGTAGGAATCGCCTGTTGGTTCAAAGGAGACAAGAGCTGATGAGAACCCAGCGAATCGTGTCGCTCGTCGGCGTGTGGTCCCTCCTGCTGTTCCTGCCGGCCGCCGCGTGGGCGCAGAGCAGCATCACCGGGGTGGTGCGGGACACATCCGGCGGGGTCCTGCCAGGGGTCACGGTGACAGCCACCAGCCCCGCCCTCATCGAAGGCTCCAAAGTCGCCGCGACGGACGGCCAGGGCCTCTACCGCGTCGTCGATTTGCGGCCCGGCCCCTACACCGTCACCTTCAGCTTGACCGGCTTTAGCACGGTGAAGCGGGAAGGCGTCGAGTTGCCCGCGGAGTTCACGGCAACGGTCAATGCCGAAATGAAAGTGGGGGGGCTCGAAGAGACGGTAACGGTCTCGGGGGAGGCCCCGGTGGTCGACATCCGGAGCACCCGCGCGCAGGTGCAGTTCGCAGAAGAGACGATGAAGACGCTCCCCGGCGCCGGACATCTCGCCACCTTGTCCGCGGTCCTCCCGGGGGCCACTTTGATGCGAGAAACCGACCGTTCGGTCGGCGGCCTCAATGACCGCGGTCAGACGACCTTCTACATCCACGGCACGCCGGAATCGCAACCCGTCTGGGACGGGGCCAACGCCATGATGAACGCGACGCAAGGCCTCATCGTCTTCAACCCGCTCGTCCTGCAGGAAGTCGTCCTCGAGACGAGCGGCGCGGGCGCCGACCGCGACTCCGGTGCCCTGCTCCAGAATATGGTGAGCAAGGACGGTGGAAACACGTTCTCGGGCACGGGGATGTTCACCTTCGCCGGGGAGGGCATGGAGAGTAACAACTGGAGTGAGACGCTCGGTCAACGCGGCGTGTCAAAGGAAGCGGGAAAATCGCTCAAGAAGTACCGCGATGCGGGGGCCGCCCTCGGCGGTCCACTCCGTCGAAATCGGCTGTGGTTCTTCGGCGCGTTCCGGGAGGGAGTGAACCAGCAATATGCGACCGGCCTTTACTACAACAAGCTCAAGCAACCCGCCTCCTTCCTGTTCGAGCCCGATCTGAGCAAACCGGCTTTTACCGACGAGTTCGCGCGCGATTTCACGCTCCGCCTCACGTGGCAGGCGGCGGAGAAGCACAAGATCGTGCTCGCGAGCTCCTTCCAACCCAACTGCAACTGCGTCTATGACCTGTTGCAAGCGAACCCTCCGAGGGCGCCAGAAGCGACCGGGGAGCACCGGTACAACCCGAACTACCTTCCGAGCGCCTCCTGGACGTACCCGGCCAGCAACCGCGTCCTGCTTGAGGCCGGGTTTGTGATGCTTGCTCATAACCAAAATGACACCTCGAATACACATCTTCCATATGGCCTCCCGGATGTGCCCCAGACGGATATCCGGATTCAAGACCAAGGGCTCAACCTCATCTATGGCAGTGTCCCGAGCCGAACCCTCCCTCGCCGGCAGTACCAGACGCGGTTCTCGGTGGCCTACCTCACCGGGTCGCACAACTTCAAGAGCGGCGTCCAGCTGCGGAATGCCAAAATCGGCGATATCGAGAACCTCGGCCACGACCTGTTGATGCATGGCACGGCCGTGCAGTACAGGTTGAGTACCAGCCACGTGCCCAACCAGCTTACGCTCTTGGACGGGCCCTGGAATTTTGAGGACAACATTCGGGACATCGCACTCTTCGCCCAGGATCAGTGGACTCTCCGGAAGCTGACGGTGAACGCGGGCCTCCGCTACGTCGACGCGAAGGGGTCCACTCCGATACAGGTTCTAGGGAAGGGCTTTTGGGTGCCCGAGCGCCGCTTGGAGGCGACCGACAACCGGCCGCATTGGCAGAATCTCAGTCCGATGCTGGGCGTGGCGTACGATTTGTTTGGCACCGGCAAGACGGCGCTCAAGGCCTCGCTGGGCCGCTACCCCGACCGCGTCATCACGGTATCGGCGAACCCGGCAGCCAACCTGGTGCGCACGACGACGAGAGCTTGGAACGACGTCAACAGGAACTTCACCCCCGACTGCGATCTGGCGAACCCGGCCACCAACGGCGAGTGCGGACCGTGGGCGAGCCCCAAGTTCGGGCAACCGAGCCTGGATGTGACCTATACGGGTGAGGCGCTCGAGGGCTTCAATAAGCAGTCATACAACTGGCAGTCCTCGGTGTCGGTCCAGCATGAACTGCGACCGGGCGTCGGGCTCAATGTCGGCTATTTCCGTACCTGGTACGGCGGCTTCCTCGTCACTGACAACCCGCTGCTGAACCCGACTTCGTACGACCAGTACTGCGTCACGGCGCCCGTGGATAGCCGCTTGCCGAGCGACATCAGCGGCACGTCGGTCTGCGGATTCTATGACGTCAAGCCGGCGTTCTTCGGCGTCACCGGCGGAAACGTGAAGCAGGCCTCGAACTTCGGGACGCGGACCCAGGTGTTCAACGGCGTTGACGTTACGATGAACGCCCGGCTGGCGCGTGGCCTGCAAGTCCAAGGCGGCGTCAGCGTCGGACGGACAGTGACAAACAACTGCGTCATTGTCGATTCACCGGAGGCGCGGCCGGGGTTCTGCGATGTCGCCCCGCCGTGGTCGTCCGGGACGCAGACGAAGTTCCTGGCCATCTACCCGCTGCCTTGGGACATCCAGACGAGCGTGATCTACCAGAACGTGTCCGGGATTCCGATCACCGCCAGCTACGCGGCCCCCAATTCCAATATCAGGACGACGCTCGGTCGCGACCTCACGGCATGCACTGGATCGGTCGGTGTCTGTTCTCAGACCGTCACGGTGCAGCTGCTCCCCATCGTCGCAGCCGGCGCGGTCGGTACCGGCGCGCGGATCTACGAGGATCGGCTCAGTGAAGTGGACCTCCGATTCGCCCGAACCTTCAAATTGGGTGGGAGCCAGAGGCTGAAGGGCAGTTTGGACGTCCTAAACCTCTTCAACGCGAACGCTGTCCTGAGGACCAACGGCGTGATTGGAGGCTCGACGCCTTGGCTGAACGTCCTCCAGATTCTGACTGGACGCTTGGTCAAAGTCGGCGCCCAGTTCGACTTCTGAGGACGCCTCATTTTGGCTTCCCTCTGACGTTCTAAGCGCGGCCTCTCGCGGACCTCTCAGGGGCCGTGTGGATTCCGCCCTGGACCTTCTGTTGCGCACGAGCGGCCACTCATACAGTCCACGTCAGGACTGGGCCGTGCGGCGGCGCGAAGGAGAACCAGCTTTCACCAACCTGTCTTGGAGGGGACTACACATGTCACTGGAATTGGATCGCAGAGAAGTCCTCAAGAAATTTGCTTGGGGGAGCGTCGCCGTTGGAGCGAGCGGGGCCATCTATTCGATCGTGCCGGCATGGGCGCAGGGCGCCGCACCAAGGGCGGGCACACCGCGCAGTGGTTTTGTCCGCGCGCCGCTCGCCAACGGTTTCATCGTTCATGCTGGGGCAACGTCGATGGAGCTCTACCACGAGCATCCCCACATCAAGGGAGAGGAGTTAGTGCAGCCGGAAGACATCCGCCTGCAGACGCGACTCGTCATGCGCAACCACAAGGAGATTCTCGACTGGATGGGCTTGGGCTGGAGAAACGTCGTCAAGCTGACGCGCTACCAGAAACGCATGGCCGAATCGAAGCAGATCGAAGAGGTGCTGGCCAGTTACTTCAAGGACTGGTCGCCGGCCATGACGACGGTTGAGATCGATGGTCTGTCGTCGCCGCAGGCTCGGTTGGAAATCGACATGTGGGTCGTCCCCAACGCGACCAAGATGGCACAGGCAACGACTGGAATCGTCAAGGGCATTGAAGAAATCTTTCCCCGGCCGGAAGTGAACAACCGCGTAGCGTACGCGCTTGCCGCTAGGGTTAGCAGCGACATGGACCTGGTGTTCTTCTCAGGGATCACCGCCTATCCGCCGGAAGTCGATCCGTGGAACCCCGGCAGTTTCAAACTGCCATCGGACGCCAAGGCACAAGGTAAGATGGCGACCGACAATCTCGACAGAGTGCTGACGGCCGCAGGTATTACCCCGCAGCACATCCTCCTGGGCGCCACCTACACCGCCGAAACCGGCGCCGGCATCAGCTTTGGGGAAAGGTCGGGCAACTGGCGTTCTCCCGGCACCGCCCTGCAAGTGAACGATACAGGCGTGCCCGGCGCCAAGATGCTTCGCCAGCTTACCGCGGCCGCGCCGCGCAAGGCACAGACCATGAGAGGACCCGTGCCCGGAATCGAACCCATCCTTGCCCGGCCGGACGTGGCCCTTAAGGATATGCCGGCCGCTCCTGCCATCAGGGTCAGTAGCGCCACGGATCTGGTGTTCTTCTCAGGGATCACCGTCTATCCCGCCGAAGTCGATCCGTGGAATCCCGGCAGTTTCAACGTTCCACAGGATGTCGATTCGCAAGACAAGATGCTGACCGACACTATCGACAGAATGCTGAAGGCCGCCGGTATCACCTGGCAGCACATCATCCTGATCGCCCG
>JAHFUJ010000133.1:6647-11742 GCA_023265105.1 Acidobacteriota bacterium
AAAGATTCTGGACATGCTCAGGTTCTAAGAACGCTCTCAATTGGGGAGCTCGGCCGGCGGTTATCTGTAGTTGCCGAACTGGAGCGCGACGCCGAAGTCGTGCTCGCGAAGGTGGTGCATCGCGTCCTGCAGCTCGTCTTTGGACGGCGAGCTGACGCGTACCTGGTCGGCCTGAATCGCCGCCTGCACCTTCTTCAGCTTCTGGTCTTTGATGAATTTCACGATCTCGCGCGCGGCCTCGATCGGGATGCCCTGCTGAATCGGGATCACGCGGCGCACCGTGCCGCCCGCCGCCGGCTCCGACGCGCCCGCCTTGAAGTTCTTCACCGGCACGCCTCGACGGACGAGCCGCGTCTGCACGATTTCCCAGAGCGCGTTCATCTTGAACTCGTCGTCGGCGACGAGCGTAAGCGTCTTGTCGGTCGTGTTCAGGAGGATGTCCGCCTTGGCGCCCTTGAAGTCGTAGCGCTGGGCGACCTCTTTCCGCGCCTGATTGAGCGCGTTGTCGACTTCCTGGAAATCGACCGTGGAGGTGACGTCGAACGAGGCGGTCGCGGCCATGACGACATTGTAGTATTAGTGCTGTGCCGGACACGTTCCGATCGGTCGCCGTCACGCGTGTGCGCGAGGGGCGGCGCGCGGCCGATGTCGATCGCGCGGCGACCGAGGAACCGCTCGAGATTCGTCTGCACGGCCGTCCCTTCGCCGTCATCATGCGCACGCCGGGCGCCGACCGCGAGCTCGCGGCCGGCTTCCTGCTGGCCGAGGGCGTGCTGACCGCCGCCGAGGACGTCGGCGCCATCGAGCACTGCACCGATCCCGCCGCCGATCATCCCGAGAACATCGTCGACGTGACGCTCGCCAACGGGTCGGCCGACGCGATCGATCGTCTGCTCGCCGATCGCCGGCAGGTGACCACGAACTCGTCGTGCGGGTTGTGCGGCAGGCGAACGATCGAGTCGCTTCGCGTCGATCGGCCGCCCCTTGCGGTCTGCTGGACCATCCGCGCGTCGACGCTCGGCAGCCTTCCTGAGACGCTGCGCGCGGCGCAGGCCGTGTTCGATGAAACGGGCGGGCTTCATGCGGCCGGCTTGTTTACAACGGACGGCCGGCTCGAGACGTCCGCCGAGGATGTCGGGCGCCACAACGCCGTCGATAAGGTGATCGGGCGCATGGTGATGCGCGAGGCGCTGCCACTCTCGGATCGTCTGCTGTTTGTCAGCGGCCGCGCGTCGTACGAGATCGTGCAGAAGGCGTTTCTGGCGGGCATTCCGCTGGTCGGCTCGGTGTCCGCGCCGTCGAGTCTCGCCATCGACCTGGCGCGCGAGGCCGGCGTGACGCTCGTCGGCTTCGTTCGCGGCGAGAGCTTCAACATTTACGCGCACCCTGATCGAATCGCATAACCCATGCCTCTTTTCGGCATCGGTCAGCAGAAGCCGCATCATTACTTGGAGATGGCGAAGGTCGCGTGGGCGAACCGCGATCAGTGGCCGTTCGCCTGGCGGATTCTGCGTGACGGCGTCTGCGACGGGTGCGCGCTCGGCACATCGGGGCTGTCGGACTGGACGGTCGACGGGACGCATTTGTGCATGGTACGGCTCGAGCTGATGCGCCTGAACACGGCGCCGGCGCTCGATCCCTCGCAGCTCAGCGATGTGTCAGCGCTCGAGTCGTGTACGTCGCAGGAGCTCCGCGCGCTCGGACGGCTGCCGGAACCGATGCTGAGGCGCCGCGGCGAGCCCGGCTTTCTCGTCGCTACGTGGGACGAAGCGCTCGACCGCATCGCGGAGGAGCTGCGCACGGTCGATCCCGCGCGCGTCGCGTTCTATCTGACCTCGCGCGGCCTCATGAACGAAGCGTATTACGCGGCCCAGAAAGCCGCGCGCTTCCTGGGCACCAATCACATCGACAACTCGGCCCGGTTGTGCCACGCCGCGTCGACCGCAGCGATGAAGGCGACCCTCGGCTACGGCGCCTCGACGTGCAGCTACGGCGACTGGCTGCACGCCGATCTGATTGTGCTGTTCGGGTCCAACGTCGCCAACAACCAGCCGGTCACGGTGAAGTACCTGTACCATGCGAAGAAAAACGGCGCCGAGATCGCCGTCGTCAACCCCTACCGCGAGCCGGGTCTCGCGCGCTATTGGGTGCCGTCGATTCCGGAGAGCGCCCTGTTCGGCACGGCGCTGGCCGATCACTGGTTCGACGTCGACACCGGGGGCGATCTGGCGTTCCTGGTCGGCACGCTCCGAGCGCTCGTCGAGCTTGGTGGCGTCGACCGGGACTTCGTCGGCGAGCGGACCATCGGATTCGAAGATGCCCGGGCGCGCGCGCTCGCATCGGACTGGGACGCGCTCGAGCGCGAAAGCGGATCGACGCGCGATCGCATGAAAGCGTTCGCGCGCTTGCTGATCGATCGACCCAACGCGGTGTTCGTCTGGTCGATGGGACTGACGCAGCACGCGCACGGCGTCGACACCATCAAAGCGCTCGTCAACGTCGGGCTCGCGCGCGGTCTGCCGGGGCGGCCCAATCGCGGCCTGGTGCCCATCCGCGGCCATTCCGGCGTTCAGGGCGGCGCCGAAGTCGGATGTCTTCCCAAAATCGACGCGGCAACGGCGGCGCGCTGGAGCGAGGTGTGGGGCTTCCAAGTGCCTGCGACGCCCGGCTGGACGACGGTGGAGATGGTTGACGCCTCGGCGCGCGGCGAGATCGACGTGTTCTGGATCGTCGGCGGCAATTTCCTCGAGACGCTGCCCGATCCCGACAGATGTCGCCGCTCGCTCTCCCGGCCCCGGCTCCGCATCCATCAGGACATCGTCTTGTCTTCGTCTATGTTGGTCGACAGTGACGGCGACGTGCTGATTCTGCCGGCAACGACGCGGTACGAGTCCGAAGGTGGGGGCACCGAAACGTCGACCGAGCGGCGTATTATTTTTTCGCCGGAGATTGCCGGCCGGCGTATCGGATCGGCGAAGCCGGAATGGTGGGTGTTCGGCGAGGCGATGGCGCGCGTCCGCCCCAACCGCGCGAATGACATCCGATTCGACAGCGCCGCCGCCATTCGCGAAGAGATCGCCCGCGCGATTCCTCTGTACAAGGGCATCGAGACGCTCAAGGCGAAGGGCGATCAGGTCCAGTGGGGCGGCCGCACACTGTACGCCGACGGCCGGTTTGCGACCGCGGACGGGAAGGCGCACTTCGCATCGGTTGCCGCCGGACGCGTCGCGCGTGTGCCTGGCCGGTTCGCCGTCTCGACGCGCCGCGGCAAGCAGTTCAACTCGATGATCCAGCGCGAGGTCGATCCGTTGACCGGCGCGCGACGAGACGATGTGTTGATCAACGCCGACGATTTGCGAGCGCTGGCTCTTCCCGAGGGGGCGACGGTGCGTCTGCGGTCGGCGGACGGAACGTTCAACGGCCGGCTGAAGGTCGCGCCGATCAAGCCCGGCAATCTGGAAGTGCATTGGCCGGAAGGCAACACGCTGCTGTCCGGCGCGGCGATCGATCCTGACTCGATGGAGCCCGACTTCAACTCGGTCGTGACGATCGAACCGATCGCGTGACCTGCAATTCTAAGTACGTGGCGTCCGGCTTTAGCCGGACCATCGGTGCGTAGTGTCCGCCTTTAGGCGGACCGTGACGTGGCGCAGGACTGAGGAACTCGTGGCGCAGGACTGAGGAACTCGTGGCGCATGATTGAGGAACTCGTGGCGCAGGACTTTAGCCCTGCGAGGTACGTGGCGTCCGGCTTTAGCCGGACCATCGGTACGTAGTGTCCGCCTTTAGGCGGACCGTGACATGGCGCAGGTCCGAGGAACTCGCGCGGTCTCGAGCGTCACCGCTCGAACTGCGTCGCGTTCGCCGTGAATGCCCCGGTTGTTGCCGCACACGAACTGCCTGCGACAAGCTCGACCGTCAACATCGTGTCGCTCGGCATGGACAGCAACACGACCCCGCCCGGCCTTCCAAGCGGCATCCCGCCTGTGGATTGCCCCTGCAGAAAATTCTCGTAGCAATACGTGTTGCCATCGGCCCTCACGTCACGAAAGGCGCGGTTGGTGAGTCCCCGCGTCGCGACGTTGAAGGAGTACAGGCCCATGGCCATGCCCCTGATTGAGGTGCCCGCTGCCATGATCGGTTGCGCCGGGTCGACATAATCGGTGGCCAGACCGAGCGAGGGGCTCAAGTCGGAGCTATTGCTGTGATACCTCCCGGGAAAGAACCAGTTGCCTTGCGCCGTGCCTGGAATATCTTGCATGTAGGTTCCGCCGATCGGCGCGGCGGTGCGCATCCTGGTGCCGAAGACGTGTCCCGTCTTGCTCGCCAGCGTGCCTCTGACGTCGGACCTGAAGTAGTCGAGCGGCGAGGCATAGGAAGGATAGAAATGATCGTAGTGGTCCAACCTGACAAATGCCGCGAGTGGGAGCCGGAAATCGATCAGGCCAAAATCGACGCCCGCTGAATCGGGTCCCATGCCCATTGGCTCGCCCGAGTCGAGCACGAGCGACAGGTTTTCGTAGCGGCAGGTTGTGACGGTTGACATGCCGTCAAAAAACGAATTGCACGCGGGCGCGTGTGTCCTCATCTCTGTCATCAACTTGTCCGATACCGACGCGACGTGCCCAAAATAGACGCGCACCTCGTTGCAGGGGTATACGTATAGTTGGTAGTTGGCACCGCCGCTGCTGAACGTCGCTTCCCAGATTTCCTTGACCCACACTTTGCCTGGCGCGCGCACGGGCCTGGCGATCGGCGCGGACCCTGGCAAGGTCATGGAAAACGCGGAATGTTTCGCCGGAAACATGTGGATGGGCGGCGAGAGAAATCCCAAAGGACGAAACGCCAGAAAATCACCGGGGTCGATGGGGATGGTATCGAACAGCGGCGTGCCGATGCCCGATGGGCACGCGGGAACTTGTGTGACCTGGCTCGGATCGGTCGGTCGAGTCGGCGTTGGCGTGGGCGTGGTCGGTCCGCCATTCGATGAGGACGACTCACGGCATGCCACGAGGGTGCACACGGCCAGTGCAAAAATGGAACCGGTCAGCAAGACGCGACGGTCGATCCTCCGGGCCATATCTACTCTGTCGGC
>JAHFUJ010000006.1:0-11404 GCA_023265105.1 Acidobacteriota bacterium
CACGCCCGTGAAAGATCCTCTTGACAATAGTCGTCTAAACAGATAATGTCTCCACGGTGCCCAGGAGCTTTGCTCGGCAGATCAAGCAGACACGCCCCTTCGCCTCCCCGGAACAGGAGGCGATGCTGGCCATTCGCCGGACCGCCGCGAGCCTGCTCGCGCCGTGGGAAAAGTTCCTCAAGACCAAGGCCGGCTTGTCCACCAGCCTGTTCAACGTCCTGCGCATCCTCAGGGGCAGTCACCCCACCGCCCTGACCTGCGGCGAGATCGGCGAGCGGACGATCGCCCGCGACCCGGACGTCACCCGACTGGTGGACCAGTTGAGCGCGCGCGGCCTGGTCACACGCGCGCGCAGCCAGGCGGACCGGCGTGTCGTCGAGGTGAGCATTACCGCAAAGGGGCTCGACCTCCTGCACGAGCTGGATCCCCACTCGCAGCGCATGCCGCGGGCCCTGATCGGCCACGTGAGTGCGGCGAAGCTTCGACACCTGGCGGCTCTGCTGGCAGAGATGCTCGACGGCATGGGCACGTATCCCTGAGAGAGGAGGTGCGGCCAACGGTTCGCCGGATCATATATCTGTTGAGACGATTGTCGTTTACAGGTCGTTCACTTCAGCCAAGCAAGGAGAGAGCACATGTTCATCGCCGATCTGCGAGCCAGCCACATCAACGGGCAGGAACCGGGGCTTCACCCGGGTCAATCGCATGACCCACGTACTCTGACCATGAAGGAACACATGACCACGCGACCCCACAAAGTGTTAGCCGCCAGTGACGGCTTGCTACGCCAGTCCGTCCCCGGCGAAACCCTGATGTACAAGGTAACCGGCGACGATACCAATGGAGCTTTGGATTGCTTTGTGCTTACCATTCAACCGAAAAGCGGTCCGCCTCTGCACATCCACCACCAGCAGCACGAAACCATTTATTTCTTGAAGGGCAGCTACAAAGTGCAGCTCGATAGTGACGTGTTCCGCTGCGAGGCTGGCGGCTTTGTGCATATCCCGATGGGAGCACGCCATGCCTTCCTGAACGTCGGTGATCAGCCGGGCGAGTGCATTGTCACCTTTGCGCCGGGCGGTACGGACAAGTTTTTTGAAGAGTTTGCCCCGGCCGTGCGAAATGAAGGTGCTCCGGACCCGGCGACAATAGCCCCCATTTTTGCCAAGTATGGATGGGAGTTGGTCGGTCCGCCGCTGCTGCCAGATTAGCGGCCGGGCTAACACCGGTTGCAGGCGACGCGGGCGGCGCGAGAAGAGGACCTGGATGGCCGGAGAGCAAGAAGGCCAAGGCGACGGCCGTCTCACGAGGTTCGGAGACGCTCAAGGAAGCCGGTGGGCGTCCAGATGTTGACGTCGTGCTTTCCCCGTTGTGGCTTGAAGTGTTTGGCATTTCCGGTCATCAACGCGTCGGCGTGGGCAGTAGCCGCGACTTCCAGGAACGGGAGATCGGTGGGATCGGAAAGAACAACCGTGAGGCTCTGAGCGGCGACAGGTTCCCCGGCCACCTCGACAAAATCTAGAAGGGTATGTATCTCGGCGGGTCGGAATCCGAACGTGGGACGCGCGAGCACCGCACGATACTCGCCCAGAATGCGGTCGTCGTAGAGCACCGTGAGGGTCTCCGCCAGGATCGCGTCGACGATCCGTCCCGGCGGACCATGCGGATTGAGCACACCGGATACCAGGACGTTGGCATCGATCACGACCCTCATGCGGACTTGCGCTTCGACCGGACGGCACGAATCTCGGCGTCGACGGCCGGGGACGACAGTCTGTCGAGCCCTCGCCGTGCGGCGTGGCGCCGCATACGCGAGAGCGCACGTTGCGCCTTCGCCTGTCTGATAGCCCGCGCTGTTTCTTCGAACTCATCGTCCTCGACACCGACGAGGATGGCGATCGGCTTGCCATTGGCGGTCAACACGAGATCGTCTTCTCGTGCCAGTTCGCGGACGTAGCCCGGTCGATTTCGCAGATCCCGAGTGCTAAGAAACTTCATGTGTAAGACTCTCCATCGTAGCCATTCAGGCTACGATACTGCGACGGGGAGCGTGGGTCAAGGGATCTGAGTTCACAAAATCGAGACTGAAACGACGAGAGGTGCCTTTTCCTGAGGATGTCGGCTGAAAAATCGGATTCCAACTCACGACGATCGCGTAAGAGCGCTCACACAAACCGGCGGTTTGGGCGGGCTCCGGCCGCAGCTGTCGCCCGATCTCCGCCTGAAATCGAGCGCGCGGACTGGCCCAGGGCTTGCCTCATCCAGACAGCTGTGCTTGACGTCGACCGCCGGCCCCGTGCCTCCCTGATGCTTCTCGCCGTCACGTTGGCGAGCGCGTTGGTCTCGGCGGCCAGTACGATTGGTGGAGCGTTGCCGGGGCCGCTGCCGCTCTTCCCTGCCGACAACTGGTGGAATCTGAACATCTCCGGGGCACCGGTGGATCCCTCGTCGGCCGCCTATCTCTCGTTCATCGGCTCGACGCGCCAGCTCCACCCAGACTTCGGCGGGGACGTGTCGCCAGGCAGCGCTGAGGTGTACGGATTCCCGTTCGTCGTCGTCGATGGTTCGTTACCCAAACGTGCCGTTCAATTTCAGTATGACGACGAGAGCGATGGCGTGGATCATACGACGGGCGTGAGCGTGCCCTTCTATCCGATCCCGGATGAAGCCATCACCCAGGCCCATTGGATCGAGAGCGGCGATCCGGGCAACGTGGACCTGCGGAGCAGTGCCGATCGGCACATGCTCATCGTGGATCGAGACAACCGCTATCTATACGAGCTGTACAACGTTTTCTACAACGGCACTCAGTGGGTGGCCGGATCCGGAGCATTTTTCGATCTCAACGCCAACGGCCGTCGTCCCGACGGCTGGACGTCGGCGGATGCGGCCGGTCTGGCGATCTTGCCGGGCCTGGTCCGCTACGATGAGGCCTTCGGCACGGGCGAAATTCGGCACGCGTTCAGGGTCACCGTGCGCGCGACCAACGGCTATGTCTATCCCGCGTCCCACCGCGCCGGCTCGACGGGCGGCGCGTTGCCCATGGGCGCGCGTCTGCGACTCAAGTCCTCGCGCGACCTGTCCGGGTTCACGCCGGAGGTGCAGAAAATCTTCCGCGCGATGCAAGTCTATGGGCTCATCGTCGCTGACAACGGATCCGACATGTACGTGAGCGGCACGTACGATCCCCGCTGGAACAACGGCGTGCTGAACCCCGCCTTCCGCGCGCTGTCGGCGTCAGACTTCGAGGTGATCACGCTCGGCTACCATCCGGTGCCGCCAACGGCACCCACGAATCTGAGGATACGGACCACAGGCTGACCCGCCGGCACGAGGTCTTGGACTCACGCAGCTGGCGAGAGGTCGCCACAAGTCGCTAGCAACACGTCGGGCATGAGGGTACCGACCTTATGGCCCAAAAGTCGCTATACTGGCGGCCTAATGCCACGGATCTTTTCCTGCCCGGTCGGCGGTTGTGCGCTCCCAGCACAAGCGCGGCAGAGGCCGAGCAATGGATCAACTAGCGAGGTGCCAGATGAGAATCGAATCAGTGAGATGCGTCCGTACGGCGGTTTGTAAGACGCTCGTCGCCGCCGCCTGCTGTCTGGTGCTGCCCGCGGCCGGCCGCGCGCAGACGGCAGAGCAGCAGATCATCAACGACGCCGCCGCGGCGCTCGGTGGGCGCGAGCGGGTCCTGGCAGTCAAGACGATGCTGCTCGAGGGGGCCGGCAGCCAGGTGGCCGGCACGTCGCTGCGGTACGACGATCTCGGCTACGCGTCGGCCATCAACCAGCTGCGGGATGTGAAGCGCGCGTACGATCTGGCGAACGGCCGCGCCCGATTCGACGCGACGAGCATGGCAGAGTATGCGTTCTACATCGGCGATGCCCCCAATCGTCAGATCCAGGGGCTTGACGGCCTGGTCGCCTTCAACGTGGGAGCGGACGGCAATGCGGCGCGCATCTTCGGGAACCAGGCGAACGGGCGGCGCGTGGAGTACCTGCGTCATCCGCTCACGCTCGTCCGTGCCGCGCTGGGGTCGGGCGTCACGCTCGCGAACGCCCGGACGCAGGGCACCGAGCGCCTCGTCGATCTCACCGTCGGCGATCTGCCGACGCTGACCCTCGCGATTGATGCGACGAAGAAGCTGCCGACGCGCGTCATCCAGATGACCGCTGGGGCGATGGGCGACACCGTTGTCGCGCTCGAATGGGGCGACTATCGCCCAGTCAACGGCCTCCAGCTGCCGACGCGGCTGACGACGCGGACCGACAAGTGGGTGACCGGCGAGATCCGCGTGCACAAGACGACGGTCGACGGCAACGTCGGCGATCTCGCGGCGCCGGCGGCGGTCGCCTCGGCCACGCCGCCCGCCGGCGGCGCACCGCAGACGTTCCCGAACGACGCGCAGGAAATCTCCAAGGGCGTCTGGTTTGTCACCGGCACGACGCACCACAGCCTGATCGTCGAGTTCAGCGATCATCTGATGGTGATCGAGGCCCCGAACAGCGAGCGCGTGGTGGCGGTATGGGCCAAGGCGAAAGAGCTGCGGCCGAACAAGCCGATCACGACCCTGCTCGTCACCCATCATCATGGCGATCACACCGCCGGGGTGCGCGACGCGATCGCGATGGGAGTGAACGAGATCATCATTCACGAAAGTAACCTTATTTACATCAATGACCTGCTGAAGCGTCCGCGCACGCTCAATCCGGACATGCTGGCCAAGCAGGCGAACGCGAAGCTGCCGAAGATCACCGCGATCGGCGATACCGGCGTCGTCAAGGACAGCTCGATGACGATCAATCTGTATCACATTCTGGACAACTCCCACGCCGACTCGATGCTGATGATCTACTTCCCGCAGGGGCAGATCCTGACGCAGGCGGACATCTACATGCCGCGCGACGCGCGCCACATCATCCCGGGCGAGCCGCTCGGCCATGCGCCGTGGAACCGGAACGTGATGGCGAATCTTGTGTACCGCAAGCTCCAGGTGGGCTACCACGCGCCGATTCACGGCGACTACGTTCCGCAAAGCAAGTTCGTGGAGGACACAATTACCATGACGCAGTACATGCCCGGCGAGGAGCCGAAGGCCGCGAGCGGGGGGCGGGGCACAGGCCGTGGAGGGCAGTAGATGAATTTATCGATCGCTCATGATTTGTAGCGCGGAAACAGATGTTGTTCAGACTTGAGCAGGGCCATCAATTTCGGATGAATGAATAGCTTTTCTCGGCCGACCTTGACCTCGTCGAGCACGCCGATGTCGGACAGCTCCTTGAGATATTCCGATGCCGTCTGTCGTTTCGCCAAACCAGCCTCGACGACGTTGGCGATGCGGCAGTAGGGCTGGACAAAAACCAGCTCTACGAGCTCTCGGCTATAGAGGGAGTGCGCCTTCCGTTGGACATGCGCGGTGGTTTCTACAAGGAGGTTCCGCATCGCCAGGATCTTCGCCGTCGTCCACCGGGCCGTTTCGTTGACGGCATTCACCAGGTAGAGAATCCAAGGCGCCCACGTGCCCGATGTGGTGACGTCGTGAAGGTGCCGATAGTATTCCGCTTTGTTCCGGATGATTGCTCGGCTCAGATACAGGATCGGCAACTCCAACAGTTGCTGCTCGACGAGATACAGCAGATTGAGGATGCGTCCCGTGCGTCCGTTGCCGTCGCTGAATGGATGGATGGCTTCGAACTGATAGTGCCCGATGGCCATCCGGATGAGCGGGTCGATACTGGTTTCGTTGTGGAGGTACCGCTCCCAATTGGCAAGCAGATCGCGAATCAGCCCTTCCCCTTCCGGCGGCGTGTACACCGTAACACCGGCCTGGTTCTTGAGGGCAGTCCCAGGCAGCTTGCGAATATCGAGTTCGATGCCGTGGAGCGTCCGACAGACTTCAACCGCCGTGGCGGTTGTCAAAGGGCGCTTTTTCAGCGAGTCGAAGCCGCGCTTCAGTGCTGCCCGATACCGGAGCGCCTCTTTGGTGGCGGGGTCGGCCGGCTGTGTTTCGTCTTGGGCATACTGAAACAATCGATCGGTCGTCGTGACGATGTTCTCGATTTCTGAGCTTGCGCGAGCTTCGAGGATTGGTATGGTGTTAATTAGAATGGCCTGGTTGGGAATCAAACGCCCGGCCGTGTTCAATTCGGCAAGTGCGACTCGGGCTTCGATGCACGCCTTGAGCATCGCGTGATTTTCCACGTCCTCGCGCGGCGGGAGCAAAGGAAGACCGGCATATGGGATGGCTGGGTCGAATGGCTGGGCTTCGGGCGACATGTCGATGGCATCGACATGTTAGCGCAACGTGTCGATATTTTGTCAATTATTCGACATATCGACTAACCTAAGGTCCACCTGGCCGTAAACAACTCTGTTCGTTCGACATAGGTCAGCATCTCTCGGCCGACCTCATCCGGCAGCTCCTCTTTCCGCTTCACCATATTATTCCGCTCGCTCAAGGCGGCGGCAACACCGAGCGAAATATTCAGTTGCTCTGTGAGACACGCAACCGGCAAAAAGGTGCCGCAATCCGAGAGCGCCCGAAGGTTGGGAGTGGAGACCGCGTAAGCTGACGGAGGAGGTCGAGAATCTGAGCTATTTTGAACTGTTGGCTCCGCGCGTATCTATGAGGCGAAGGGGGGGTTTCTGAAATTGATGAGGCGAAGGGATGGGCTTCTGTAATCTACAGGTCAGGCAACCGGCGGGGTGATAAGTCGCGGTAACAGTCCCGGGAATGCCGCTTGCTGGCGGTTCCCCGACGTGACGGTTTTGCCCCGAGAACCGACGGCGATAAGGCCTTCGAGTCCAACGGATTACCCGCTGGTTTTTTGCGAGGCCAGCAGGCCGACACTGTTGGTCTACTGTTCCAAAGATGAACCTAGCGTGTTCCGAACCGCGTCAATCGCTCTACGGACGCATTCGACCTTCGACCGGCCACACTTCACAGACCGCAATTGCATGCTGGCCCTATGAACGATAAGTTCCATCACGATCACGACGAAGAACTGGCGGACCATTACTATGGCCCCCTCCCCAAGACGCGCGACGTGGCCCCTTTGCCAAAAGCATTACTCGACCGCCCGCGCCTCCGATCCCGGTCGTATTGGAAGGTAACTGGAAGGTTGGTGATGGAGTATTTCGAGCTACAAGCTGGTGTCGACGACAGCGGGACGCTGCGTGAGGGATTCATCGGATGGTTGAAGCGCTCGCCTGGTGAACGCAGGCAGTATGAGGAAGGCGATGATATGAAGCGAGCAGCCTTGGTTGATTGGTTCCTGACAGTCGTCCGGTGAGCCTGCGTGAGCCAGAAGAAAGTCGGACGAAGGCACTCGTGATCTTCCCTCGATGAAGAAGACACCTCAGGACAAGCCAGCCGTTCCTCTAGGACGGACGCCCTACCAAGCCCTTTTCCGAACGAATCCGAAAATGTTGGCGGGGTCGACGGGACTCGTGCCAAGCGGCGCGCGAGCGCCGCGACGCCTGAGAACGTCGAGCCCCGGCAACCAACGAGCGCGAGCGAGGAAGTTGGCGGGGTCGACGGGACTCGAACCCGCGGCCTCCGGCGTGACAGGCCGGCGTTCTAGCCAACTGAACTACGACCCCTAAAGAATTAAGAATTTACAATTAAGAATTACGAATTCATAATTCTTGATTCTCAATTGTAAATTCCCTGGTGGGCGGTACAGGATTCGAACCTGTGACAGCCGGCGTGTAAAGCCGGTGCTCTACCGCTGAGCTAACCGCCCGCGGCAGGTCTAAAGACCCGCGCTACAGCTAACCGCCCGCGGCAGGTCTAAAGACCCGCGCTACAGCTAACCGCCCGCGGCAGGTCTAAAGACCCGCGCTACAGCCAACCGCCCGCGGCAGGTCTAAAGACCCGCGCTACAGCCAACCGCCCGCGGCAGGTCTAAAGACCCGCGCTACAGCCAACCGCCCGCGGCAAGTCTGAAGACGCACCGCGGCTTACCGCCGCCCGGCTCGATGAAACGCGTTCCGGCTGCCCGCCAAAACGATCCATTATACGAGCCTTCCACGTCAGCAGCAATACGGCGATCGCGAAGCCGATAAGCGCGCGATGTTCGCGGTTGGCGATCGCGCGCGACAGGCTGAAGCGCCGCCGCGTATCCACCACGCCCGTCTCACGATAACGATCGTAGCGATCGCCGAACTCGCGCCGGAGGAACGCCTCTTCGCTCTTGATCGCCGCCGTCAGCGTCACCGCGAGATACACGGCCACGATCACCGCCACAACCACGCTGTCCGAGGCGACCGCGAGCCCGGCGCCAATCACCGACGACCCGACGTACAACGGATGCGCAAACCAGCGGTACGGTCCAGACGAGGTGACTTCGCGCGACTTGTTGAGGTGGCCGGCAGCCCACACACGGACGATCTCGCCGAGCGCCGCGATCGCCGTTCCCACGACAAGGGTCGCCCGCGTCGGCTCGGCGAGCCATAAGACGAACACCGCGGACGTGAACCCGATCGCCACGCGCAGGCGCGCGATCAGGGCGAGCACGATGGTCGAGGCGCGTGGCTCAGACACGACTCGGCTCGGCGGCAAGGCGGCGTTCGACCGCGCTCAACACGTCATCGACCTCGATATCCAGTAGACACATCCTCTCGAGCCGGCACCGCCTTCGATGATGGCACTGACAGACCGCGTCGCGGGAAACGGTCACGTCGTTCGGCGACCACGGACCGTTGCGCGACGGTCGGGTGGGACCGTAAATGCCGACGATCGGCGCCCCCACCGCCGCGGCAACATGCATCGGACCGGTGTCGCCCGACACCATGAGCGCGGCGCCGCGCGCGAGCGCGACCAGATCGGCAATCGACGTCCGCGGCGCGAGGATCGCCGCCCCGGCCGCCGCCGCGACCACGGCTTCGGCCAGCGGCTGCTCTCCCGGTCCCCACAGCACGACCGACGCCAACCGATGTCTGTCGCCGAGCGAGGCGGCGACGGCGGCAAAACGCGAGGGGGGCCACCGTTTGTTGGGCCACGTGGCGCCCGGATTCAGCAGCGCGTACCGACCGCTAGTCCGCTCACTCATCTGCCGCGCCATCTCGGAGTCCACGCGATCGATCGGGAACTCCGGCGCGGCCGCGGTGATCCCGAGCGGTTCGAGCAGCGCGAGATTCTGACGGACGATGTGCGGGACGCCGCCCGGATCGTGCGCGTCCGTATAAAACACTCTCGCCAGAGACTCCCGGACGTAGCGCGACGAAAAACCGATCACGCGACCGGCGCCGGCGCTCCGCGCGAGCGCCGCGGACTTGAGCAGCCCCTGCAGATCCAGCGCGACATCGTAGTGCGCACGCCGCAGCTCGCGGATCGCGGCCAGCATCGGCGCGCCGTCGCCCGCCTCGCCGCGATCGCCGATCGCCAGGCGGCGATCGACGACCGGCACGAGATCGAGAATCTCCCGGTGCTTGGCGCTGACCAGCCAGTCGATGCGCGCGGCCGGGAAGGCGCGGTCGAGCGCCGCCGCCACCGGAATGGCGTGCACGATGTCGCCGAGCGATCCGAGGCGGACGATGAGGACGCGGTTTACCACTTCACTTTCTCGCGGGGCCCGACGTCCTGCACGGCGCTGGGGCCCCACCCCCAGCGCTTTTGGCTCAGGGCTGTCGCGCGCTGACGCCTCGCGCGCGCGGGCTGGCGCGCTTGCGCGCGGCGTGGCCGCAGGCGCTCACCCACGCGCCAGCCGTGCGAGCAGATCGCGTGTGGAATGGCGCTTGGCGTCGCCGACGATGGCCGTACGGCCGCCGTACGCCTGCACGACCGCGCGTTCCGGCACGGTGTCGGCCGTGTAGTCGGTGCCTTTGCAGTGCACGTCGGGCTTGAGCAGCGTCAAGAGTCGTTCGACGTTCGCGTCGCCGAAGAGGACGACGTAGTCGACGCCGCCGAGCGCCGCGACGAGCTCGGCGCGATCGGCGGCGGCGAGCACCGGGCGTCCCGGTCCCTTCAGCGCGGCCACCGAGGGGTCGTCGTTGACCGCGACGATGAGACGGTCGGCTTCCTTCGCCGCGCCCTGCAGGTAGCGAACGTGGCCGACGTGGAGCAGATCGAAGCAGCCGTTCGCAAACGCAATGGTCCGGCCGGCGGCGCGATCGCGCGCCACGGCAGCTAAAAGCTCTGTCTCGCTCACGATCATTTTTTACACTGGCGCCGGGGCCCCACCCCCGGCGCGAACTGACGCTGACGCTTCGCCACGGCTTTCCATAGCCGTGGCTCAGCGTGGCCGCAGGCGCTCAGCGCTCAGTGTTTGGCCCTGAACCCTCTCGAGGCCGTCGTCCTTGCGCCGGACCTTCCTGCGACCAGTTTTCGAGGGTCGTGTCGTGATCGGTCGTCACCGCGTCGCCGAGCTCCGTCGCGGACACGGTCGCGGTCCCCCGCTTCATCACGACCAGACCGCCGGCGTAGTTGGCGAGCCGCGCGGCCTCGTAAAACGACGCGCCCGCGGCGAGCGCCACGCCGAAGGTGGCCATCACGGTGTCGCCGGCGCCGGTGACGTCGGCCACTTCGTCGGAACCGAAGATCGGAATGTGAATGGTCGGCTGCTTGGGCTGAAAGAGCGCCATCCCACGGCTGCCGCGCGTGATGAGCACGGCGCGCATCCCGGTCCGCCGCAGCAGCAGCCTCCCCGCCCGCTCGAGCGCGCCCGCATCATCATTAATATGGATGCCGAGCCCTTGCTCCACCTCCGACTCGTTCGGCGTACACGTCGTCAGACCGCGATAGTCGAGCAGCCGATATCGGGAGTCGATGAGCACCGGCACCGGCCGGCGGCGGGAGCGGCGCGCCACCGCCGCGCGAACGGCGCCGGCGAGCGCCGGCGTCACGAGCCCCGATCCGTAGTCCGAGAGCAGGACGGCGTCGCACTCGGCGAGCGCCGGCGAGAGTTTGCCAGCGAAGGCGCCGCTCACCGCGCGCGACAGCGGCCAGCCCGCTTCGCGATCGATGCGCACCACCTGCTGCTTGGCCGAGTGGACGCCGCCCGCCAGAATCCGCGTTTTGACCGGTGTGCGGTAGCGCCGAGCGCGAACGATGGAGGTCCGATCGACGCCGCGGTGAAAGCTGGCCAGCAGCCGCCGGCCTTCCGCGTCGGCTCCGACGATGCCGGCGAGCCGCGCGCGGCCGCCGAGCGCCGCCACGTTGTTGGCCGCATTCCCCGCGCCGCCCGCGACCAACTCCGTCGCGTTGTACTTCAGGATGAGCACCGGCGCCTCGCGCGACATGCGCGCGACCTCGCCGTAGATGAACTCGTCGGCGATGATGTCGCCGACAACGAGCACGCGGCGGCTGGTGAAGCCGTCGATGAGCGCGAGGAGACGCTCCCTGCGCTCGGCTTCGCCGGGACCGGGATGGATGGATCTGGTGATCATTCAGCTATCAGCT
>JAHFUJ010000006.1:11504-45316 GCA_023265105.1 Acidobacteriota bacterium
AGCCGGACCTGGCGCAGAATCCGGCCGACCGCGCCGATCAAATTGTCCACGACGGCGTCGGCAACCAACCCGTCCGGCGGTCGCGCTTCCTCGGTCAGCCCGTATCCGGTTCTGACGAGGATGCTCTGCGCGCCGACCGCTCGCGCCAACGCGACGTCGAGCCACCGATCGCCGACCACGAACGACCGCGTCGGGTCGATGCCGAGCTCGAGCGCCGCGCGATCGACCAGACCGCGGCCGGGCTTTCGGCAGTCACAGTGCTGGGCGTATCCCTGGACCTTGCCGTCGGGATGGTGCGGACAATAGTAATACGCGTCGATGTGGGCGCCACCCGCCTCGAGCATCGACGCGATATGACGGTGCACCGCTTCAACCACCGACTCGGAAAAGAATCCGCGCGCGACGCCCGACTGGTTCGTCGCCATTACCACGCGCAAGCCCGCCCGATTGAGCGCGCGCACGGCGTCGACCGTCCAGGGATAGAAGGCGACACGCTCGATGCGATCGAGGTACCCGACTTCTTCGATGATCGTCCCATCGCGGTCGAGGAACACGGCGCACGACGCGCCTCGAAGGGCCTGCCCCGAGCCGTGTCGAGGGGCCTGCTCTGAGCCGTGTCGAAGAGTCACAACGTCCGCCGGGCCGCGGCGAGCACGGCGTCGACGCCGATGCCTCGCATGCAGCGGTGATCGAGCGGGCACTCGCGCAACCCGCACGGCCGGCACCACACGGGATGCGTCAGCACAGTCGGCATCAAGAGGTCCGGCTGAAGCCGGACGCCACGTACCGTCGCCTCGTGGTCTGGCTCAAGCCGGACGCCACGACGGTTGATATGGTACGTGGCGTCCGCCTTCAGGCGGACCTCTCCGCGTGGTCCGGTCACCCGCTCGTCGGTCGGACCGAACACCGCCGTGACGCTCACGCCGAGCGCGGCCGCCAGGTGCGTCGCGCCGGAATCGTTCCCCACAAGCGCGTGGCAGTTGACCAGTACACCGGCCAGCGCCGGCAGGTCGTTGCCAATCAAATTGAACACCGGCGAGCCCGAAGCTCGCGCCGCCAGGATCTGTTGCCCGGCAGGTGCGTCAGCCACGCTGCCGACCAGCACGACGGCCATCCCGTCGCCCACGAGCGCCTGCGCGAGCTCCGCAAACGACGCCGCCGGCCATCGTTTCGCACCGCCGTACGCGGCACCGGGGGCGAGCGCGACGAGCGGAGCGCGTTGGTCCCATCCGGCATCGCTGAGGGCCCGCCGACCGGCATCACCGAAGTGGGCCGAGACGTCGAGCCGCGGCACGACCGGCCCGTTGGGAAAGCCGAGCGCGTGGACCAGCTGCTGGTAGTAGTCCACCTGATGCACGCCCACCGGCGCGCGATCGACGCCGCGCGTCAACAACGGACCGCGCCACTCGGTGCGATACCCCCACCGCTCTGGAATGCCGGCGCGCTGGGCCATCAGCGCGGCATGAAACGAATTTGGCAAGAGCAACGCCGCCTCAAACGGCTTTCCCCGCAGCTCGGCGCCCAGGTCTCGCCACGCCGCGACACCGGGTGCCTGGCGTCTGGGTTCGAGGGGGATGACGTCGTTCACGTCGCCGACCATGCTGAAGAACGGCGCGAGCGGCCGCCGCGCTGCAACCGTGATTGACGTGTCGCGCGAGGCACGGCGCAGGTCCGCGATCGCGGGCAGCGCCATGACGGCGTCGCCCAGCCAGTTCGGCGCGACCACGAGAAGATGATTCATGCCTGCTCTTCGACGTCGTGCTCCGCGGAAGGGAACATGCCGGGCACCGCGTCGGTCGATGGCCCGACGTCACGCCAGCGGCGGTGCATCCACAGCCACAGATCGGGGTGGCGCCGGACGTACATCTCGAGCACGTCGGTGCACCGCTGTGTGAACTCGCGGATCCCGGCGTCGGCATCGGGGCCGGCGCGCGGCGGCTCGACCGGATGCTCGTAGATCATACGATACCGTCCACCGCCGACCGGCAGCGCGAACACCGGCACGACCGGCGCGCCGGTCCGGAGCGCAAGCGCGGCGAGGGCGGAGGTCGTGGCCGCGGGCCGTTCGAAGAAGTCGACGTAGATCGCGTCACGGCTCTGGATGTGCTGGTCGATGAGGACGGCAACGCCGTGTCGCGCCTGCAGCATCCGCATCACGCGCCGGATGGTGCCTTGCCGGTAGATGACGGTGTTTCCCGTGC
Organism: Acidobacteriota bacterium; assembly: GCA_023265105.1. GTDB lineage: Bacteria > Acidobacteriota > Vicinamibacteria > Vicinamibacterales > CAVVIG01 > JAHFUJ01. Next base: position 13,706 of record JAHFUJ010000006.1, read on the forward strand.
GCTGGCGAATCCGCTCGAGGATCGCGTTGAGATCGGCGTTGTCGAGCGCGCGGGCGAGCACGCCAATCGGCTCGAACCGCAGTGCGTGGACGATCGCGTGCAGCTCCCAGAACCCGAAGTGGCCGGTGAAGAAGAGCACGCCCTTGCCCTGCGCGTACGCAAGGCGCGCGCGCTCCTCGCCGTCGAACTCGACGCGCGCCAGCATCGCCTCGGGCGACAGCGTGCCGAATTTCAGAAGCTCGAACAGCAGGCGGCCGAAATGCGCGAACGCCCCCCGGACAATCGCGCCGCGCTCGTCGGCCGAGCGCACCGGAAACGCCGCGGCCAGGTTCCGCTCCGCGATGCGCCGATGCGCCCGGTCGAACGTGTAGAACGCCAGGCCGAGCACGCTTCCGCATCGGCGGACCAGGGGGTCCGGCATGACGCGCACGACCGCGACCAGCGTTTGGACGGCGAGCGATTCGGTTTGGACGGCGAGCGATTCGAGTTTATGTCTCACGCGACGGATTCAGGGTTCCGGGTTCAGGGTTCCGGGTTCTCGGTTCTAGGTTCTGGGTTTGGTTCAGGATTCGGGGTTCGAGGTTCGCGGAGGCGAGCGACCAGCCAATCGCGAAACGCGTCGGCCGGCTCGATGGTCGCCGTCAATGGCACCGACGCGATGGGTAGATCGCCCAGATCGCACGCGGCCAGACGAACGGCGTCCTTGTCGGTCGTCAACACGATCGCGGCGGCCGTGGATTTTGCCCCCGCCGCAATCCGGCCGACGTCGCGCGGGCCGAACCGGTAATGATCGCCGAACCGCATCGTGCCGACGACCTGCCACCCGGCCGCGGCGACGTCGGCGAAAAAGCGGTCGGGGCGCGCGACGCCGGCCACCGCAAAGACGCGAGCGCCCGACGGCACGACCACCGAATCGTGATTCGACACCATGCGCGGCGCGCCGAGCACGCGGGTCATGCAAAAGACCGTCGGCACGCCGAGCGCGCGGCCCACGCGCTCGGCCGCGGACAGGTAGCCGGCGTCGACAATGGCTGCGTCGGCGACCGACGCGGCGGCAAGCGACTCGCGCAACCGGCCGGCCGGCAGCGGGCGATCGCCGAGGTCTTCTTCGCTGACGACGAGCAGATCGATGTCGCGCGCCAGCTCGACATGCTGAAATCCATCGTCGAGGATGTGCACGGTGGCACCGAGCCGCCGCTCGGCCAGACAGCCCGAGAGATAGCGACTCGCGCCGACGACGACGATGGCGCCGGTCACGGCGCGCGCCAGCATCAACGGCTCGTCGCCGGCAGCATCGACGTCGGCGCGGATGGCCGTTCCGTCGGACACGACCGTCGCGCCGTCGGCCGCGGTCCGGCGCGCGTACCCGCGGGCGAGGATGGCCGGCCGCTCGCCCTGTTCGAGCAGGAGCCGCGCGATGCGCTCGACGACCGGCGTCTTGCCGGTGCCGCCGACGCGCAGGTTGCCCACGCTGACGACCGGGCGCGCCAGCCGCCGCCGGCGCTCCGGATCGCGGGCGTATCGGCGGCGCCGCCAGGCCGCCGCCGCGCTGTAGATAGAGCTGAGCGTCTGAATCAATGCACCAGCCGGAAGGGACGGACGACCGCGCCCGACCCGGTCGGCGGCACGAGCTCGGCGATCATCGCGAGCGTCTTGTCCCTCGCGCCGCGGTTGGCCTCGACGAGTGCGCGGGCCGCCGCGCCCAGCCCCGCGCGGCGCACCGGGTCGGTGACGAGGGCGAGCAGCGCCTCTTCGAGCTCGCGATCCGACCGGACCTGCACGGCCGCGCCATTGGCGAGAAACGCGTCGGCGATCTCTTTGAAGTTCTGCATGTGGGGCCCGAAGACGATCGGCTTGCCGAAGATCGCCGGTTCGAGAATGTTGTGTCCCCCGTGATCGACCAGGCTGCCGCCGACAAACACGGCGGTCGCCAGCTGATAGAGCTGCGCCAGCTCGCCAATCGAGTCGAGCACGACGACGTCGCAGCGCGGTTCGGCGTCGATCGGCAGCTCCGATCGCCGCAGCGTCGCAAACCCGGCGTCGCGCGCCAGCCGCTCGACGTCACCGAACCGCTCGGGCTGACGCGGCGCCAGCACCAGGAGCGCGCCCGGGATCATCGACTTGGCGCGCGCAAACGCGCGGAGCACCGCCGCCTCTTCTCCACGGAGCGTGCTGCCCGCGACAATCACCGTGCGAGTGGGCGAGATTCTGAAAAACCGCAACACGCGCTCGCGGGGCTTGTGATGCGAGGCCGGCGTCGGCAGCTCGAGTGAGTCGAACTTGAGACTGCCGGTGACGCTGACGCGCGAGGGATCGGCGCCGAGATCGATCAACCGGCGCGCCGATTCGTCACTCTGCATGCAGAAGCGATCGACGTCGGCGAGCACGCGGCGGAAGAACGGGCGGATCAACCGGTAGCGTGGATACGACCGCGACGAAATGCGCCCGTTGATGACGACCGTCTTGACGCCCTGCCTTCGGCACGCCCGCAGGAGGTTGGGCCAGATCTCGGTCTCCATCATGACGAAGATCCGAGGCTTCACCAGGTTCAACGTGCGCCGGACGATGAACGCCCAGTCGAACGGAAAGTAAAAGACGGCGTCGACGTGCTGCAGGCTGCGCCGCGCCACCTGCTGGCCCGCGATCGTGGTCGTCGACAGGAACAGTCGCAGGCGCGGATAGCGCGCTTTCAGATCGGCCGCGAGCGCGCGGGCGGTCAACGCCTCGCCGACCGACACCGCGTGAATCCAAATCGATTCTTCACCGTCGACGTTGAACGAGATCGGCAGCAATCCCAGCCGCTGGCGCAAGCTGCCGATGTACTTCTTGTAGCGGATCGCCTGGTACATGAAGTACGGCGAAACGACGATGAAGACGACCAGCGTCAACAGACTGTAAGCGAGGTACATACTGCGGGGAGGTGCCGCAAAGAATGGCGTTCTGCGACTTCGAAGTATAGCCGCATGGTTTGACCCTTCGCAAGCGCGTTCACTAGAATTGAGTGTTTGCCCAGCAGCAGGCGGAAGGGTCGGGAGAGAGCGATGCCGGTAAGGGTGGGGATTAACGGGTTCGGCCGCATCGGCCGGAACATCATGCGAGCCGCGCTCGGCGACAAGAGCATCGATTTCGTCGCGGTCAACGACCTGACGAACGCCGCCACGCTCGCGCATTTGTTGAAGTACGACTCGGTGCTCGGCAACCTGCACGCGCGGATTGAGGCGAAGAGCGACACGATTTCGGTCGACGGCGACGAGTTCAAGGTGCTGTCGGTGCGCGATCCGGCGCAATTGCCCTGGAAGACGCTCGGCGTCGACGTCGTGTTCGAGTCGACCGGGCTGTTCACCAACCGAGACGACGCGGCCAAGCATCTGGCTGCAGGCGCAAAGAAGGTGGTGATCACCGCGCCAGCCAAAGGTCCCGACATCACCGTCGTCCTGGGCGTGAACGAGGAGAAGTACGAGGCGGCAACGCATCACATCCTCTCGAACGCGTCGTGCACGACCAACTGCCTGGCGCCGCTCGCCAAGGTCATCCACCAGCGGTTCGGCATCAAGAAAGGCTGGATGACGACGATTCACTCGTACACCAACGATCAGCAGCTGCTCGATCTGCCGCACAAGGACCTGCGGCGCGCGCGCGCGGCCGCGCTTTCGATGATCCCGACCACCACGGGCGCCGCCGTCGCGGTGGGCGAGGTCCTGCCCGATCTGAAAGGCAAGCTGGACGGCATCTCGGTGCGCGTGCCGACGCCCAACGTGTCCCTCGTCGATCTTGCGGCGGTCCTCGACAACAAGACGACGGGCAACGAGGTGAATGCGGCGCTCAAGGAAGCCGCCGACGGACCGCTCAAGGGCATTCTCTCCTGTTCGAACGACCCGCTCGTCTCGATCGATTTCAAGGGAAATCCCCACTCCTCGATCGTCGATACCCCGTACACGAAGGTGATGGACGGCGACTTCGTCAAGGTCCTGTCCTGGTACGACAACGAGTGGGGTTACTCGAACCGCTGCGTCGACTTGCTCAGGCTGCTGGTGAAAAGAGGAATTTGAGGATGTAAGGATTTAAGGATGTGAGGATTTAGTCTCACGTCCAATCCTCAAATCCTTAGATCCTTAGATCCTGAAATTGACGGTGTCAATGTCGAAGCTCTCCATCAAAGATCTCGATCTGCGGGGCAAGCGGGTCTTCATCCGCGTCGACTTCAACGTGCCGCTCAAGGATGGAACGATCGGCGACGACACACGCATTCGCGCGGCGCTGCCGACGATTGCGTACGCGCTCGATCGCGGCGCCACCGTCGTCCTCGCGAGCCACCTCGGGCGCCCGAAAGGCAAACCGGTGCCGCAGTTGAGCCTGCGGCCGGTCGCGAACAGGCTGTCGGAGCTGCTCGGACGGCCGGTCACCTTTGTCGACGACAGCATTGGCGACGCCGTGAAGCGCGCGGTCGATCGCGCGCACGCCTCGGGGGGCGGGGTCGTGCTCCTCGAGAACCTGCGTTTCCATCCGGAAGAAGAAAAGAACGACCCGGCGTTCGCCAAGGCGTTGGCGTCGTTGGCCGATCTCTATGTCGACGATGCGTTCGGCGCGGCGCATCGGGCGCATGCGTCGGTCGACGCAATCACTCGTGACGTGCCGCACGCGGCGGCAGGGCTGCTGATGGAACAGGAGCTGCGCTACCTCGGCCACGCCCTGGAGGCGCCGGAGCGGCCGTTTGCCGCGATCCTCGGCGGCGCCAAAGTGTCCGACAAGATCGAGGTGATCGACAATCTGCTCGGCAAAGTGGACCGCCTGCTCGTCGGTGGTGCGATGGCGTACACGTTCCTGAAATCGCGCGGGGTGCCGATCGGCCGCTCTCTGGTTGAAGATGACAAGATCAAGGCGGCGGGCAAGATCGAAGCCGATGCCGCGGCGCGTCACGTCCAGTTCGGGCTCCCGGTCGATCACGTCGTCGCCGACCGTGTGGACGCCGGCAGCGCGCACGAGGTGTTGGCGATCGGCGACGCGCGGATCGGCGATCGATTCGGCGTCGACATCGGGCCGGCCACGATCCAAGCTTACGAGGCGGCGATCAACGATGCCAGGACCGTCGTGTGGAACGGGCCGATGGGTGTGTTCGAGATCGAGGCGTTTGCGGCCGGCACCAACGCCGTGGCGCGCGCGGTCGCGGCGGTTCAGGGCACGACGATCGTCGGCGGCGGCGATTCGATTTCGGCGGTGAAGAAGGCCGGGGTGGCCGACCGTATCACGCACATCTCGACGGGCGGCGGCGCGTCGCTCGAATTTCTTGGCGGCCGCACGCTGCCGGGCGTGGCCGCGCTCACGGAGCGCTAATACCTGGTGATTGTCGATTTGATGATTGTCGATTTATTTGGCCATTGAATCCCATCGAATCCAGTCGATAAATCGAAAATCACCAGATCAAATCGAAAATCACCAGATCGAAAATCGACAATATGAGGATCCCCTTCATCGCTGGCAACTGGAAGATGTTCAAGACCGTTCACGAAGCCGTCCTGTTCGTGAAGGAGCTGCGCGGCCTCGTCAAGGACGTCTCGGGCATCGAGGTCGTCATTGCTCCGCCGTTCACCGCCCTGCACGCCGTGGCCGAGGCGGCCCGGAGCACCAACGTCGGCGTCGCGGCGCAGAATGTGTACTGGGAGCGTGAAGGCGCGTTCACCGGCGAGGTGTCGGCCGTGATGGCCAAAGAGGCGGGGGCCGAGTACGCGATCGTCGGGCACTCGGAGCGCCGCCGGCTGTTCGGCGAGAGCGATGCCATCGTCAACCGGAAAACTCTGGCGGCGATCGCGGCCGGCTTGACGCCGATCGTCTGCGTGGGCGAAACGCTTGAAGAGCGGGAGCGCAACCAGACGTTCGAGGTCCTGGATCGCCAGATCAAGAACGGCCTCGACCGGTTGACCGCGGAGCAGGTGGCGGAGCTCATCCTCGCCTACGAGCCGGTGTGGGCGATCGGCACGGGCCGCAACGCGACGGCGGCGCAGGCGGGGGAAGCGCACGCGCACATCCGGAAACGGCTGCGCCAGTGGGTCGGCGGCGACGCGGCCGACCATTGCCACGTCATTTACGGCGGCAGCGTGAAGCCGGATAATATCGGTGCGCTGGTCGCCGAGCCCGACGTCGACGGCGCGCTGGTCGGGGGCGCCAGCCTGGACGTGAAGAGTTTCATGAGCATCGTGACCAAGAGCCGGCCCGCTGCTGTATAATCGCAAGTTCACGCACAACCATGGTGCTTTACTATCTCCTCACAACGTTTTACGTGTTCGTCTGCTTCGTGCTGCTGATGGTCATTCTGCTGCAGCAGGGGAAGGGCGGCGACATGGCCAGCGCCTTCGGCGGCGGCAGCAGCCAGACGGCGTTCGGCGCGCGTGGCGGGGCGACGCTGCTGACGAAGATGACGACGGTGTTCGCGGTGCTGTTCATGCTCGCGGCGTTGGCGCTCGCGATCATCGGTCAGCGCGGTCCCGGGTCGCTTGTGAGCGGCACGGCGGGGCCGCCGCCGTCGACCGCACCACGGGCACCGGCGCCGGCGCCGTCACCAGCACCGCCGGCCAGCACGCCGGCGACGCCATCACCGGCGCCGCCGAAATAAACTTAGTAACGTGGCGTCCGGCTTCAGCCGGACCATTTAATTCTTCAGGCTTCGCCTAGGATGAGGCGGCGCGCTTGTTCGTCGCGCACCGTTTCAGCGCGCTATCCCAGTCGTCGGTCTCGGCGAGGCGTGTCGACCGCATCCCCAGCTCGGATCGGTGGAGGCGGCAGCATCGCCGATCGATGCGAGCCCGGGCTTGCTCGGCGACCGAACCGACTGATCGGCGCCTTCGAGCTCGGCCAGCGGTCCTGCCACCTCGACTCCATCGAACCATTCGGCCGGCGCGCCTGTCGTGCGACACGCCTCGAGGAACTCGGCGGCCTTGTCCTTGCCACTCAGCTTCCGGTCGCCCATCGCTCCGATCTAGATGAAGCACATGCGTGCGCACTTGCTGCCGAGCAGCGCGATGAACGCGGCGACGCCCGGGCCGATGCAGAGATGAGCCCCGTCATCGGGCACCTTCGTCCCGTGGACCATCGTTCCCGCGATGCGCAGGTTCTCGGGATCGCGCTTCACGCTGAAGCCGCCCCATTCGCGCATCCTCGTGCTCGCTCGAAAAGGCCGCAAGGTCCTGGTTCTGGAGCGCGAGACGAAGTTCAAGGACCGCGTGCGTGGGAGACCGATGGCGTGTCAAAGCCAGGCACCGACGCCAGGTGCCAGGGTGGGGGACGCCGGGATTGTAGTTGGATTCTACGGGTGGAGCGTGGATGGAGCCTTTGTCCTAGTCGTATTATATGGCTGGATATGGCTGGACTTATGGCTGGAGCCAGCGTATAAAGGAATTTTGATTTATAGCTGGATATGGCTGGATTTATGGTGGACACCCTCAACACAAAGACCTTGCTCATCGAGCCCGAGATGCTCGACATCATCGCCGAACTCGACGAGTTCAAGGGCGCCTGGCGCGCGCTGAGCACGCTGGCGCCGGAGCGTTTGTCCGCCTTGCGGCGCGCGGCGACGATCGAGAGCATCGGGTCGTCGACGCGCATCGAGGGCAGCAAGCTGTCGGATCAAGACGTCGAGAAAATTCTCTCCAACGTCGAAATCCGGTCTTTCGAAACGCGGGACGAACAGGAGGTCGCGGGTTACGCCGGCGTCATGGAGACCATCTTCGCATCATGGTCGGTCCTGCCGCTCACAGAGAACCATGTCCGTCAGCTCCACCGCGACTTGCTGCGGTACTCGACGAAGGACGAGCGCCATCGCAGCGATTACAAGAAGCTGGACAACCATGTCGAGGCATTCGACGCCAACGGCAAGAGCGTTGGCATTGTGTTTCAGACGGCAAGCCCGTTTGATACGCCGCGCCTGATGGCGGAGCTGATCGCATGGACGACGGACGCATTGTCAAATCGTACGCTGCATCCGCTGCTGGTCATCGCAGTGTTTGTCGTCGTCTTTCTTGAAATCCATCCGTTTCAGGATGGTAATGGTCGCCTGTCACGCGCGCTGACGACGCTGTTGTTGCTCAGGGGCGGGTATGCCTACGTGCCCTACAGCTCGCTTGAAAGCGTCATCGAGCAGAACAAGGACAGCTACTATCTGGCGCTGCGCCGGACACAGAAGACCACGCGCTCGAAAAAACCGGACTGGCAGCCGTGGATGATGTTTTTCCTGCGCGCGCTCCAAGAGCAAAAGCGCCGCCTGGAGTCCAGAGTTGAGCGCGAGAAGAGAATCTTGGGACAGCTTCCGGAGCTTTCCTTGCGCATCTACGAGCTGACGAAAGAACGCGGACAGGTCAAGGTCGAGGACATCATCCGCACCACCGGCGCGGCGCGCGGCACGGTTAAGGATCATCTGAATCAACTGAGCAAGAACGGCTATCTCGTGCCGCATGGCAAGGGAAAGGGCACGTGGTATTCGGTGCCATGAGTTGCGGATGCCGGCCGGTTGTCGCGTCGGCGTGGCCGACATATACTGATCTACCCTCGCGGAAGTGGCGGAACTGGCAGACGCACCAGCTTGAGGGGCTGGCGGTCGCAAGACCGTAGGGGTTCGAATCCCCTCTTCCGCACCATTCGACTCGGCCTCGACTCTCGCCGAGGCCTCGCTCATGGCCGGCCGAGCCTCGGATCCGGCCGAGTCGAATGCCCTGAGCGAGCCTGAAGGGCGAGTCGAAGGGCAACCTTCATTCGTCGTTGCATCTATGGCATCGTCGTCTGGATGCCCTGGGTCTACGTGCTCCGCTGCTCGGACACTTCCCTCTACGTCGGCCACACCGGCGATCTCACGTCCCGCGAAAAGACGCACAACGACGGCCACGGCGCTCGCTACACAGTAGTGAGGCGACCGGTCAGAGGAAGGAAGCGCTGATCGCGGGCGACCTGGCTACCCTCAAGTCACTGAGCAAGCGACGGCGAAAGTAGCCTCTCAAGACGCTTGGGGGCCAAACTGCCAGAGCGAATGCGCGAAGCCCTTGGGCACCAGACCGCGCAGGCGCGGGCACACACCTTTCACCACGCTGTCGAAATCCGCGTGTGCGCTGCTCCAGTTCAAGAAGTTCGCAAGCTGCCGACGGAGCTTCTTGGTCGCCGCCATCGGTCCTCTCGTCTTCAATTCAAATTGTCCGGCGCCTACACCGTCAACTGCCCGTGCGAGACTGAGACAGGGCGGACGGCTAGGTCTTCTTCTTGGACGTCGTACCCACTTTGTATTCGTTCCTGACGCTGCCCCGTACTTCGGTCAGCGAAACCACGCCCACGGATCACCAGGCCCACGCGTACGCCTCGGCTCGAGGATCGGCGCCGGCACTGAGGACCCCCGTTTTCGGATCGATGACGATCGCCGCGATGTCGCTCATCGACCACGGCCCGGCGACACGGAGCGTGTGCCCTTTCGCGATGAGCGCCGCACGCACGGCTTCCGGCACCCGCGACTCGACCGACAGATCGCCCGGATACATCGTGTGGGGGAACGGCGACGCCGGGAAGCTGCGCGTCGTCCACCGCGGCGCTTCGATCGCCCGCTGGACGTCCATGCCGAAATCGATCAGGTTCATCAACGTTTGCACCGTCCGCTGAATCTGGTCGTCCGCGCCGGGACTGCCCATCACCATCGCCGGCTGCCCGTCCTTCATCACGAGCGTGCTCTGCAGCGTGCTGCGCGGCCGCTTGCCTGGCTCGAGCGCGTTGGCTTCGCCAGGCACGAGCGAGTAGTAGTCGCCGCGGCAGGTGAAGATGAATCCGAGATCGCCCATGACGACCCCCGTGCCCCATCCGCTGTGGAGGCTCGGCTCGAAGCTGACCACGTTGCGGTCCTTGTCGACGATCGAGATGTAGCTCGTGTCGCCGGTGTGGCTGGCTCCACCGTCGAGATTGACGGCGACCGGCCGCGTCAGCGGCGGCGCGCCCGTCATGAACCGTTCCGGAGTGCCGGGCCGCAGCTCCAATGACGCCTGTGCCGGATCGATCAGCGTGCGGCGCGCCCGCGCGTAGTCCTTGGAGAGCAGCCCCGCGAAGGGAATTTGTATGAAGTCCATGTCGCCGAGATACTTTTCGCGGTCGGCAAACGCCAGTTTCAAGGCCTCGACGCTGGTGTGAATGTAGTCGGCGCTGTTGTGGCCCATCGCGCGGAGGTCGTAGCCTTCCAGCAGATTCAGCATGATCAGCTCAGCCGGCCCCTGCGTGGCTGACGCATTCTTGTACACCCGGTAGCCGCGATAATCGATCGAGACCGGCGTTTCGATCTTGGCCGTGTACGCGGCGAAGTCGTCGTAGCGGAACAGACCGCCGTTGTCCTCCGAGAATTTCGCCATCGTCTGCGCGATGTCGCCTTTGTAAAACCTGTCGCGGGCCGCTTTGAGCGCCTCGTGGCGCCCTTTGCCCGCGCTCTGTTGCTCGGCGTCGACCAGCTTCCTGAACGTCCGCGCCAAATCCGGATTGCGGAAGATCTCTCCCGCCTGGTGCGCGTTGGCTTGATAGAGTTTGTGACTCGTCGGATATTTGGCGAGTTTCGGCGAGCCCATGGACTGCGCCAGCGACGCGGAAAGCGGGAACCCGTTCTCGGCCAGGTCGATCGCCTGCTCGAGCACCTGCGCAAACGTCATCGTGCCCCAGCGATCGAGCAAGATGTACCAGGCATCCACCGTGCCCGGCACGATCGCCGACAGCAAGCTGTCGCTGTTAGGCAGCTTCCCGCCCGCGTGCGTGTTATACCAGTCGATCGTGGCGAGCCTGGGAGCCGGACCTTCGCCGTTGATGGACACGACCTGCTTGGTCTTCGCGTCGTACACCAGCAGCTCGGCATCGCTGCCGACGCCGTTCATCGCCGGATCGACCTGACCCAAAACCGCCTGCGCCGCGACCGCGGCGTCGAACGCGTTGCCGCCCGCCAACAGAATTTTCTCGGCCGCTCGCGTCGCTTCCGCCTTCATCGTCGACACGGCCCAGGAGCGGCCGCGAATCACGGGTCGCATCGTCTGCGTGCTTTGGGCGGGTTCCGCCGCGTTCTGCCCGCGCTGTGGCTGCTGCGCGCCACTTTCGATGGTGCATAGCAAGCCCACTGTCAGTACCCCGAAGATCGTGGACCGGGCGCGACTCATAACCACCTCGATTCTTGGAAGATGCACCAATCCTAGCACGGCCGTCCAGAACGGCCATGTCCCAATCGGTGCCCGGGCGACCGGCCCTACCGACGACCTACGCTAGCTCCCACTCTTACCGACCGCCGTGAACAGCTCCGTCATCGTCACCCTCCGGGCGTCGGCCGGATAGTGAATCGGGATAATCGTCTGAACGTCCAGCTTCAGGCGGTTGATGTTATCCAGAAGGTTCACATTATTCAGATTGATGACCGCGGGCGCCGGCGCATTCGGCTGCGCCGGAGGGTTGAACGAATCCGCCTCCACCAGGATCTTCTCTTTGGGGAGATACGCGACGATCAGCCCATCGTTGTGAAAGTTGGTGTGCAGTTGATACAACTCGATCACGTGGTTGCCGTCGGTCATGACCTTCTTGTCGGTCATCGTCTCGATGGAGAGCTTCGCCTTCGACTGCGCCAGCTTGTCGGGACCAAGCGTGTGCGGCGCGGCGAAGATGCGCTCGAAGTACGGCTTGTTGATTTCGTGCGTCACGATGGTCGCTCCCTCGGCCACGAAGGTGCGCAGCCCGCCCGCGTGATCGAAATGAGCATGCGTGTTGACCACGTACTTGATCGGCTTGTTGGGAATCACCTTCTTGGCTTCCGCGATGATCGCGCCGGCCCGCTCTTCGCTCTGCGGTCCCTCGATCACGACGATGCCATCCTTGAAGTCGACGGCCAGCGCGGCATAGGCAGGAAGGATGAGGTACACGCCGTCAGCCAGCTTCTGTGATGTCGTGGCGGGCGGCGCCGCGCCACCGCCCCCCGCCGGTGCCTGCGGCGGCTGGATATTCGCCGGGGCATTCGGCTTGACATCAAGCACCACCAGGTCGAGGATCGGGGCGCCGCCCTGCCGCTGGACAATCCTCCTCGGGAATTTCACGCCGCCAAAATCCAGGTATTCGGTGTAGACGGCGTCGAAGGGCATGTCGCCGAGCACGTTGTTGTCGATCCAGGTCTCGACTCTTTCGACCATGTTCTGATCGTTGATGTACCCGTTGACCTGCGCCTTGTTTTGTCCCGTGAACGTCAGCACGTTATATTTTTTGCCGCCGACTGTCTGAGATTTTACCGTCGCGTTATTGGCCGCGGCAGCTTTGAGGAACCCGTAGGGTGTCATCCAGATTTCAAGCTGCTGGGCCCACGGCGTATTGGCGTTGACAACGATGACTTGGTTCTGAGTGACCTCGCCGACAACCGGCTGTCCACCGCCGCCACGCTGCGGATACTCGCCCTGCATCCGAACCCGGCTCATGCGCGAGGCCGGCGTTTCGAAGTTGATCGTCCGCGTGTACGTCTTGTCGATAAACTTCGGCCAGGGCGAGCCGGGAGTCATGGCCTGCCCAAACGCGAAGTCGGCGCCGACTCCCGAGTACTCGACGGTTCTCAGATTGTCGGCACCCATCGCCTTGGACGCGCTGCTGATGACGGTCTTGGCGTCTTGCGCCGTCGCCGTCCAGGCCAGCAACGTCACGAACATGACGGCCGTCAAACATTTCTTGAACATACCTGCCTCCTCTATGGGAAAGGTTGCCGTCTCAGCTGCCAATCGCGAAGATGTGGTCGTCGGTTCGGATAAAGAGACGCCCACCGGCAATCGCCGGCGAGGCCAGCACGCGGCCGTCAACCGAATTGCGCGCGAGCACCACGGGTGTCCGCCCCGCCTTGAGCACGAGCGTCTCGCCGCTCTCGCCGAGCAGGTAGATCTTCCCGTCGGCCGCCACCGGCGACGCCGTGTAGATGCCGCCAAGCCGTTCGCGCCACACGCGCTCACCGGTTCTCGCGTCCACGCAGGTAATCACACCCACGTCGCCGGCCATGTACAGGAGCCCGTCGTAGTACACGAGCGACGAGATGTAGGGCGCACCGGTCCGGACGTGCCAGAGGATGTGCGTTTTCGAAATATCGCCGCGGCCGCCCGGGCGAACCGCGGCGTACGGCCCGCTGCGATAGCCGCGCGAAAGGTAGATCACGCCGTCGTGGTGCATCGCCATCGGGATCGGATACTGGCTCGGCTCGTCGTAGTGCCACAACGCCCGGCCAGTGGCGGGGTCGAACGCTTCGATGCCCGTGCTCGAGTTGACGATCAGTTCGTCGTTGCCGGGGCCGCCGGGCGCGGGCACGACGAGCGGCGTGGAATACGACAGCACGCCGCGCGGCCGATCGGTCTTCCACAGCTGCGTGCCGGTCGCTGTGTCGAGCGCGACGAGATACGACACATTCCCGTGGTAGCAGACAAGGATGAGCGAGTTGCGATAGACAACCGGCGAGCTGCCGTTGCCCCAGTTGATGTCCCACGGCGCGACGTCCTTGCCGAGGTTGCGCGTCCAGACCAGCGTGCCCGCGACGTCCACGGCCGCGACCTGCCCCGTGCCGAAGACCGCGTAAACCCGCGCGCCATCGGTCACAGGACTGGCACTCGCCAGGTTGTGTTTGTCGTGAACCTCCGGCAACTCGCCTTCGGCGGGCAGCGTGACCGCCCACTGCCGTCGCCCGTCGGCGCGCCCGAACGCCTCGACGAGGAAACGAACCGTTCGATCGTTCGAACGCGTCAGCGAGCGCTCGACGGGCGACGCGTCGGCGCCCTGACCGAGACGCGGGCCCACGCGGCTTTCGCCCGCGCCGGCCTGCGAGGTCACGAACACGCGATCGCCCCACACGATCGGCGACGAGATGCCGAGGCCGCCGAGTCGGCTCCGCCACGCCACGTTCTGCGTGTTGCTCCACTTTTCTGGAAGGCCGGTTTCCGTCGAGACTCCCCCTGCGGCCGGACCGCGCCACTGTGGCCAATTGTCCGCTGTGAGCGACGCCCCGAAGGCCAACACCAGGCCAACCAGCGTCAAGCCTTTCGTCGTTCGGGCACTCACCACCACGGCCTCCTCAATTCGTCGTTCCGGGTGCTCGGCTCGCCATTCAGCAACACCTGTTCACCCGCGCTTGGTCGCCGCCGCGTCGGGAGAGAGTGTCCGCACCAGCTCCCGGACATCCTTCAGCGCGTCGATCGATTCGATCTGAGTGAAGGCTCGCTCCACGCGCGCGGGCGACAGGACCAGCTGCGCGCAATCGGCGAACTTGTCATGAAGTTCCTGGCGCGTGAACGGCCGGTCGGGTCCGCCTCTGTACTTGTCATCGGAAGGCTGCACCAGCGTACGGCCGTCCGCCAGGTCGACTTCGACAACACTGCGGATCTTGTCGAAGCCTTGCGCCTCAATCTTCGCATCGAAGATCCCCGTCACGCGCTCCATCATCCGCTGGACCGGCTCACTCGCGACGAACTCGTCGGTGAATTCGCGAATGCCCGCTTTTCTCCGGATGAGGATGCTGCTCAGCAGGAACGGGATGCTGAACTTCGCCTCGAGCTCCGTCTTTGCCGTCTTGTAGCGGAGCGGCTCGAGAATGTTCGAACCAGCGCGTAAACGCACCGCCCGGACCTGCTCCGGCTTCAGGTCGTAGTCGACCACCACCTTGAGCATCGCGTCCAGGCTGGGATGACTGAGCGAGCCGCACGGATACGGCTTGATGGACACACCCGGACTGACAATCGCGTACGGCGTGCCGAGGACGGGTATGAGCCGATCGAGATCGGCTCCGCCACCGAACACCTGGAAGAACCCCCACGGGCCGTCCAGGCCTTCGTCGCCGCCGGTAAATCCCCTGGCCGCCAGGTCCGCGGCCACGATGCCGTTTTCGCACGCGCGCGCGACGTGAAGCGGCTTGGTCATCGTCCCGAAGTTGACGCGGATGCCACTCGCCATGCTCGACGCAATCGCGAGCATGTGGCCGAGTTGCTGATCGCTCAGCTTCAACAGCTTGGCGGCGGCCGCGGCCGCTCCAAACGTGCCGACCGTGCCCGAGGAGTGAAAGCCGCGCTCGTAATGATTGGGATCGATCGCTTCGGCAATCTTGCATTCGACCTCGAAACCGATCAGGAAGGCCTCCAGAAACGCAGCGCCAGAAAGACCCAGCCGCTCGGAGATGGCAAGCGATGCCGCAAGCGGGGGCAGCGTCGGATGCGTGAGCAGACCAAACGTGCGATCGGGCGTCGTCGACAACTGTGTGTCGTCGTAGTCCATCGCATGCCCGCTTGCCCCGTTGGCCATCGCGGCAAGAGACACCGGCGCCATCAGGCGCTCGGGACCGAGCGCCGTCGCTTCCTTCTTGTCCGTCACCGATTTCACGTACTCTCGGACGATGGCGCTGCCTCGAACGGTCGACCCGGCCAGAATGACGCCGAGACCGTCGATCACGCAGCGCTTGGCCTGCTGAATCGCGTCGGGCGGAATGCTTTTGAGAGTCGTCGTGGCAATGAACCGCTTGACGGCGTTCGTCGAGCCTGTGATGGCCGATCCCTCGAGCTTCTTGGGCTTGACGTCGGCGAGGCTCGCGGAAGCTCCCGCCAACAGGTCAGGGGCACCGAGGGTCGATGCAACGGCGGATCCGGCCGCGCTTCGGGCGACCACGCCAAAAAACTGCTTGCGGCTCAATCGCATGGCGAATCCTCTCGTCCGGCTCGAGCCGGCGTCATGGTCCGGCTAGAGCCGGATATTACAACCACAGATGAGGACATGCACTGCAGGATCATACCGCGGACGCTACCGCCGTGGCGTCGGTGACGGCTGCCACGCGGGCGTGCCGTCCTCCCATTGGTTGTCCGTCAACTGCTGGACGTCGGCGCCGTCGTACCGCATCACGAACAGCTCGCCGTACGGCTGCGGCGCGTCGGTGTAGATCACTTCGTCCTTGAAGCCCATGCGCGAGCTCGCAAAGACGATGTGCTCGCCATCCGGCGACCAGCCTTGATGCGCGTCGTTCCCGGGCGACGAGGTGAGACGCCGCGCGCCCGTGCCGTCTGGTTTGATCGTAAAGATCTCGTAGTCGCCCTTGTCGAGCCGCGAGAACATGATCAGGTCGCCGCGCGGCGACCAGAGCGGAAAGTTGTCGTACCCGGACGTGAGCGTCGTGACCGCCTTCGTGTCGATGTTCATCACGCGCAGCCCCTCGCCGTCCGGCCCGAACGTGCGATAGACGAAGCGCCGGCCATCGGGCGCCAGCGACGGGAAGCCGTTGTTGTTCGGGCCGCTCGTCAGCTCGCGGAATCCCGATCCGTCCGGACTGATCACCGCAATCTGCGCCCCGCCGTTGACACGATCGGCGGCCTTCAGGAACAGGTCGTGGAACCCGTTGAAGAACGCCCCGAACGTGCCGATGCCGAAGATGATGGCGTCGCCGCGCGCCGACCACTGCGGCCCGAGGACGCTGCGGCCGTCCTGATGGAAGACGACCGTCGACGTGTCGCTGCCGGATTCCACCACGAGCAAGTTGTTGCTGGCCGGCGGCGGCACGTAGGTCGTCATCGCGTAGCGTTCGCCCGACGGATGGAACGACGGCTGCATCCCGCCGAGCCTCAGCTCGTAGTTCGGAAGGCGACTCCACATCCTGCGCCCGACGCCTGGACCCGCGGGCAACCGCTTGTGAAACGCCACGCGCGTCCCGTCGGGCGACCAGGCGGCGCTTCGCAAATTGCCCTTCGGTCCGCGTTTGCCGCCGGCGTAGTGAATCCCGGCGCCTTCAGCATCTTTTCTGATGAACGCGATCTCGTTCGACGCCAGGAACACCGGAGCCATCTTCACACCGGGGCCGCTCGGCACGTCGCTCGCCGCTCCCGTCACGATATCGATCGAAACGATTCTCGTGTTGCCGCCGTTGAGCGTGGGCAGCCGATACGCCATCGTCTCTTCCGCGGGCAGGCAATAGGTGACGATGCGCTGGCTGTCGGCGGACCACTTCGGGCTGCCGCAGAAGTCGCCGTGCGGGGTGATGCGCTTCAGACCGGAGCCGTCCGGATGAACGAGGTAGATGTCGACGACGTGCAGATGTTCCCAGCGGCCGTGCGCGAACGGCAGACCGCTGCCGCGATCCGATGAGAACGCGATCCACCTGCCGTCGGGCGACCACGCGGGACGGAAGTCGCCGCCGGCGCCCGAGGTGAGCGGCTTCGCACGGCGTGTCTGCACGTCGAGCAGCCACAGATCGGCGGTGCCGCTGGCCCGCGACGTCACGAAGACGATCTGCCGGCCATCGGGCGAGAACGCGGCCTGATCGTCGAACGCCGGGCTGTCGGTGAGCCGCTCGAGATCGGCGCCGTTCGGGCGCACGCGATAGAGATCCGCCGAGCCCCCACGCTCCGACGTGAACGCCAGCCACGCGGCGTCTGGCGACCACGCGGGGTTGTAGTCGACGTCGGGCGACGCCAGCAGCGGACGCTCGTCGCTGCCGTCCGCGGCTGCGACGAACAGCCCGACCTCACCCGGAACCGGGAACACGCGAGTGAAAAATAGCTTCTGCGGATCGGGTGCGGCGACAGCACTCACCGCAACGAGAACAGCCAGGCAGATGCGCATCGTGTCCTACTTTCCCAGACGGGAATCAGGTGAACCGCCCGACATTTCGTGCATTATGCACCGGTTCCGCTGCCCATAGCGACATGGCGCCGCCGCGGCTTCGGCCGAACGACCGGTCACGATGCGGTGTCACTTCCGCGCGTTGAAGGACGCGCGACCTGAAGTACTCGTACTCCGGATCGGCGCTTATGTTCGTGAAGGGAAGCACGGCCGCCGAAAGTGAATCTGAGCCAGGGGCGCGAACGCAGGAGGTCCAGTTCAAGGCAGGAATGAGAAAACCCTGCTTCCAGATGGGCGATATACAACAAAGTGCCGCCGGTCCAAGGTGAACACTCGATGGAGCATTTCGCGCTCGGCGACGCGCACGAGCGCGGCGTCGGCCAGATCCATTGGCAAGTCCTTGTACTTGTCCATGAGGGCCCTCATTCGCGGCGCATCGCCGCGATCCAGCGGCAGGAGTCGCAGGATCTCGGTTTCGAGCATTTCCCAGAGGGCCCGCTGCCTCTCCCACGAGAATCCCAACAGATACATCGCTTCGGTGAGTGCCGGCCAAACCGTCACGAGCGGATCGCGGATGGTCTTGAGAGCGGCAACGCAGGCCTCGTGGTGCGGATCATCGTGATCGAGCACCGCCACGAGTGGTCCCGCGTCAACGAGCACGGCGCGCACGATGCTTCGCTTCGAGCAGCTTGCGGAACTTCTCCCCGGTGTGCTCCGACAGGCGGCGGCCGCCGCTGCCAGCGCCTCCGATGAGGTGAGCCAGACGCTCGTAGGCGCTTAGCGCCTCCGCGGACGCTGGTGCCTCCAACTGTTCGAGCGTGGCGATGGCCCGCCGAATGACGTCGGATTTCGTGCGGCCGGTCTGCCTCGCCAGGCGGCGAATGACACGCTCCGTGCGCTCGTCAAGACGAACACTGACCGGCATCCTCACCTCCGTATCACGGTATTGTACTACAGGCAGCGCTACGGCGCCCGGCGCGCTCATGGTGTCCGCGGGCGACTCGCCGCGGAACGCGCGCTGGCCGGTCAACAGCTCGTACAAAATCGCGCCGAGCCGTGCCGCGCATGTTATCAGAACGATCCCGTCTGTCCGGGAATTTCGAGTGAATCAACGCAGCCGTCCGATGTCTTCATGCAGGCGTTAAACGCGACCGCACGGATTCGGTGCGCGAGCGGATAGGTATCCTTGAAATCTGACTGTGTGACAATCATATTTCATGGAATCTGTCGTCACCCCCAGATGCCGAGCGCCCGGCGAACGTCGATCAGCTGAGCGAGGTGATGGGCGTTGTGGTCGCCGACGAGGAGCACCTCGCGCAGGTAAGTCTGGCTCGAGCCGTGCGGAATCTTTGCGAAGAGATCGATGCGCGGGTTCATCGCAAGCCGCTGCATCGCCTTCAGGTCGCGCTTGAACGCGGCGATCGACCCGTTCCAGGCCGCGGAATTTTTCGGCGCGGGCGCCTTCGGCCAATAATCGTCCGGCCACTTCATCGTGTGTTCGTACCGCGGATTCACGCAGAAGTCCAGGATGTCGGCCTGCGCAATCCGCATGTGCTCGACGAGCTGCCAGAGCGAATGCGCGAAGCCCTTGGGCACCAGACCGCGCAGGCGCGGCGGCACACCCTTCACCACGCTGTCGAAATCCGCGTGTGCGCTGTTCCAGGTCAGGAAGTCCGCAAGCTGCTGACGGAGCTCTTCGTTCGCCGCCATGGGTCCTCGAATCTTTGCATGGTCAACCGTGCCGCGCATGTTATCAGAACGGGTCGTCCCTCGGCTGGACGGCGGGGCTGAGGACGTGGGCCAAAGGGCTGACGAAACAAGATCTCAGTCATCGACGGCCAAAACCGTTACAATGACGGATTGAGGAGCTCGTTGCGAAGAGGAGGTTTCAGATGAGACGTCGATTCCTTGCGTCAACCGGCGCTCTGGCGGTTGCGATCGCCGTCGTGTCGCTGATGCCGGTGTCCGTTGCCGGCCAGGCCCCCACGTCCGCGAAAGCGAAGACGACGGTCCCGGCGAAGGCCTACGCGCCGCCCCGCACGGCCGACGGCCACCCGGATCTTCAGGGTGTGTGGGACTTCCGCAACGTCATCCCTTTGGAACGACCCAGCCAGTACGCCGGCAAAGCGTTTCTGACCGACGAGGAAGCGGCTGAATGGGAGAAGTCAACGTCCGAACGCCTGGACATGGACCGCCGCGACGACGACCCCACACGGACACCGGCCGTCGTCAACGGAGCAGCCGCCACCGCCGACGTCGCCCGGGCCTACAACGAGTTCTGGTGGGACTACGGGAAGAAGTTCCTCGGGAGCAAGCGGAGCTCGTTGATTGTCGATCCGCCGGACGGAAAGATTCCAGCCTTAACGCCCGAGGCGAAGAAGAGAGCGGACGAAAACGCCGAGCGTCGGGCTCGCCCGGCGTTGGGCCCAGAGGATCGAGGCATTACCGAGCGCTGTATCATGGGATTCAATGCCGGGCCGCCGATGCTGCCCGGTGCGTACAACAACAACCTGCAGCTGTTCCAGACCCACGACTACGTCGCGATCTTCACCGAGATGGTGCACACCGCGCGCGTCGTCCCGCTGGACGGGCGTCCGCACGTGGGCATTCCGCAGTGGTCGGGGAGCTCGCGTGGCCACTGGGAGGGCAACACGTTGGTGGTCGAGACCAGCGGCTTCTACCAGAACACGTCGTTCCCGAACTCCAGCCCGAACATGCATCTCATCGAAAAGTTCTCGCGCGTTGATTTGGACACCCTTCTCTACGAATTCACGGTGAGCGATCCGACGACCTGGACGAAACCGTTTACGGCGCAGGTGCCGATGCGGAAGAGTGACCAATCGGTATTTGAGTACGCGTGTCACGAGGGGAATTACGCGATGATTGGCATCCTCAGCGGCGCTCGAGCCGTCGAGAACGGCGCCGGGGAAGCCGCGAAGAAAGGATCGAGGTAAGCCGCGCCCCGGACGGGGAGCCTGCCGGCGATCCGTGCCGCTAACGACGTTTGTCTTTGAGGCCCGCGAGGAACTCGGTCGGGGTTTCGACGCGCATGCCATGTCTGAGCGCCGCCAGGAAGTGACGCCGATTGTCGGTGATCACGACCCCCGCCCCCGCCGCTCGCGCCACTTCGGCGATGTGCGTGTCGTAGATGCGGCCGCCGGCCGTGCCATCCTGCGCCGCCAGGTTCAGCATCGGCCGTCGATCGGTCGCGGGCAGATCGTGTACTGACATTCGCGCGAAGACCTCCTCCTGGAGCAACCGGACGGCATTGGCCGGAGTGAGTCTGAATTCGGGCGGCAGCCGGGTCGACACCGAGAAGAACTCGAGGCAGCAATGCCAGGCCGTGGCGGGCGCCGACACCTGCTTTTCGGCGATCGCGTGCAGGAGCGATTGCGCCGGCGCGCTCTGCGGTCCGAAATCAACCAGGCCGGCCAGCAGCGCGCTCGTATCAAGAAAGACGGTTACGGCCACCGGTTTCGCTCTTCCTCGACGAGCGCGGCCACATCGACCATCGGCCGTGTCTCGACGGGAGCGGTAGGCCGCGCCACTAGCCGCCGGCCGATCTTGAGCAACCGGGGTGGGGACGCGACCCGTTCGAGGCGGATGCCGAGATCGTCGACGGTGACCTCGAGCTCGGTGCCCGGACCGAGCGCCGCGCGGTCGCGGATTGGCGCCGGAATCACCACTCGGCCTGCCTTATCGATGGTAGTTCTCATACCAATAGAATACCATGCACCGGGATGTTCAGCGGCATGGTCATCCATCAGCGCTTCCACCCGGCTCGCGAGCTACTCCGAAAAGCTCCTGTACTTGACATAGCTTTCAGCTCTCAGCTGTCAGCTAACACCTCCAGCACTGAAAGCTGAGAGCTGACAGCTGATAGCTATTGCCGCGAAATGTCGGCCGCCCCTGACAAGAACTGTCAGTCGAGCGTGCAGGTCCGTGCACGCGCGTGCACTTCCCCCTGGTACCAACTTTGGACAGATGAGATTTTGCTTCGATGAGAACGCTTTCGATGAACACGCGCGACGTCAAGGGCTTCACGTTACTCGAGCTGATGATCGTGGTCGGCATCGTCGCCACGCTCGCCGCGATGGTCGTCAGCCAGGTGTTACGCGCCCGGATGTCGGCCAATGAGGCGGCCGCGATCGGATCGATGCGCGCCATCAACTCCGCGCAGCAGAACTACTCGCAGAAGTGCCTGGGCTTCGCCGGAGACCTCGTCGAATTGAAGAACGCGGGCAATTTTCTTTCCGCGGACCTCACGGCAGCCAACCCTATCGCCAAGAGCAGCTACATGATTTCGCTCGCTCCGAGTGCGGCGGCCGCGGCGATTCCGACGCCTCCCGCCGGCTGCACCGGGACGCAGACCAACTATTACGCGTCGGCGGCTCCGCTGACGCTCGGCATCTCGGGGAACCGATCGTTTGCGACCGACGGGCAGGGCACGATCTTCTACAACACCACGGCCACGCCGCCGACCGAAGCGACCTTCCCGACAGACACAACCATTCAGTAGCGACCACCGTGATGGCGGTCCGGCCCGAGCGTCCGCGTCCCGCCAGACGCGCGCCCGTCGGCAGATGACAACCACTAGCGCGATCCAGTAGCGTAATCGGGAACGATGTCGTCCGCCTTTCGCACATCCTTACAATCGTGGCGGGCTTGCACCGCGGCGGCGTTCCTGCTCGTCGCAGACATCCCGATCCCTTTGCGGGCGCAGACGCCGCTGCCGCCGGTTCCAACGCCGTTAGGCTTCCAAGCCGCGCTCGATCTCGCCACATCGCGGAACCTCGGGCTCGAGGCGGCGAGGCGCCAGCGCGCGATTCGCGAAGCGGCGATCCGCATCGCCCGGCAGATTCCCAACCCCGACGTCAGCCTCGAAATGACACGGGACACGCCGCATCAAGCGACCAGCTTCGACCTCCCGATCGAGATCGGCGGAAGGCGTGGGAGGCGTATCGACCTCGCGAACGAGGAGTTGACGCTGGCCGATGTCGACGTGCGGACCGAGCTGCGGGTGGTCCGCCGCGAGGTTCGACAGGCGTTCTTCTCGCTCATCGCCGCCGACCAACGGGTGCAGCTCTCGGAGGGTGTGATCGAGATCGCGCGGCGGGTCAGGGACGCGGCCCAATCTCGATTCGAGACCGGCGCCGCTCCGCGGCTCGAGGTCATGCAGGCCGAGCTCGGCGTCACGCGCGCCGAGACCGATGTGGAGCTGGCGCGCGGCACGCGCGCCGCGGTGCAGGCCGGCCTCAATGCGGTCCTCAATCTGCCGCCGCAGCAGATCCTCACCCTCGCCGGCAGCCTGTCCGATCGCGCCGGCGCGCCGGCCTACGAGCAGGCGCTCGCGCTGGCGACGGCGTCGAACGTGGATCTGGTGCGGCTCGATCGCGAAATCGCCGTCGAGCAGCGCCGTGTCGATCTCCTGCGCGCGGAGCGCACGCCGACGCCCATCTTTTCCTTCGGTGTGGTGTTGAACAACCCGCCCGACTTTACCGTCGGTCCGCGAGCGGCCATCAGCATCGGGATCCCGCTCTTCACGCGCAATCAGGGTGAGATCGCCGAATCGATTGCGGCCGCCTCGCAGTTGCGCGCCGTGCGTGACCGGACGAGGCGCGATGTGGAGAACAGCGTCTTCGGCACGCTGGCGAGAATCGACGCCGAACGGCGGCAGGCGGACTCGTATCAGCAGCGGCTCGTTCCGACGGCCACCGATCTCGAGTCGCTGGCCGAGGAAAGCTACCGCGCGGGCCGGACCTCGGTGCTCGCGGTGCTCGAGGCGCAGCGGAGCCTGCGCGATCTCAGTCGCGAGGCGCTGCAGGCCGCGCTCGATCTGCAGCTGTCGCTCGCGGATCTGGAGGAGATTCTTGGAACCGCTCTGCCTTGACGGTCCGGCGAAGAACGGTCCGGCTCTAGCCGGACACTACGTACAGAATCGCAGGGCTGAAGTCCTGCGCCACGCCACGAACGGTCCGGCTGAAGCCGGACACGACGTACAGACTCGCGGGGCAAAAGAGCGTGTGAAAAAATGCGACGTGTTAGCGCAGAGCACGCAGAGCTCGCCGAGAATCCTTAGAATTTTCTTCTCCGCGGCCTCGGCGGTCTCGGCGGTTAGCGGTTTCTTCACAGGCTCTAACGTCCTACGCCACGTGACGACGGTGGCTGTCGCGGCGATGCTTGCCCTGTCGCTCGTGGCGTGCGGCGGCAAGGGCGGCGACGAGGGCGAAGCCGCCACACCGGCCGAGATCCCGACGATCGTCGCCGAGGTGGCGAAGGTGACGCGGCGCACGCTCGCCGACGAGCTCGTCGTCCGGGGCACGGTCGCCGCCGTGCAGAACGAAGACGTCAAGGTGAGCGCGCTCGTCGCGGGACGCGTCACCCTCGTGTCGGCCGCTGAAGGCGACAGCGTGCGGGAGGGCCAGGTGATCGCCGAGCTCGATCGCCGGCCGCTCGAAGACCAGCGGCGGCAGACGGCGGCGGCGCTCGACCAGGCGAAGGCGCAGGTCGAGAACGCGCGGCTCAATCTGCAACGCAACCAGCAATTGTTCGAGCGCGGGATCGCGGCCGGCAAGGAAGTCGAGGACGCGAAAACGCAGATGGCGTCGGCCGAGGCGGCGGTCGAGCAGGCCACGGCCGCGCTCAGTACCGCCGATCGCAATATCGAGCGCGCCCAGGTGCGATCGCCGATCGCCGGACAAGTCGTCAAGCGCATGGTCAGCGTCGGCGAGCAGGTGGACGGCACCGCCGCGCAGCCGATCGCGGAGATTGCCAACCTCGACCGCGTCGAGCTGGCCGCCAACGTCCCGTCCGAGCAACTGTCGCGCATCAAGATCGGGCAACCGGTCTCGGTGGCCACCGACGCGTACCGGGGACGCGCCTTCGTGGGATCGGTCCTCGCCATCGCGCCGGCGGTGGACCCGACGACGAACGCCGCGCTCGTCCGGATCCGGATCGCGAACGCCGATCGCGGGCTAAGAATCGGCATGTTCGCCCAGGCACGCGTGCAGCTCGACCAGCACGCCAACGCCCTCATCGTGCCGCCCCCCGCCCTCGTGCGCGATCAGCGTGGCACCGCCGTCTACGTCGTCTCCGGCGACACGGCCGAACGCACGCCGGTCACGGTCGGCCTCGAGCAACCCGACGCCGTGGAAATTCTCTCGGGCGTCGAGGACGGGCAGACGGTGCTCACGTCTTCGGTGTACGGTCTCGGCGAGAAGGCGAAGCTGGCGAAGTCGCCATGAACGTTGCGCGCATCGCCGCCACCAACGCCCGCGCCATCGTCTTCGGCGTCGTCTTCCTGACGGTCGCGGGCCTCTACTCGATCACGGCGCTGCCGAGCGGCATTTATCCTGAAGTCGAGTTCCCGCGCATCGCGGTGGTCGCTCACTCGGGCGATCTCTCGCCACGCATCATGCTGATCGCCGTGACGCGACCGCTGGAGGAAGCGGCGCGCGAGGTGCTCGGGGTACGGCGCGTGCGCTCGCGCACGATTCGTGGCGCGACGGAACTTTCAGTCATCTTCAACCCCGACGCCGACATGCCGTACGCGCTGCAGTTGATGCAGGGCAGGGTCGACGAAACGCGATCAACGCTGCCGGCCGGCACCGAGATTCGGGTCGAGCGCATGACGCCGTCGCTCTTCCCGATGATGAGCTTCAACGTCACCGGCGAGCTACCGGCGGCCGATCTGCGCGATATCGCGATGTTCCAGATCCGGCCGCTCCTCAGCCGGATCCCCGGCATCTCGCGTGTCGACGTGATCGCGACCGACGAGCGCGAGGTGTCGGTCGTCGTCGATCCGAACAAGCTGAATGCGGTGAAGCTGACGCTCGATCAGGTCGCTGAGGCTCTCAAGAACACCAACCAGATCACGTCGGTTGGCCGCCTCCCGAAGGACTATCAGCAGTACCTCGTGCTTGCGACCGGCGAACTCACCAGTCTCGACGACATCCGCAAGGTCGTCGTCGCGTTCCGACAGCAGACGCCGGTCTACGTCGGCGACATCGCCGAGGTGCGCGAAGGCGTCGTCGATCGGACGACGCTCGTCACCGGAAACGGCCAGCCGGCGGCGGTCATCTCCGTGGCACGGCAGATCCGCGGCAACATCGTCGCGATCGCGGATGGCGTGGAGCAGACGCTGCGGGAGAACAGGGCGTCGCTGCCGCCGGCCATTCGCATCGCCAAGGTGTACGATCTCGCAGCGTTCGTCACAGAGTCGGTCAGGAGCGTCAGCGAGGCGATCGTCATCGGCGGCCTGCTCGCCGTCTTCGTGCTCCTCGCGTTTTTGCGCGACTGGCGCGCCACGTTCGTCGCCGCGACCACACTGCCGCTCACGATCATTGGAACCTTCTTCATCCTCCATCTCGCGAACGGCACGATCAACCTGATGTCGATGGGGGGTCTCGCCATCGCCATCGGCCTCGTCATCGACGACGCCATCGTCATCGTCGAGAACATGCATCGGCATCTGGCCGCCGGCGAAACACCCGACGTCGCATCCGAGCACGGCACCAACGAGCTGGTCAGCGCCGTCGTCGGTTCGACGCTGACGACCGTGGTCGTCTTCGTCCCTCTCGGTCTCCTGCAGGGGATGGTCGGTCAGTTCTTCGCCGCCCTGTCGCTGACGTTGTGCTCCGCCGTGCTGCTGTCGCTGGCCTACGCGCTCCTGTTTATCCCGGTGCCTGCGGCGCGGTTCCTGAAGCCGCACCGTGCGGACCGGCAGAGCGTTGGGCGGCTGAGCCGATGGTACGAAGCGTTCATGCGGCGCGCGCTGGCCCGGCCGTTCTGGGTGATTGCCGTCACGATCGTGGCCGCTGTCGGCGGCGCGCTCCTCTATTTCCGGCTCGAGACCGGTTTTCTCCCGCAAATGGACGAAGGCGGCTACGTCATCGACTATTTCACGCCGTCCGGCACGTCGCTCGCCGAAACCGACCGCATGGTCAAGCGCGTCGAGACGGTGCTCCAGCAGACACCGGAAGTCGCGGGCTTCACGCGCCGAACCGGCACGGAAATGGGGATGTTCGCGACCGAACAGAACAGCGGCGACATCCTTGTGCGGCTGAAGCCGCGCGGCGAGCGTGACAAGAACGCCGAGGAAGTGATCTCGGAGCAGCGCGACCGGTTCGCGACGGAGATGCCCGGCATGACCATCGAGTTCGTCCAGCTCCTGCAGGACATGCTGGGCGACCTGGAAGGCACGCCGGAGCCGGTCGAGGTGAAGCTGTTCGGCGACGACATCAACACCCTCGAGTCGCTGTCGGCGCGCCTCGGCGAGAAGCTGAAGGCGATCGATGGCCTTGTGGATCTCGTGCTGCCGCGCAGCGGCAACCCGGAGCTCGAAGTCCGGATCGATCCGATGCGTGCGGCCAAAGCGGGTTTCACGACACAAGAGGTGTCCACGCAGCTTGCCGAGGGGCTTCTCGGCAACGTGGCGACGGAGGTCCGCCGCGCCGATCGGCTGATCGACTTGCGGGTGCGCTATCCGGACGCGTATCGGTTCAACCCGAACTGGATCCGCGCGTACCCGCTGGTGACGTCGACCGGATCGGTCGTCCCGCTCTCCTCGACTGCCGACATCCTGCCCGTCGAAGGGACGGCGCAGTTGTACCGCGAGGATCTGAAGCTGATGCTGCCGATTACCGGCCGCCTCGAAGGACGTGACATGGGCAGCGTCGTCGCGGACGTGCAGGAGGTGCTGGCCGCCGAGCGGCTGCCGGTCGGGTACACGTATCAGATTGGCGGGATCTACGAGTCGCAGCAGCAGTCGTTCCGATCGCTCCTCGTGGTGCTCTCGATTGCCGTCCTGCTCGTGTTCGGATTGCTGGTCGCGCAGTTCCGCCGCTTCACGTCGGCCATCGTCATCATGTCGGCGGCGCCGTTGTCGCTGGTCGGCGCGTTCGGACTGCTGCTGCTGACGGGCACGCCGCTCAACGTCTCGTCCTTCATGGGGCTGATTCTGTTGATCGGATTGATCGTCAAGAACGGCATCATCCTCATCGACTACGCCGATCGGCTCGACGAGCAGGGGCTCGATCGCCGCGAGGCGCTCGTGCGGGCGGGCGCGATCCGGCTCCGGCCGATTCTGATGACGACCCTGTGTACGCTGTTTGGATTGCTGCCGCTCGCGCTGGGATTGGGATCGGGCGCGGAGCTGCAGAAGCCGCTGGCGATTGCCGTGATCGGCGGTCTGTCGGTGTCGACGATTGTGACGCTGGTGTTCGTGCCGACGCTGATCTCGGTGTTGCCCAAACGCAGACGCACGGCCTAGGTCGGCGGACGGCCGGCGCCTCGGCGGAGGCTGTCGGGCGGATGAACGTGGCGTCCGCCTTCAGGCGGACCATGGTCTACGCTTTGGCTTCCTTCGCCTTCGCCTTGGCGGCGCGCTTGCGCGCCGCTTTGGCGGGCGCCGGTTCGTTGGTGGCCTGAAGCACGACCAGGCGCGTCGCGAACACGCGGCGGCCGTGCTCATCGAAGTCGATCACGGTGTGGTGCTCGTTGACTTCGACCAGCGTCCCCGACCCGTAGGTGGGCTGCTGCACCCGATCGCCTTTGGTCCACGCTTTCATCGCTCTCCTATGCTCGCGGGCCGCGGGCGTTTTACCAGCGCGGCTCGCGGCGTCCGCCGCCGCCGCCGCGATTGCCGCCAAATCCGCCCCCGCCCCCGGAGAACTCCGGCTTCGGGCGCGCTTCGTTGACGGTCAGGCTGCGGCCGCCCATCTGAAACTGATTGAATTCGGTGGCCGCTTTCTGCGCTTCCTCGTCGGTCGACATCTCGACGAACGCGAACCCGCGGGCACGCCCGGTCGCGGCGTCGCGCATGACGCGCACCGACTCGACCGTCCCGGCTTTGCTGAAGAGCTCCTGGAGTTCCGCTTCTCCCGTGGTGTACGGAAGATTCCCGACGTACAGCCTTCGACCCATACCGTCTCCTCGTCTTTCACTCCGGGGTCCCTCCCCCGGACGTTCACTCCGGGGTCCCTCCCCCGGACGTTCACTCCGGGGTCCCTCCCCCAGACGTTCACTCCGGGGTCCCTCCCCGGACGTTCATTGCGGGGTGCCTCCCCCGGCGGGTGGCTGCGCGTCGGCTAAGCGGTCACGTTGAGGAGAGAGCGAGTCAGCACGGAGGCTCGATCGGCTCTTGACGCGGGCAAAGCTGGCAGGGCTGACCACCAGAAGCGCGTAGTCTACCAACCCCGCCCTGCGCAAGCAAGTCGGGGTTCGTTCTGGCGGTCGGGGTCCGTTGGGCTCGCCGACGCGGCCCCTGAGTGGAATAATCGGCCCCATGCCGGTGCGACTTGGCTCCGAACGCCTGCTCGACTCCCCCGCCCTCGACGGCAAGCGCGTCGGCGTCGTCTGCAACCCCGCGTCGGTCGACGGCCACTTGCGACACATTGCCGACCGTCTGGCCGCGCATCCTCGCGCGCGGCTGGCGGCGATCTTCGGCCCGCAGCACGGGTTTCGATCCGACGTCCAGGAAAACATGATCGAGACCGGACACGGCGAGGACGAAATTCGCCAGGTGCCGGTGTATTCGCTCTACAGCGAGACGCGACAGCCGACGGCCGCGATGCTGCGCGATCTCGACCTGCTCGTCATCGATCTCCAGGACGTCGGCACGCGCATTTACACCTACATCTACACGATGGCGAACTGCCTGATGGCCGCGCGGGCACACGGCGTCAAGGCCATCGTCTGCGACCGGCCGAACCCGATTGGCGGCCTCGCTATCGAAGGCCCCATGCTCGCGCGCGGGTTCGAGTCGTTCGTCGGCCAGTATCCGATTCCCATGCGGCACGGCATGACGATCGGCGAGCTGGCGCGCCTCTTCAACGAGGAGTTCGGCATCGGCGCCGACGTCGACGTGATCGCGATGGAGGGATGGCCCCGCGAGATGTACCACGACGCCACCGGGTTGCCGTGGGTGCTGCCGTCGCCAAACATTCCGACGCTCGACACGGCGATCGTCTACCCGGGGACCGTGCTGTTCGAGGGGACCAACGTGTCGGAAGGCCGCGGCACGACGCGGCCGTTCGAGCTGGTCGGGGCGCCGCGGATCGTCGCCGAGCGGTTTGCGGATCAGATGAATCGGCTCGAGCTGCCGGGCGTCCGCTTCCGGCCGGCGGTGTTCGAGCCGACCTTCCACAAGCACGCGCAGCAACAGTGCGGCGGCTGCCAAATCCACGTGCTCGATCGCGCGCGCTTTCGGCCGGTCGAAACCGGGGTGGCCCTCGTGGCGGCGTTCCGCGCGAGCGATCCAGAGCGCTTCGCGTGGCGCGATCCGCCGTACGAGTACGAGCGCGAGAAG
This sequence comes from Acidobacteriota bacterium, assembly GCA_023265105.1. Classification (GTDB taxonomy): domain Bacteria; phylum Acidobacteriota; class Vicinamibacteria; order Vicinamibacterales; family CAVVIG01; genus JAHFUJ01. The sequence goes on from JAHFUJ010000006.1 coordinate 43,599, forward strand.
CGGCCGATCGACATCCTGGCGGGATCGGCCGAGGTGCGCGAACAGATCGAGCGCGGCACGCCGGCCCGACAGATCGCGCGATCGTGGGAGGGGGCGGTCCAAGCGTTCCTGAAGATCCGAAAACGCTTCCTGATGTACTGAATCTGGTAATTGGGTAATCTCGTGATCTGGTAATTTATTGGACGATTTCAATCACCGAATAAATCACCAAATTACCAGATCACCCAATTACCAGATTCATTTCTTTCGGGCGAAGCCTCGCGCTACTCGGATCTGATCCGCGTGCTTGTGCGCGTGGACGGCGTAGATCTCCAGCCAGCGCGAGATGGGGTAGGGGCCGACCTCGGTGTGCGTCCCCTCCCGCGCCCAGTCCGTTTCGCTCATCCGATCGAGAAGCTCCGCCGTAGTACTGCGCGCCGATTTGAACGCCTCGAGCGAGGCGTCGATCGGCCGATCGTAGTGCAGCCGCCGGGCGAATTCGTCCTGGTCGTAGCCGACAATCTGCGGCCGGTCGGTCGCGATCAGGAGTCGCAGCCGGATCGCTGACGTCATCTCGCTGTCGGCGAGATGGTGCACGATCTCGCGTGCGGACCACTTGCCGGACGCCGGTCGCGCGTCGAGCTCTTCTTTTGTGGCGCCGGCGAGCGCGGCGGCAACCACGCGGTAGCCCTCTTTGTACTGGTCGATAAGTTTCTTGCGGGTGTTTGTGTCCATGATGGTTGCCGCTCCAAGCAGACGGTCGTCGCAAACAAGGCCGAGCGGCGTAGGCCGCGAAGGCACAGGCGGCGGGGGTGGGGCCCCGCCGCAAAGTAAGAAAAGTTCTTGGCCTCCCGATCAACCTCTGGTCTTCGCGATCCCGGGCGCGGCGGCTTCCTGTTCCGATGCCGGCTCGAGGTGGTACGCCGTCAAGTGCGTACGCAACTGCTCGAAGGCGTCGGCCGGCGTGTCGGCGAACTGGAGCAGCTCGAGATCCTGCTCTGCGATCGCACCCCATTCCGCCATCGGCTTGAAGTCGAGCACCTCCTCCCAATAGTCGCGTCCGTAGAGGATGACGCCGATTTTCTTCGACAGCTTGTCGGTCTGGGCGAGCGTGAGGATCTCGAACAGCTCGTCGCACGTGCCGAAGCCGCCTGGGAAAATCACGAGCGCCTTGGCGAGGTACGCGAACCAGAACTTGCGCATGAAGAAGTAGTGGAACTCGAAATGCAGTCCGTCGGTGATGTACGGGTTCGCTTCCTGCTCGAACGGCAGGCGAATGTTGAGCCCGATGGTCTTGCCGCCCGCCTCGCGCGCGCCGCGGTTGGCCGCTTCCATGATGCCCGGACCGCCGCCAGACGTCACGACGAAGCGATGGTGCTCGGACTGCAAGGACAGGCTCCACGTCGTCAGCAACCGCGCGAACTCGCGCGCTTCCTCGTAATAGCGCGCCCACTCGAGCGCCTTGCGGGTTTTCGTCAGCTCGGTCTGATAGTGCTCGTCGGCGCCGCGCACGCCGCGCGCCCGCAGCGTGGCCAGCGCCCGCTCCGCGCGCTCGCGCGAGTCGACGCGCGCCGATCCGAAGAACACGACGGTGTCCTGAATCTTCTGCTCCTTGAATCGTCGCAGCGGCTCGAGGTACTCGGACAGGATCCGGATCGGCCGCGCCTCCGCGCTTTCGAGAAACTCGGAGTAGAGGTACGCCAACGGTTGCTGAGTCATGCGCTTTTCCAACTCTATCA
>JAHFUJ010000006.1:45416-47143 GCA_023265105.1 Acidobacteriota bacterium
CTAAAGTCCCGCGCTACGAGTATCGGCAGGACCGAGGTCCTGCACTACCAGCGCAGGAGTGCGCAACGATGTTATGATCCGCGTCTTCGGAGGAACCGTCGCGTATGGCCGTCAACATCCTTCGCCGTTCGGCGCTCATTGCGATCGGCGTCGGCGCCACGACGCTGGGTCTCGGCGTCGCCGCCCAGCAACCGCCGAGCGCCGCCGCGCTACATGCCAAGGCTCACAGACGTCTGGTCATCAAGAACGCGATGGTGATCTACGGCAACCCGCGGCCGCCGTATGGTCCTGTCAATATCACGATCGAAAACGGGCGGATCGCGTACGTGGGAACCGGCTACGACGGCGGCGCCTCGGGATCGGCGCCTACGGCGGAACCCGACGCCATCATCGACGCCGCTGGCAAGTACGTGATGCCGGGCATCGTCAACACGCACGTGCACTGGCACGAAGAGCGCCAGCCCGGCGTGCCGCAGCCCGTTCAGTACGAGCGCAACCTATATCTCGCGGCCGGTGTGACGACGACGCGCGACGTGGGCAGCGATTTCGAGAAATCGAAGCGGTGGCAGGCCGAGAGCAACGCCCACACGATCGTCGCGCCGCGCATGCTGGTGTATCCGGTCGTGGGCAAAGGCCGAACCGGGTCGCCGGCCGAGATCCGCGCCTGGATCCGGGACATCAAGAAGAAAGGTGCCGACGGCCTGAAAATCATCGGCATGGACCGCGACCAGCTTGAAGCGATCCTGGACGAAGCGCACAAGCTCGGCCTTCGTACCGCCACGCATATCGGCGTGGAAGAAACGACGGCGAAAGACTACATCGAGCTCGGCGTGACCTCGATCGAGCATTTCTACGGCGTCGCGGATGCCGCGTTGAATGGCATTCAGAATTTTCCGCCGGAGATGAACTACTCCAACGAGATCCAGCGGTTCGGCCGCGCTGGCGAGCTGTACGCGCAGGCCGATCCCGCCAAGCTCAGCAAGATTATCGACCTGATGGTCGAGCACCACGTCGCGTGGGACCCGACGTTCTCGATCTACGAAGCGAGCCGCGATCTCATCCGCGCGCAGAACCAGCCATGGTTCAAGGACTATCTGCACCCATCGATCCAGGAGTTCTTTCGAGGGGCGCTCGACAACCACGGCTCGTACTTCATCGGCTGGACGAGCACGCAGGAAGCGCGATGGCGGCAGCAGTACCGCATCTGGATGGACGCCGTGCGGGAGTTCGGCACCAAAGGCGGCCTCATCACGACCGGCGACGATGCCGGGTACATTTATTCGGTGTACGGGTTCGGCATCGCGCGCGAGCTCGAGCTGCAGGAGGAGGCAGGCTTCCGTCCGCTGGAAGTGATCGAGCACGCGACATGGAACGGCGCGAGGCTTCTCGGCATGGACGATCGACTCGGAAAAGTCCGCGAAGGATTCATCGCCGACCTGCTCGTCGTGAACGGAAATCCGCTCGACAACCTGCGCTTGCTCAATCCGTACGGCGCCGACGTCATGCTCGTCAACGGCAAGCCGGCTTCCAATTACACGCCGGTCGGCCCCAGCGACCGAATCGAGAACGTGCACGCCGGCGGCATCGAGTGGACCATCAAGGACGGCATCCCGTATCACGTGCCGACGTTGATGGCCGAGGTGAAAGAGATGGTCGCGAACGCGCGCGCCGATCGCCCTCGTCAGACCACGGCTGGACAATGAGATCTACGATCGACGATCGACGAT
>JAHFUJ010000007.1:0-39885 GCA_023265105.1 Acidobacteriota bacterium
GTCGCTTGACTCGCTGACTTTCTCGATGAGGATCTCGCGGTAGTGCATCGCCTCGGCCAGAGACTCGGCCGGGATGTGCGACACGACGGGGTCGGCGCCCATCGTTTCGTCCGCGTAGGTGATCGCCTTCATCTTGACGAGATCGATCACGCCTTGAAAGCGATCTTCCGACCCGTTCGGCAGCTGGATGGCGACGGCGTTGCCCTGCAGCTTGGTGCCGATCTGGTCGAGCGTCCGCTTGAAGTCGGCGCCGACTCTGTCCATCTTGTTGACAAAGCAGATGCGCGGAACGCGGTACTTGTCGGCCTGCCGCCAGACGGTCTCCGACTGCGGCTCGACGCCGGCGACCGCGTCGAAGACCGCGACGGCGCCGTCCAGGACGCGCAGCGAGCGCTCGACTTCCGCCGTGAAGTCGACGTGGCCCGGCGTGTCGATGATGTTGATCCGGTAATCGCGCCAGAAGCAGGTCGTGGCGGCCGACGTAATCGTGATGCCGCGCTCCTGTTCCTGCTCCATCCAGTCCATTACCGCGGTGCCTTCATGCACCTCGCCCATCTTGTACGTAATCCCGGTGTAGAACAGGATCCGTTCCGTGGTAGTAGTCTTCCCGGCATCGATGTGGGCCATGATGCCGATGTTCCGCGTCTTACCTAACGGTGACTGCCTGGGCATTTGCTTACGCTTTCAGCTTTCAGCTTTCAGCTATCAGCCTTCAGCGTTCAGCCAAAGCGCTTGCCGCACTGAGAGCTGAGAGCTGACAGCTGACAGCTATTCCTACCATCGATAGTGTGCGAAAGCCTTATTGGCCTCTGCCATCCGATGCGTGTCCTCTCGCTTCTTGACGGCGCCGCCGCGCAGGTTCGACGCGTCGAGCAGCTCGTTGGCGAGCTTCTCCTGCATCGTCTTGCCGTCGCCGCGCGAGGTCGCGTAGCCGACGATCCAGCGGATGCTCAGCGACAGGCGACGGTTCGGGTTCACTTCGACCGGCACCTGATAGTTGGAGCCGCCGACGCGGCGCGACTTCACTTCAAGGCTCGGCTTGACGTTGTCGATCGCCTTCTTGAAGACCTTCAACGGATCGTCTCCGGTCTTTTCCTTGATGATGTCAAAGCTCTTATAGAGGATGCGTTCGGCCGTGCTCCGCTTGCCGTCGCTCATCACGCAGTTGATGAACTTGCTGACGAGCGCGCTCTGATAGAGCGGGTCGGCCGCGATGTCGCGCTTGGGAATCTCTCGTCTACGTGGCATCTCTTTTTAGCTTTCAGCTGTCTGCCATTTTCTACGCCTTTGGTCTCTTCGCTCCGTACTTCGAACGCCCTTGTTTGCGCCCCTGCACGCCCACCGCGTCGAGCGTGCCGCGGACGACGTGGTAGCGGACGCCAGGCAGGTCTTTCACGCGGCCGCCGCGGATGAGCACGAGCGAGTGTTCTTGCAGGTTGTGGCCGACGCCCGGAATGTAAGTCGTCACTTCGATGCCGTTGGTCAAACGCACGCGTGCCACTTTTCTGAGCGCCGAGTTCGGCTTCTTCGGCGTTTGCGTGAAGACGCGGACGCAAACGCCGCGCTTCTGCGGACTGTTCTGCAGGGCCGGACTCTTCGTCTTGCTGACAATCTTCTTGCGACCGTTTCTGACGAGCTGACTGATCGTCGGCATTGACTTGCGTCTTTCTTGATCCGGGGGCCCTACCCTTGCTCAATCCGGGGGCCCTGCCGTTTCTCAATCCGGGGGCCCTACCCCGGCCGCCGGCGTCCACATGACAGCACGCTCGCACCGCCGACGCCTCAGCGGTCGATTTGTCGCTCCAGGCCTGGAAGCCCTAAAGGCTTGGCGCCTGAAAACCTTGGCTACCCTATGCTCGTAGTAATTCGCGCGATCGGACGGTCGTTCCCGAAACACGGGACCGAGACGCTTCCTGAGCGGCTTGTTCTTTGCTCCGGCGCTAGATAGGGTGTCCTAGCTCCGACAGAACCTGACGAATATAGCACGCCGGCTGCTGGCGGCGCAACTCCCGGTCGAGACCGAACCCCTTGCATCAAGATCGCGTAAAGGGTCGTGTATATTGATACGGTTCCATCTGAAGAACGGCTTTCGTTGGGCGCGGTGAGTTCAACGCGCTAAGGAGAGTGAGAGGTTGAAGTCACATAGCCGTATCGTGGCACTGATCGCTGGTCTCGCCGTGCTTGGACTCAGTGGCTCGCCAACCTCGGCTCGGACACCGGCAGGAGCTGGTCAGGGACGAGGAGGCGCAGGAGGCTCGGCCGCGCCAGCTCCGGCCCCGACGGGTCCGCCAACTCCGTCCAAGCTCGAGATATCCGAGGGAACCAAGGCGAGGTACAAGGTGCAAGAACAGCTCGTCGGAATCGCCTTTTTTAGCGAGGCTGTGGGCACGACCGAGGCGGTCACTGGCACAATCGTGCTTGGGGCGGATAGCTCCATCAACAGTAGTCAGTCCAAGCTGATCGTCGACCTGCGCACCCTCAGGAGCGATCAGCAGTTGCGCGACGGGTACCTTCAGCGCACGACACTCCAGACTGACAAGTTTCCACTTCTTGAATTCGTTCCGCGTCGTGCGGTTGGCTTGCCGTCTCCGCTTCCGGCGTCCCCACGACCCCAAGCGGTAGGGTTTCAGCTCATCGGCGATATGGCCCTTCACGGCGTCACAAAAGAAGTCGTCTGGAACGTCGTAGCGACGGTTACCGCCGACACCGTTGCGGGGCGTGCCACGACCACGTTGCTCTTCTCGACGCTTGGTTTGAGCAAGCCATCGGTCCCGCTTCTACTGAGCGTCGACGACAAGATTCAACTTGAAGTCGAGTTCAAGTGTAAGCGCACGGCGTTGTAGCGACGCGCGTCGCTACTGTCATTTCGCTCAGGAGTCAGCCGTCGTGTGGATCTCAACGTTCGACGGCTTGCCACCAAACGAGGTGCATGTCGGCGTTGGGATCACGCGCGTTTTCTGCTTTCGTTTGCGTTAGTCCGGAAGGTACCGCGCCACGACAGCCGTACAGTTGTCTCGACTGCCGCGCGACAGGGCGGCGCGGACGATCTTGGCCGCAATCTCGGCGACGTGATCGTTTTCAGCGAGCAGCCGCTCCAGGCGCCGCTCGTCCAGCACGTCGTGCACACCATCGGTCGACAAGAGCAGCAATTCCCCACCCGTCAGCCTCTCTTCGACGAGATGGACGTCGGTGCGCGGTCGCGCGCCCACGGCGTTTGTCAGCACATTCCGCATTGGATGATGCCGCAGGATCGCCGGATCGGCGTCCGCGTCGTCGGCCAGCACTGAAGCCATCCACGAATCGTCGTGCGTGAGTTGGCGAATCCGGTTGTTTGCGACCAGATACAGGCGGCTGTCGCCGACGTGCCCGACCGAGAGTCTCGTCCCCTCGATCATCGCCGCGACGACCGTCGTGCCCATGCCGGCGTACCCGTCTGAGCTGACGGCGGTCTCGAGAATCTGCATGTTGGCAAGGTGGATCGCCGTGCGAAGCTGATTGCCGGTTTCCGACAGCGACGGATCGAACCCGAAGGGCCAGGTCCGGGCGTTGTCCGCGCGCTGGAAGTCGTGGAAGCCGGCGATGAAATCGACGGCCGCGTCGACCGCCATCCGCGCGGCGACTTCGCCGGCGTTGTGGCCGCCCATGCCGTCGGCGACGACACAGAGGCGCAGCTCCTCGTCGATCGCGAAGTAGTCTTCGTTAGTGAGCCGGACCCGGCCCTTTTCGGTTACCCCGTACGCCTGCAACACGCGACACCCTTGAAGGTCTGGTGCTGTATCGGCCACCGGACATGCCTTCGACAGCGGTGTGCACATAACGACTCATTGGACGCCGCCCCGGCCAGGGACGACGAGGGCGCCGCCGAGCGGGCGCACAAATCCACTTGTGCGCGGCGGACGTAAAAGGTGGCAGAATCTACAGCCTCAGGAGGCGAATATGCAGGAAGCTCAGAATACCCAGGTTGTTCAGGCGGCCTACGCCGCGTTCGGCCGCAGCGACGTCCAAGGGGTGCTCGCCGTTATGCACGACGACATCCTGTGGAAGCCGGTCACCGGCGCGGCACGGCACGTGCCGACGGCGGGCGAACGGCGTGGCAAGGCGGCAGTCGGCGAGTTTTTCAAGATCGTTGGCGAGACGATCGCGTTCAGCCGGTTCGAGCCGCGCGAGTTCATCGCGCAGGGTGACAAGGTCGTGACGCTCGGGCACTACACCGGGAAAACGCCTGCGGGCAAGACTTTCGATTCCGATTTCGTGATGGTGTTCACGCTGCGCAACGGCAAGGTGAGCCAGTTCCAAGAATTCCTGGACAGTGCCGCGATCAACGCCGCATTCGAGACAGCAGCGGTTTAGCCGCCACAGGCCTACAGGCGCTCGGAGCTGCGCAGGAGTCGGAGGAACCTTTGGGCTCCTGCGCGGTGCGCCGACGGGTGCCGGCTGGCCAGATAGGTCTCGATGGCCCAGACGGCGGGTGTGCAGCCGAGCGTCGCGAGCGCGACGGCGTGATAGAGCATCGCGCACGCCGCGAGCGACGACGCCTTTCCGATCGGAAGAATCGCGGACAGGGTCAGCGCCGCAGTCAGCACGGCGGAGGCATCGGCGATTGCTGCAACGATCCGGCCGGTCTGGGAAAACGCCAGCGGCGGAAGTTCGGGTTCGGGAGAGGAGGCTCGTCGATCGTTCTCGGCGACGAGGTCGTCCTTCCATCGAAGGTCGTGCCCCATCAACGCGGCCTGTTCACGCACGACGCGTTCGGCGCGACGGTCGCCCTGCGGAAACCACCGGCAGAACTCATTGACCGTCACAGTGGGATCGGCGCCGATTTCGAGTGCGTACGCGCGAAGGTAGGCGCGCGCGTAGATGCCGGCCGGCCAGCGCGAGAAGTCGTTCCTCTCCATCGCCGCCCACAGATCACGGCCGATCTTCGTGGCGGCGGCGATCTGCTCCAGCGTGACGCCCCGCTGCACACGCAAACGTCTCAGATTGGGTCCGAAGGCGTCCTGTTCACTCATCGACGTGGTCGACTCCTCGCAAGAATGCGACCACGGCACATGCAGCCGCCGTGGCCGCAAACGGCACACGGCGATTTCGGCAGTGTCTCATTTTTCCACAGCCGATTACGATTCGCGCTACCGGAACGTTAGTCGAATTCGCGCCGCGGACCGGCCTGGTCCGGCCCAACGCGGCCGGCGGCGATGTCCGCCTTGAAGTAGTTCTCGCCGCGAATCGGCGCGCCCGCCAGACGCCGCAACATGGCCAACTGGCCAATGTGCGTCAGCGCGTCGGCGATCGGTCCTTGAAACAGCTGCTCTGCCGGACATGACAGCGGCGCATTCGACGCCAGGTACTCGTCGAACTGGCGCAGCGTGTCGAAGAAGCGCCCGACTTCGCGGTCCCACGAAAGCGGCTGCGAATCGCGCCACACCTGAGCGCCTTTGGCGAGCGACAACGCCCAGTCGAAAAGATCTCCGATGTGGGTGAGAATCTGCGCCGGCGTTCGCGATCCCTCGGCCACCCGATATGTCGCGAAGCTATCGGGAGCAGCCCGAAGCGCCTTGCCTCCGCGATAGGCGACGGTCGCGACGGTGTGGCGCAACAGGGCGTGGGCAGCGTCCATCTCCGATCCTCCAGGGGACAGGCCCCCTTGTCTTACACGGGGGGGCTGTCCCCGCCTACCGTTGTCGACTTCTCCACGACCGGCCCGGGCCGCGAGGATGATCGCGCCGATCGACGACGGGGCCATGCGCCTGGCCTGTTCGTGGGGCGCCCTGCCATCCCTGCTCGGCCGCGAGGCGGCGAGTGGCTTTCTCTTTCGCGCGGGCGCGCTCCTGGGTCTTCCTGGCGCGGATCTCCGCGATTCGCTGCGCCAGCGGCACTTCGAGCCGCGCCTCCTGGCGCGCCGTGTAATCGAAGTCGGGCACGGTGACGCGCGGCAGCCGGTGGCCGATCGCGCGCTCGATCGCGCGCAAATCGCCCTCTTCTTCGGGTGACACAAAGGTAAACGCGGCGCCGGTGGCTTCGGCGCGCGCCGTGCGTCCGACGCGGTGGATGTAATCGTCTGGGACCACCGGCACGTCGAAATTCACGACGTGCCCCAGCGCAGTGACGTCGATCCCGCGCGCGGCGATGTCGGTGGCGACAAGGACGCGGTACTTTCCGCTCTTGAATCCAGCCAGCGCTTCGGTCCGCTGCGGCTGGGACCGGTTGCCGTGAATGCGCTCGGCCTTGAGCCCGTGCTCCACGAGATGTTTCGCGAGCCGATTGGCGCGATGTTTCGTCCGCGTGAAGACGAGCGCGTCGTGCATGTCGCCCTTGTGCAACAGCCTGACCAGCAGCGCCGGCTTGAGATGCTGCGGCACGGGATAGACCGCATGCGTGATCCCGACGGCGGGCGCCGAGCGCCGCTCGATATTGATCATCGCCGGTTGCTTGAGCATCTCGCGCGACAGTTCCGCAATGGGCGCCGGCATCGTCGCGCTGAAGAACAGCGTCTGGCGCCTGGCCGGCAGATGCCGGAGGATCCGGCGGATGTCGGGCAGGAAGCCCATGTCGAGCATGCGATCCGCCTCGTCGAGCACGAGGTGCTCGAGGCCGGCGAGCCTGGCGTACGGCATACGGAAATGATCGAGCAGGCGGCCGGGTGTGCCGACGATCACGTCGACGCCGCTCCGGAAGGCATGCTCTTGTGGTCCCATGCCGACGCCGCCGAAGACCGACGCGGCGGTGATCGGTGTGTGGACCGCGAGGTCGTTGAGATCTTCAAGAATCTGGGCCGCGAGCTCGCGCGTCGGGGTGATCACAAGCGCGCGGGTCACGCCCCGCGGGCGATCCAGCAGCTTGTGGAGGATCGGGAGCAGAAATGCGGCGGTCTTGCCGCTGCCGGTCATCGCACAGGCGAGCACGTCGCGCCCTTCGAACGCCGGCGGAATCGCGTCAGCCTGAATCGGCGTCGGTCGGACAAACCCGAGATCTTTGAGGCCCCTGAGGAGACTGGGATGAAGTTTCAGATGACTGAACGGCACAGGTCATTATGGCAGGGTCTAGTACGGGGCGTCCGGCTTCCCAGCCTATGAAGAGATCGCGCTAAACGCGGAGGCCGCAGAGACCGCAGAGGAAATCCTCAAAACGATTCTCTGCGAGTTCTGCGCGCTCTGCGTTCAAACGTGGCTTTTTTTCACAACCTCTTCAGCCGGACCGTCGCCGGTACGTAGTGTCGTCGGTACGTGGTGTCCGGCTTTAGCCGGACCGTCGTCGGTACGTAGTGTCCGGCTTTAGCCGGACCGTCGTCGGTACGTAGTGTCCGGCTTTAGCCGGACCGTCGTCGGTACGTGGTGTCCGGCTTTAGCCGGACCGTCGCAGAAAAGATCAGGCTGCAGCAAGTGATCGCGCCCTCGGCTTTCGCGATTTCGCTGACGTCGACCGCGCGCACGCGGAGACCGCGCCGTTCCAACCGCTCGCGCGTGCGCGGAAATGACGCCGCGTAGACCACCTCGCCGCCCACGCGCAACGCATTCGCGCCGGACGGCTCGTCGGGATGCACGTCGATGAGTTCGACGGTCGAGAAGGGCTCGATCGAGACCCAGTCGCGATTGACGAGCAGGAGATCGTCGGCGAGGGCGGTCACGGCGGACTTGAGATGCAGGCATCCGCCGAGGCCGACGCCCACGACGGTGTAGCCGTGCCCGCCAAGAAACTGTCGCATTTGGTCGATCGCCGGGGCATTGGTTCGGCTGGAACAGCCGACGAAGACCGTGTGGCCGACCACGAGCACGTCGCCGCCGTCGGCCGTTCCTGGTGCTTCAATGTGCCGAAGCGGGCGATATCGACCGAGCGTCTCAGCGACCTCAGGCGTTTCGTGGCGGCGCGACGGGGCGCCGGGCCGCGTCACGATCGCGATCTCATCGAAGACGACGGCGATGTCCTCGACAAACATCGAATCGGGCATGTCTGGGCCCGCGACGAGGCGAAGGATCGTGCAACCGGCGCCGGCAAGAGCCTCCTCGTAGGCGGCGTGCTCGGCGCGCGCCACGTCGATGTCGATCGCGCGGCGCGGCAGATGCGTCAGCTCGCAGCGCCCGATCGCGGGGCTGACCTCCCGGGTCACCGCGACGAGATCAGACACCCTCCACCACGATCATGTTGGTCGTCGACGCGCTCTGCCGCAGCGCCTTCGGGTGCCGGTACTCTTCCGAAGCCCACCACTCCTTCGCGCGTTGCAGGCTCGGAAACTCGAGCACGACAAACCGGAGCGGCTCCCACGAACCTTCGAGTTTTTCCGCCTTGCCTCCGCGGGCCAGATACTTGCCCTCGTAGCGGGCCACGGTGGCGCCGGCCACTTTGACGTACTCGGCGAAGCGTTCCGGGTTGGTCACCTCGATATTCAGGATCACGTATGCAGCCATGGCCCAATAATAATGGACTTTCCCCTTTGCCGGAGCGAGACCTCTCAGAGCACCCGGATCAGATCCGACCGGGTGATGATGAACGTCTTCTCGGTCTTGAAATCGCGCACCAGGACGGCCGGGTTCTGCGGCGTGATCATCGTGGACAGCAGATCGACCGGCGTCGAGATGTCGACGAATGGAAACGCCGGCTGCATGATCGACTCGACCGGATGGCTCTTGATGTCGCCGTTCCGCACGAGCGCTTCGTAGAGGTGCGTCTCGTTCAGCGATCCGATCAGCCGCTTGTCGCGCGTGATCGAAATCTGCGAGAAGTCGTGCTCGCTCATCACGCGCACGGCATGCTCGACCGGCTCGTTGGACTCGACAGAGAAGAGCTCGCCGGACAGGCCCGACGCCACCAGATCGCGCGCCCTCATGCCGGTCTTCTCGAGGAACCCCTTCTCGCGCATCCAGTCGTCGTTGAACATTTTCCCGAGATAGCGCGATCCATGGTCGTGAACGATCACGACGACCACGTCGTCTTTGCGGAAGTGATCTTTGAGCTGTAGCACGCCGGCCATCGCCGAGCCGGCCGAGTTGCCGGCGAAGATTCCTTCTTCGCGCGCGATCCGGCGCGTCATGATCGCGGCGTCTTTGTCGGTGACCTTCTCGAAATGATCGACGATGTCGAAGTCCACGTTCTTCGGGAGAAAATCCTCGCCGATCCCTTCGGTGATGTACGGGTAGATCTCGTGCTTGTCGAAGAGACCCGTCTCTTTGTATTTCTTGAACACCGAGCCGTACGTGTCGATGCCCCACACCTTGATGGTCGGGTTCCGCTCTTTCAGGAACCGGCCCACGCCGGTGATGGTGCCGCCCGTGCCGACGCCGGCGACCAGATGCGTCACGCGACCGTCGGTCTGCTCCCAGATTTCCGGCCCGGTCTGCTCGTAGTGCGCCGCGGTGTTCGAGAGGTTGTCGTACTGATTCGCTTTCCAGGAGTTCGGCACCTCCGTCTCGAGGCGCGACGACACCGAGTAGTAGGACCGCGGGTCGTCGGGGTCGACGTTGGTCGGACACACGATGACTTCCGCACCGAAGGCTTTCAGCGCGTCGACCTTTTCTTTCGACTGCTTGTCGGTCGTCGTGAAGATGCACTTATAGCCCTTGACGACGGCCACAATCGCCAGGCCCATGCCGGTGTTGCCCGACGTCCCTTCGATGATGGTGCCGCCCGGCTTGAGCAGCCCGGCGCGCTCGGCATCCTCGATCATCTTGACCGCCATGCGGTCTTTGATCGAGTTGCCGGGATTGAACGTCTCGAGCTTGGCCAGGACGGTCGCGTGCACGAGGCCCTTGGTGATCGTGTTGATGCGCACCAGCGGTGTGTGGCCGATCGCGTCGAGAATGGTGTCGCAGACCTTCTTCATACAGGCGTCGGGTGCCCTTGAAATATACTAGGTTCGGCGGCCGGACGAAGACCTGCTAAAGTGAGATGATGCACCAACGGCTTTCTCGCGCCGCCGCGCTCGTTCTCCTCCTCCTGGGGCTTGCGTCGCCTGCCGGCATTCTCGCCCAGCCCGCGGCGGCGCAAGCGTTCAACTTACAGGACGCCATCCCGTTCGACTCGGCGATTCATACCGCCGCGCTGCCGAACGGTCTCACGTACTTCGTCCGCCGGAACGCCCGGCCCGAGAAGCGGATCTCCTTGCGGCTGGCCGTGAAAGCCGGCTCGCTCAACGAGGCGGACGATCAGCAGGGGCTGGCGCACGTCATCGAGCACATGGCCTTCAACGGCGGCGCCCATTTCAAGCCGGGCGAATTGGTGTCCTACTTCGAATCCAAGGGCGCACGGCTTGGACCGCACGTCAACGCCTATACGAGCTTCGACCAGACGGTTTACATGCTCGACCTTCCCACCGACGACCCGACGGTCGTCGCCAAAGGGCTGGACGCGCTCGCGGATTTCGCGGGTGGGCTCACGCTCGATCCCAAGGAGGTCGAGAAGGAACGCGGGGTCGTCATCGAGGAATGGCGGGGCGGCCTGGGCGCGAACTCGCGCGTGCGAGACAAGCAGGTGCCGATCCTCTATTACCAATCCCGCTACGCGGAGCGCCTTCCGATTGGCAAGCCTGACGTTATCCGTACCGCACCGGTCGAGCGCCTGCGCGCCTTCTACGACACGTGGTACCGCCCCGAGCGTATGGCGTTGATTGCGGTCGGCGACATCGAGCCGCAGCAGATCGAAAACGCGATCACGTCGACCTTCGGGACCCTCAAGGCGAGGGCCGCGGCGGCGCCCCTCCCGGCCAGCACCGTCCCGCTTCACCAGCAGCCGCTCGTCAGCATCGTCACCGACTCGGAGCTGACGCGGTCGACCGTGCAGATTGTGCGGAAGCGCGCGAAAGAGAGCGGGCTTCGCGTCGCCGACTACCGGCGCGACCTCGTGCAACGCCTGGTCGAGCACATGTTCAACGAGCGGCTCACCGAGCTCGCTCGAAGGCCGGATGCGCAGTTCCTCGGCGCCGGGGTGTCCGGCGGTGCGCTCGGCCCCGCCGTCTCGACCTTCTCGATTGCCGCCGCCGTGCAGGACGGCAAGCTCGAAGAAGGCGCCGGCGCGATCGCCGTGGAGGCCGAGCGGGTGAGGGAGTACGGCTTCTCCTTGTCCGAGCTGAACCGCGCGAAGCAATGGATGGCGGCGTTTTACGAGCGGGCGTACAACGAGCGCGACAAGACCGAAACTGGCTCATTCGCGCAGGAATGCCTCGCCTATTTTCTTGAGGACGAGCCGACGCCGGGCATCGCCTACGAATACGGGCTCGTGCAGCAGATATTGCCGGGCATCTCCCCGGCCGACACTTCCAGTATGGGGCAGAGCCTGCTGGCGGCTGGCAGCCGCGTCGTCCTGGCCGTGTCGCCCCAAAAACCCGGCATCCGTATTCCGTCCGACGCGCAGTTGCAGGCGGCGCTCCTCTCGGCGGAGCGCACGGCGGTCACGGCGTGGAGCGACACGACGACGACGCGCGAGCTGATGGAACGGAAGCCAGCCGCCGGGGCGGTGGAATCACGACGCACCCTCGAGACGCTCGGCGTCACCATCGTCCGCTTCGCAAACGGCGTCGAAGCGTGGCTCAAGCCGACCGATTTCAAGAACGATCAGGTGCTGTTCTCGATGAATGCGCTCGGCGGCGCCTCGCTCGCGCCGGCGGCCGACTTCCTGGAGGCGTCGCTCGCGCCGGCGTATGTCGAGCTGTCCGGCACCGGGGGATTGAAGGCGCTGGACCTGCAGAAGCTCCTCGCCGGCAAGCTGGCGTCGGCCTCGCCGTTTATTTCGCTCTCCATCCACGGGATCTCGGGAAGCGCGGCACCCTCGCAGCTCGAGACGGCGCTGCAACTGCTGTACGAGAAATTCACCGCGCCGGGTGACGATCCCGACGCGCTGGTGTTGATGAAGCGGCAACTGGACGCCAGGGTCGCGAATCGGGATCAGGCGCCGCTGCAGGTGTTCGGCGAGCGCGTGGGGCTGGTGAACACGTCGAATCACTACACGGCGCAGCCGGTCACGCCCGATCGAGTCGCGGCGCTTACCAAGGAAAAGATGATCGCATTCTATCGCGCCCGGTTCTCGAATGCCGCCGACTTTACGTTCTTCCTGGTCGGCGCGTTCAAGCCGGAGGACGCGATCCCCCTGCTCGCGCAGTACGTCGGCTCCCTTCCGTCAACGGGAAGAAAGACGTCGCAGTTCAAGGATCTCGCGATTCACTTTCCGGAATCCGTGGAGCGCGTTCGCGTCGAGAAGGGACGGGAGCCACGCGGCCAGACCGTGATCAGCTTCTTCGCCGATCCGCCGCCGGATCCGTCCGAACAAGAGAATTTGGCCGCCGCCACGACAGTGCTCGACATTGCGCTCCGCGACATTCTGCGCGAGGACCTGGGACAGACCTACACTGTCTCGGTCGGGTTGGACCAGTCGCTGCCGCAGCGCGGCGACGGGCACACAATGGTGAGCTTCGGGGCGGCGCCCGAGAACGTCCAGACGATGACGGATCGCGTGCTGCAGGAAATCAAGCGCCTGCAGCAGGACGGACCGTCCGCCGATCTGACGAACCGCGCCAAGGAATCGGCGCGGCGCAGTTACGAGACGGCGTTGAAGCAGAACGGCTACTGGCTGCGGCGCTTCGAGGCGGTGCTCGCCCTGGGAGACGACCCAGCGGAGATCGTGCGACGCCACGACCGGATCAACGCCGTCACGCCGCAGACCCTGCAGGACATGTTCAGGCGCTACTTCCCCTTCGATCGATCCACGGTCGTGACGCTGATGCCGGCCCTGAGCACACCATAAAACCATGTCCACGAACTCCATGCGATCGCTTCGTCTCGTCGTCGCCCTCGTCCTTCTCTCAAGCGCCGCGGGCCTGCAGGCGCAGAGCGCCGCTCCAGCGGTCGGCGCGACGAGCGCCCCGTTCTGGAGCGGAATGTCCGACGCGGCGTCCTTCGAGCGGGCCATGGACGCGCGTTTGGCCCACGCACGCGAGACGCTCGCTCGCGTGACCTCGATCAAGGCCGCGCGCACCATCGACAACACGCTCCGGCCGTACGACGATGTGGCGTTGGAGCTGGACGCCGTGGGGTCGCAGGCGGGATTAATCCAAGCCGTCCATCCCGACGAACAGGTCCGTCAGACCGCCGAACGCGTCACGCAGAAGGTCGGCGCGCTGGCGACCGAGCTGTCGCTCAATCGCGGCGTCTACGAGGCCATCAACGGTCTTGACGTGAGCCGGGCGGATCCGGAGACGAAGTACTTCGTGCAGCGCACGCTGCGCGACTTCCGGCTTGCGGGCGTCGACAAGGACGAGGCGACGCGCAAACGCATTCAAGCCTTGCGCGACGAGCTGGTGGTCGTGGGACAGGACTTCGATCGCAACATTCGGACCGACCTCAGAACGGTCACCGCCAAGAGCGCCGCGGAGCTGGACGGCCTTCCCGCCGACTACATCGCCCGGCACAAGCCGGACGCCAACGGCGTCGTCACGTTGACGATCGACTATCCCGATTCGCTGCCGGTGTTCTCGTACGCGAAGAGCGAGGACCTCCGGAAGCGGATGTACATGGAATATCAGAACCGCGCGTACCCGAAGAACATCGGGGTGCTCGACACGATGATCGCGAAGCGCGCGGAGCTTGCACGGCTGATCGGGTACGACGATTGGGCGAACTACATCACCGCCGACAAGATGGTCGGGAGCGCGACGAAGGCCTCCGAGTTCCTCGATCGCATCATCGCCGCCTCCGGGTCCAAGGCCCAACGCGAGTTCGACGTGATTCTGAAACGCAAGCAGCAGGACGGGCCGGGCACGACCGTCGTCAACGCGTGGGAGAACACCTACTACTCGGACCTGGTCCGCAAAGCGAGCTACGACTTCGACTCGCAGTCGGTCCGACCCTACTTCGCGTTCGATCGCGTGAAGCAAGGGTTGCTCGACGTCACCAGCAAGCTGTTCGGCGTCACGTACCGGCCGCTCGCGAACGTGCCGGTATGGGACCGGTCGGTCGAGGCGTACGAGATGCTGGAGAACGGCCGGCTCGTCGGCCGGTTCTATCTCGACATGCATCCCCGTCCTAACAAGTACAACCACGCGGCGCAGTTCGGCATCCGCACGGGTGCCGCGGGACGGCAGATTCCCGAAGCCGCGCTCGTCTGCAATCTGCCGGGCGGACAGCCTGGCGATCCGGGGTTGATGACGCACGACGACGTGGTGACCTTCTTCCACGAGTTTGGACACTTGGTGCATACCCTCGTGTCCGGGCGCCATCAGTGGGTCGGCATCAGCGGCATCAGCACCGAGCAGGACTTCGTCGAGGCGCCGTCGCAGATGCTCGAGGAGTGGACGTGGGATCCCGCGACGCTGGCGACCTTCGCGAAGCACTACCAAACCAACGAGCCGATTCCCGCGTCGCTCGTGAAGCAGATGCGGCGCGCGAGCGAGTTCGGCAAGGCGCTCGGCGTGCGGCAGCAAATGATCTACGCGAAGCTGTCCCTTTCCGTGTACGACCGCGATCCGAAGTCGGTCGACACGACGGCGATGGTCAAGGAGCTGACCAACACCTTACGGCCGTTCCCGTACGCCGAAGGGACGCATTTCCAAACCTCATTCGGTCATCTCGATGGCTACTCCGCCGTCTACTACACGTACATGTGGTCGCTCGTCATCGCGAAGGACCTGTTCAACCACTTCGATCGCGCCAATCTCCTCGCGCCGCAAGTCGCGCACAAGTACCGCGACACGATTCTCGCGCCCGGCGGGTCGAAGCCGGCGGCTACGCTCGTTCAAGATTTCCTCGGCCGTCCGTTTGATTTCAAGGCGTGGGAGGACTGGCTGAACCGGGAGGAACAATAGGCCCGGCTTTCATCTGTGCGTAGCGCCGTCATGGCCTGCGTCACGCAGCGGTCGTGCCGGTGGCTGCGGTCGCCTCGCGCGCCGGGAAGGCGGCCGTCGCTCGCGCTCGTTCCCTCCCGCACCGACTATCAGCTGATGCCAACGACGTCCACGTCGCGGCAGCACCAGCCTTGCTCATCCAAACGCCACGGATCACGCGGACCGGAGTCGGCGCGCAGAATCGCGTCGTCCGACTTCCGGAACGGGCTGGCGTCGGCGCGCTCAGACGGCCGCTGCCACCGGCACGACCGCTGCATGGGACCGCGCTGCTGAACGGCGTCGGGCGCGGCCAACCGTGGGAGGGCGGCCGGACTCGATTTGCCAACGCGCGACGCAGGTTCTCATCGCGGCGATCCTGACCCCCACGATCCGTGGCGCTCGCATGACCACTGGCGGCGCTTGCCGTGCATCGCCCATATTGAAGCCAGCCGATGATCGCCGCGGGAGCGGCACGGGTACGAACCGGAGACGCGCGTTCCGGCGCCCGACCCGGTTGGCCGTGATCGATGCCGTCCAGCAGCGTGACCGTAACGATCCGTCGCTACGCAGTGGTGAAAACCGCAATAGAATGCCGCCGTGCCCCGCTTCAAGCTGACGATCGAATACGCCGGCACCCGGTACAGCGGATGGCAGATCCAAAAGAACGCCAAGACCGTGCAGGGCCTGCTCGATCGCGCCGTGCGCACGGTGTCGGCGCGCACGGACTTCGAGCTCTACGGATCGGGCCGGACCGACGCGGGCGTGCACGCCCTCGCACAGGTCGCACATCTGGATCTCAGCACGACGCTGCCGCCGGACACGCTGCGCGGCCGGCTCAATGACGAATTGCCGGCCGACATCAACATCCTGGCCGCCGAGGTCGTGCCGCACCGCTTTCACGCCAGACACGACGCCGTCGCCCGCCGCTATCTGTATCAGATCGCGCGGCGGCGGACGGCGTTTGCCAAGGCGTACGTGTGGTGGGTCAAAGACCCGATCGTCGTCGACCGCATGCGCGAGGCGGCGCCGTCGTTCGTCGGCATGAAAGACTTCCAGTCGTTTGGGGCCCGAGCACAAGAAAACGATAACCGGATGCAGCAGACCGAGCGCTCCACGCTCGTGCTCGTCGATCGCCTTGACATCGCGGAAGACGGCGATCTGGTGCTCGTCGCCATCGAAGGATCGCACTTCTTGTGGAAGATGGTCCGCCGGATCGTCGGCGTGCTCGTCGAGATTGGGCGTGGCGGCCTCGAGCCGGCGGCCGCGGCGACGTTTCTTGCCAGCGCGTCGGGGGCGCCGGCGCGTCTCACCGCGCCGCCATCGGGACTGTTTCTCGAGCGGGTGTATTACGGGCACGACGCGCGAACCGTCTCGCTCCGCGCCGCCACGCCGATCAGCCCGTGCGCTACTTTCCGGGCTGGGTGATCTGCGTGAAGCCGGTGGTGTTGACGTCGCGGAACATCGGCGTGCGCGGCGGGAGCAGGGCCGGCGTCAGGAAATCGACGTCGAAGTTGTAGCCGCGTGTGGGAGGTTTGTACACGTTGGTGCAGCACTTGTAGGTGCCTAGCGCCTGACGGTTGTAGTAGAAACTCGCGATCGCCCCGCGGTAATTGAGCGTGCGGCCGCCCCAGTCCTCCAGATACCGCAGGAAGTTGTGCGCGCCGCCGTCGGTTCCGAAGTCCTGCGGCGAGACCCACCCCGTCGGGCGCGGAAACGACGGCCCCTTGCCGGAAATGACCGCGAAGCGGTACCAGGTGTCGGTCGCCGTACGCTGCGCCGGATCCTCCGGTGCGAGGAACGAGCTTCTGTCGTTCCAGTTGTTTGAGAGCAGGGTGAGCGCGTCCGCCATGAACGCGGTCGCCACGTGAGGATTGCCGAAGCCGTTCGCCGCCGATGCGTTGTAATCGCCCCGCAGGTACACCGGATTTTCCGAGGCGACCGTCAACCCCGGCGCGATGACGTTGCCGAGCGTGCCGTTGACGATCTTCAGCGCGCGGCGGAAGAACAACGGCCGATTCACCTGCGCGACGGTTGCGGCGACGGCCGTGAACGGCGTCGCGGCGTTGTTGAGCGGCGCAATCCCTCCGGCGGGCACGATGGGTGTTTGCCCGTACGCGTCCAGCGCGCCGTTGGTGTTGATGTCCTCGCCGGCATCCAGCACCGCGTTGGGCGTGCCGGTCACCGTGATGGGATTGACGAAGTCTTCGACCCCGTACTCCGCGGTTTCCTGTCCGCCCGCGTTCCGGTTGTTTCGCCGGTCGGAGAAATACACGACGTAGCCGGTGACGTTCATCGCGTTGGCGCCCTGGGCGCCGATGCCTCCCTGCAACCATCGTCTCAGATTGTTGACGTCGAGCTCGACGTACGACATCACGCCGCCGAGCGTCACGGTCGTGGTGTTGGTCGCCACGCTGTCGCGCACGTTGCCTTCGCGCGTGTCGAAGAGGGCGTTGGGCCAGTAGTCGGTCGCCGTGACGCTGCCGTTATTGCAGCCGCCCGGATTGTCCTTGAGCCGCTCGATCCGGATGACGGCGTTCGGGTTGGGATCCTGCGGATTGCACAAGCCGGCGTTCGAGAGCTGCTTGCCGGCCATGCCCAAGTTGAGGATGTCCAGCGTCACGTCGGACCACACGCCGTTGATGTCCTGCTTCTCGATCTTGATGTAGCCGCCGATGAGACTGGTGTTGAGCGGCGTCCGGTAGCCGGTCTCGACCGTCACCCCTGCGTTGGTGGCGGGCGTTCCCACGCAGCCCGTGAAGCGCGGCCCGGGAAGGTTGGTCGCGGCGCCGGTGCACCACACCGCTCGGCCGTTGACGAAGATATCCCCGGGCACGACGAAATTAGCGATGGAATTCACCTGAATGGTCGCGGCGCCCGCCAGCGTGTTGACGGTTGTGGTCGTGGTGATGGCCGCCGGTCCCGGCGCCAGACCTGCCGACACGGCGAGCGGAGGATGTGTCGCGTCGACCGTGTACCCGGCCGGCGGTCCCCCGGTCCAGTCGAGCAGCACGGGCTGCGTCGCCTGAGTCACGGTCGGCAGGTTCTGGATCGCCTGCGGCGTGTCGGACAGCAGAATCCGGAGGCTCGCCATGGAGAAGTACCGCTGACCGAACAACGTCGGATTCGCCGTATCCTCGTTCGCCGCGCCCGGACGCCGGATCAGGTCGGTCGTCTGTCCGCCGACCGTGATGAGCGGCAGGTCGAGTCGTTTTGCGCCGGTGCGCACGTTGCGGATATAGCCGTGATACGCCCCCAGCGACACGTTGGTCCATGTCGGCTCGTTTTGCGAGGAGCCGAGAGTGGCCGTCAGGCTTCCCTCGGTCGTCAGCAGATTGCGGGTCGCTCCGGGTTTATAAGCGACCGCGACGTTGCCTGTGTAGTTCGTGCTCGTTTGCCATCCATTTGAGAGGTTGGTGCGAACCACTTCGCCGACCGCCGTGATGCGATCGGCCATGGTGAGCGTCGCGCCGCTGGCGAGGAAGAGGTTGCCGTTGGTGTGCACGCGTCCACCGAAGTTGAAGTTCGGTCCGGCAAAGAAACTGAGGTCGGTGTCGGAGAACGTGCCGAACTGAAACACCGGAATGGTGACGGTGTTGACGGTCCGCTCGAGATGCACTTCGCCGTTGGTCGGCGTGCGAGCCGTCACGTCGATGGTGTACGGCGTAATCAAGCCCTGCAGCCCCTGGTAGGGCCCGGACAAAATCGTGTGGTTCGACGCCTGCGGATTGCCGTTGCCGTCCGGCGGAAAGCTCAAGGCATAGCCCGACGTCCCGTCCGCGGCGACGTAGGTGACACCCGACAGCGCGGGCCGAACGCTCGTCGTCTGCAGCCCGTCGAGCTGCGTTCTCGTCGGCGCAAAATTGACCTCGAACAGATTGCCGAGGTCGGCTGTCAGCTTCTCGAGGCCCGCGTGCGAGGCATAAAACGCCTGGCTGCGGTTCTGGTCGATGCCGCGGAGCTTGCTGTCGCTCATGACGACGAGCGTGAAGCCCACGAGCAGCGACGAGACGAGAAACATCATCATGAGCGAGGTGACGAGCGCGACGCCGCGTTCGCCCGGCGCGGCGGCGCGTGTGTCCGACGGTGAAAGTGCTCGTGCGCCCATGGGTGTGGCAATCCTTATTGATAGCGAGGAACGAACGCGAGGCTGCGCAAGCTGACCTGCGTCCCCACGTGGTTACGGATGTAGTCGTGCGTGCGCGTGCTCTGCGCTTCCGATCGCACGCCCACATGCAAGTTGACCTTGCGGATCTGCGCCGGCGTGTTGGGCGCGACCGGCTCCGGCAGGTTGGTCGGGTTCGTGACGCCGTCGACCAAGTCGTACGTAATCATCAGATCCTCGACGACGCCCGCCAACGCCCGCGGCGTCGAGCGATTCACCACCCGCACCAAACGCGGCGAGCCCGGCGTCGTAAAGGGATCGACGTAATACGTGATCATCAGCACGCGCATCGCGGTGATGGTATTCGCCTGGAACGCGCCGTTGGTCTGGAGCTGCATGATGCAGCCTGCAGTCGCGTCGCGTTGGTTCAAATTGAAGTCGTCGCCGGCGGCGAAGGACACCGTCTGGCCGGACACCGAGGTCACTTGCTGGAGCACGTTCGCCGTGCCCTCGAACAGGATCAGGTCGCCCGGACGAATCGCCGTCGCCGGATTCGTGATGGAGACGGACGCTGGAACGGTCATGCTCGATCCGTCGGCGGCGATCGTGGGAAAGACCTGAGAGAGATCCAGGCTCGTGTCAACCATCAGGACCGTAACCATGTCAGTCGCCTTGCCGTCGACAACCGGGCCGAGCCCAGGGCCCGGCGTGACCGCCTGGATGACATCGAGCGCCGGATCGAAGGTGTACGGAGTGCCGGGGGGGCTCGGTCTGTTGACCGCCGTCGTGCCCGGTCCCGACGGCGTGGGAATGCCGCCGATCGGAATCAGGCGACCTGCCTGCAACAGATCGCGCACCATGAGGTTCGTGCCGGCGCGCAGGTTCTGGCTCGAATCGGCCGTCAGCGTGGCGGCGTCGTTCAGATCGAGCGCGCCCTTGAACGTCATCGCCGTCGACGACAGCACGAGCAGCGACAAGGCCGTCGCGACCAGCAGCTCTGTCAGCGTGAAACCGCGTTCGTCAGACATAATTGGAGACATAGGTGATCAATTCGTACTGGCGCAGGGTGGAGCCCTGCTGATACTTGACGGTGACCTTGATCTGGCGAAGCGCCGGCTCGATGTCCCGAATCTCGATCTCGCGGGTGAATCCGTTCAACACGATGACCTGGTCGTCGGCCGTGCCGACGACGTTGTCCGGCCCGGGGTCGACGACTTGCTCCACGGCGCCGTCATCGGCGGTGTTGACGAGGCCGTCGATGCCAGAAGTCCTCAACGATTGCGGGCCATCGAGGAAGACGCCGCCGTCGCTGCCCGAGACGCCATGCAGGTTGCGAATCTGCGCCCACGTCAGCACGCGGGTGTCGCGCGCGGTGAAGACGCTTTCAATCGCCTCCGACGCCTTTTGCGTGGCGATCAGGTCGCCCGGCGAGCTGACCACGTAACTCATGCCGCGCGCCAGCACGCCGATGCCGCCGAGCATGCCGACCGTCAACACGCCCATCGAGACGATGGTTTCGAGC
The DNA here is from genome assembly GCA_023265105.1 of Acidobacteriota bacterium. Lineage (GTDB taxonomy): Bacteria > Acidobacteriota > Vicinamibacteria > Vicinamibacterales > CAVVIG01 > JAHFUJ01. The sequence continues at coordinate 20,422 of JAHFUJ010000007.1, forward strand.
AGCGAGAAGCCGCTCGCCGAGGTCATTCTTCGCATATGGTCACTTCTCCCAACTCGAGCCCTTCCAGCGGTACGCCCTGATTCGACTCGTCGCGCCGAGCACAGTCACTGCGCGCGCCGAGCGAGGCTGCCCTGGGATGGCCATGAAAATCGTGCCGTTGACGGGAACGCCTTGGTCGTCGATGAGCTCGCCTTCGCTCGTGAAGTAGATTGCCGTCGTCGTTCCGAAATCGGTGGCGTTGTTATTCCCGAACGCGTCAGGTGTGTCAGGCAGTCCCGGTGTCAGGCCGAATCGCACAGCGCCCTCGAAATCGATCGATCCAACCAGGGTCGTTCCGTTGGGCACGTCCTGACGGAGAATTTGAATCCTGTGAGGAGCGGTGAACACCACCTGCATGTTGCGCCGCTGGGTCTGCGCCAGCTCGCGCGCGAGGTTGAACTCGGCGATCGCGGCGCGCATCGCGCCGTCACCTTTCATCGATGGCAGCGCGATGTTGATTTCGGCGAGCGCCATCGACGTGCCGACCGCCATAATCGTGACGACCAGGACGGTCTCGATGAGCGTGAAGCCGCGACGGTCGGAGGAAGATGAATTGGTTCGCACGCCACGGGACGGGGCAAGCGGCGGGCCGGAAGAGGCCAGGTGAGCTAAGCGCTCTGATTGCAATCGGTTGTGGCGAGCTGGGGGAGGGCCAAGCCTGAACGGAACTTACAAAGCCGTTGGTGGTCGCACAATCTACGCGGTCGCGAGAAAATCTGTCACTATCGCCAGGATTGGGGGCTGACCAACGAACAAGGAGCACCATCAACGAACAAGAGGCGTCCAGTCGGGTCCAAACCGCACGCCGAGCGCCAGCCGTACCACTTCCGCATAACTCGCCGCGCCCGCTTCGACTCGATTCGCCTTCAGGTACTGATCGTAGACGCGCCAGCCCTCGGCCGAGAGCCAGGGGCTGATCTGACGCTGGATTCGAACCGCGATCGCCCGCAAATCGTCTCGGGGCCCAGCCGCAAGCTGGCCACTGAGCTCGGCCCGGTCGCGAACGCCGACCGCGCGAATCGCCTCGCTGTACAAGAACAACCAGCCGCTGTATTGTTCGCCTTCCGTGCCGCGCAGGCACATCAGCCACCCGAGGAAGTTGGCTTCGCCTTCATCGGCAAACCCGGCCAGGTGGCTCCACTCGTGCGCCACGACGAAGGGCCGTTCGAACGGCAAGAGATCGCTTGCGACCAGCGTTTCGAGAAAGTACGGATCGGTCATGCCCTCGACCGCGGCGCGGCGAAAATACAGATCGAGCAGCGTCTGCTTGGGTCGCCCGGGCACGGCGAGGCGCGCGGCACCAAGCTCGCGCTGCACGCGCGCGAAGGCCTGCGCGAGCGGCGCGTCGATGGCATCGGCCGGAGGCCAGCCGTTCGCATGCGCCCGATCGTGCAGCGCGTTGGCCTGCGCGATTGTGGTCGACACAAGGACGCGGGCCGCCTCGGGCGACACGGTGCGCGCGTCGAACTGCAGCTTGCCGGCGAGCGGGACGCGGCGGTAGTTCAGTCCCCAGAGCGCGAGAAACAGCAGGTACAGGATCGCCGTCCATACGACCGTGCGTGCGACGGCTCGTGCGACGTGGCGCGCCCATCCTCCGCGCCTCGCTCGCACGATGTCGACAGCCACCGACACGAGCCACGCGCCGATGGCGATAACGAGCAGGGCGTCGAAAAGCGCAAAGGGAAGGCGGTTTGACGCCCACGTGAGGCGAGGCTGGAGCGCGAGATACAGACCGTCAGAGTAGAAACGTTCCACCACGCCGGGCGGCAGCGGGGCGGCGGCGGCGCCGACCGCCACAACGACCAGTGCCGGGCGCCAGAGCGCGCTCACGCCTGCAGCTCGCGGCGGAAGAAGGCGATCGTCTTCGCCCACGCGTCGGCCGCGGCGGCCGCGTCGTAGACTTCGGGACGTTCGTCGTTGAAGAAGGCGTGCTGGGCCAGCGGATACGTGTGAAAGTCGTGCCGTTTCCCGAGCGCCGTGAGCTGCCGGCCCAGGTCTTTGACGACGTCCGGCGTGACAAACGTGTCGTTGCCCGCGTAGAGCCCGAGTACGGGTGCCTGCAGCGTCGCCAGATCGGGCTTGACGTTGGGATGGCCTCCGTAAAAGATCACGCACGCGCCGACTTCAGGATTGCGGCTCGCCGCAAACAGCGACAGCGCGCCACCCATGCAAAATCCAACCGTGCCCACTTTCTGGCCGGTGACGTCGCGCTCGGCCGCCAGGTGGTCGATGGCCGCGGCGAGATCGCGCGCCGCTTCGTCGATGCGAAGCGCCATCATGAGCTTTCCGGCTTGATCCGGCCCCTTCGCGCTCTGCCCGTGATACAGGTCTGGCGCCAACGCCACGAATCCCTCCATTGCGAACCGGTCGGCGGTGCGCTCGATGTGCGGCACCAGCCCCCACCACTCCTGGATCACAATGACGCCCGGTCCGGGCCGAGCCGGCCGCGCGAGATACCCCGGCGTGGTGTGGCCGTTGCTCTTGAACGTGATATGCTCGCCCATGATTCCTCCCTCTGTTTTTGTTCAGGCACTGAATTGACGCGCTACAGGCAAACTATGCGCCACGATTGACCCACAAGTGTCCAGTAAACAACGACTTAGCCTGCTTCAACTTGGAGCGGCATCCTGCGTCCCTGCCCGTGGCGGCCAGTTACTTGCTTGAGGACTTGAACGTCTCGTGTTAGCATTGACATAGATGGTTGCTAACATCATTATTGTCATTTAGAGTCATATATACTGCGTCTGCAGGTACGGCCAGTTTCGGCCGATAACACACGAGGATTGTAATGTACCGACCCATTCTCGCCCCAATCGGCGTCTTCGTCGCGGCCACGACCCTTGGGATCGGCGCCCAGCAGCCGGCGCACCCGGTCACTTCGGCGCGCGCCGTCGTTCCCACGGTGAGCACGATGCCGCCGAGCGCCCCGGTCTCGCGGCTGTTTCCGGGGACCCGTCCCAACGTGTTCGCCATCATCCAGGGCAACGCGCTCACTTCGACGTACGGCGAGTTGCCGAACGCGATCGTTCGGCTGCGCGACGCGCGAGCCGGCGGAATTCTCGACACGCAGCTGACCGACAAATCGGGTCTCTTCGCGTTCCGCCCGATCGATCCCGGAGCCTATATCGTCGAGATCGTCGGCAACGATCAATCGATTCTCGCGGCGAGCCAGATGCTGACCGTCGCGGCCGGCGAGGCCGTGTCGGCGATCGTCAAGCTGCCGTTCCGCATTCCACCACTCGCCGGGGTGCTGGGCCACACGGTGCAGTCGGCTGCGGCGGTGTCATCGGCGGCCGCCGCGACAGGCGTGCTGGCGGCCACAGTTACGACGCAAGTCACTCCTCAGTAGATCGCGCGGCGATGAAGGACTCTCCGGTCAAGACGCCGCATCCTGGGCCATCGGCCGGGCCGACCTCCGGGACCGGTCCGGCGCCGGCGCCACAGGCCCATTTCCCAACCGACAACGATGTCCACCTGTTGGACCGCGTCGCGGTCGTCTATCGCTATCGCTACATCGCCATGACGGTGTTCGTGCTGGCGGCGATGGCCATGATGATTCAAGGGTATACCGCCATTCAGGTGTACCAGACGCAAGCGCGGCTCCTCATTGAAAACGAGCGGTCGACGACGCTTCCGGGATTGACGAGCGCGCCCGACGCGTTTTATGAAGACCCGGAACCTTACTACGAAACGCAGTACAAGATTCTGCGGGGTCGCGATCTCGCGCGCCGCGTGGTCAAGCGCGTCAAGCTCGAGACGATTCCGGAATTCAATGGAACGGCCGTGGCTCCGCCGTCGCCGGCCACGCTCCTCGGCGACGCGCGGCGACGGATTCTCGGGCTGTTCACGACGCCGCCGGCCGCCGAGCCGCCGAAGGCCGATGAGTCGCAGGACGAATCGGCGCTCGTCAGTGCCTTCATCGGGCACGTCACGGTCCAGCCTGTCCGCGGCAGCCGGCTCGTCGACGTGCTTTTCGACTCGCAGACCGCCGCGTTCGCCGCGGAGGCCGTCAACGCACTGGTGGATGAGTATGTGAATCAGAACCTCGCGTTCAAGCTGCAGGGCGCGCAGAACATGCTGGAGTGGCTCGGCAAGGAGCTCGCCAACCAGCAAAAAAAGGTGGAAGACAGCGAGCGCGGGCTCGCCGAATACCGCGATAAGCAGAACGCGATGTCGCTCGACGACAAACAGAACATCGTGCTGGCGCGGCTTAACGCGCTGAACGACGGCGTCAACAAGGCCAAAGCGAACCGCATCCAGAAGGAGTCGCTGTTCAATCAAGTCAAGTCGCTGCCGGCCGGCGCCGCGCCCGATACGCTTCCGATCATCGCGCAGAACGGCGCGATTCAAAATCTGAAAGCCAAGCTCGCCGATCTGCAGCGCGAGAAGGCGCGGCTGTCGGAACGGTACGGCGAGAAGCATCCGGCGCTGCAGAACGTCATGGCGAGCCTTCAGGACGCGCAGCGTCAGCTCGATCTCGAAACGCAGAAAGCACTGACCAGCGTCCGAAACGAATACGAATCGGCTCTCATCGAAGAACAGACCTTCGCGCGCTCGCTCGAAGGCGCCAAGGCCGACGCCGTCGATCTGAACCGCAAGAGCATCGACTACGGCGTGATGGAGCGCGAAGCCAAGAGCAATCGCCAGATCTACGAAGCGCTGCTCCAGCGCGAGAAGGAACTGCGCGTGTCGAGCAACAGCCGCTCCAACAACGTGCGCATCGTCGATCGCGCCGAGGTCCCGAAATCGCCGATGTCGGCGGGTGGACGCCGCACCTGGCTCGTGTCGCTGGCTGTCGGGTTCGTGCTCGCGATCGGTGTCGCGTTCGGGCTCGATTACATGAACGACACGATCAAGACGCCCGAAGATGTCGCGCGGCGTCTCAAGATGCCGTTCCTCGGCCTCGTGCCGTCGGTCCGCGGCGACAAGCACCCGGTGCTGGCGTCGTCAAACGTGCCGCACGATTTCGGCGAGGCCTTCAGAACGCTGCGGACGGCGCTGATCTCCAGGTACCAGGGAGACGGCACGAAGATCATGCTCGTCACGAGCGCGCAGCCGCTCGAAGGCAAGACGACGACGGCGTGCAATCTGGCGATGGCGTTGGCCTATGGCGGCGCGCGAGTCCTCGTTATCGACGGCGACATGCGCCGGCCGGGGCTGCACCGCCCGTGGCGTCTGACGAACGAGCGCGGCCTGTCGCAAGTGCTGATCGGACAAGCCCGCGTCCGCGACGTGATCCAGCGCACGATCGATCCGAATCTGCTGGCGATTACGGCCGGCCGGACGCCCCCCAATCCGTCCGAGCTCTTGTCGTCGGATCGGATGAAGACGCTGCTGACGAATCTTTCTCACGGTCCGTTCGATTGGATCATCATCGACACGCCGCCGATCCTCGCCGTCACCGACGCGGTCATCCTCGCGCCCCTGGTCAACGGCGTCACGTTCGTCATCGGCGCCGAGATGACCAGGCGCCGTCTCGCAGAGCGGGCGCTCGAAACCATCCTCAACAGCCATCCGAAAATGGTCGCCGTCGTCTTGAACAAAGTCGACTTCGCGCGGAATAGGTACTACTATTCACGCTACTACGGCCACCAGTACAAGAACTACTACCAAGCCGCGGTCTAGACCGAGTCGGCTCGAACCAGCCGCAACGGCGATCGCGCTGGCGATCGCCTGGATTCTCTTCGCGTTCGGCGGCCGAGAGACCTGGACGCTGGTCCCGCTGTTCGCCGCGCTTCTCGCCGCGCTTGTCGTCGTCCGCCCCCCGCTTGCACGGCCTCCCTACGTGGTCATCGACGCGGCGCTCGCCCTGGCGCTCCTCGCCTCTCTGTGTCAGCTCGTCCCGTTGCCGCCCGGCTGGCGCGATCTGCTGTCGCCGCACGCGGTCATCGTCGAACGCACGCTTCGCGTCGGTGCTGCCTGGATCTCGCCCGCCGAGGAGCACGTCGCGCGACCGCTCAGCATTCAGCCAACCCAGACGGACATCAGCCTGCTGACGGGCGTGGCGGCGATCATCCTGTTTTGGATCGCCCGCGCGCTATTCGAAGCGGGCGGAGTGCGTCGCACGACCGCAAGAGTCGCGTGGATCGGGTTCGCGGTCTCTCTCGTCGCGATCGTCCAACGCGCGACCTCTTCAGGCCTCATGTACTGGATTTGGCAGGTTCCCGGCGGGAAGCCCTACGGCCCGTTCGTCAACCGCAATCACATGGCCACGTGGCTCGTGATGGCGATTCCGCTGGCGGTCGGCTGCCTGTTGACGCGTGTCCGCTCGAGGACCGCCGGGCGCGGCAGCCGCCTGCCTGCGATCGTGCAAGTGCTTGGCGATGCGGAGCTGTTGTGGTTGGCGGGCTCGGCGGCGCTGATGCTGGCGGCGGTGCTGATTTCGTTGTCGCGATCCGGCGTGGTGGGTCTGGCTGCCGGTGCGATCGTCGGCGGGGCCATCGCGGTTCCCCGGCTTCGAAGGGCCGAGCGCCGCTGGCTGTGGGTGTTACCGGCGGGTGCGGTGGCGGTCGCGGTGTTCTACGCAGATCCGGGTGCGCTCGCCGACCGCTTCGCGCGCGCCCGCACGCTCGGTGCCGGAGGCCGGGCCGAGATCTGGCGTCAGACGCTGCCGATCATCCGGGATTTCCCGGTGACCGGCACCGGAATCGGCACCTACGAACGGGCCATGCTGGTGTATCAAGAGGGGAGCCGGCGGTTCACGTTCAATCAGGCACACAATCAGTACCTGCAGCTCGCCACCGAAGGAGGGCTGCTGGTGGCCATCCCCGCGCTCGTCGCCGCGGCGGCATTCGTCGTACTCGCGACGGCGCGGATCGGGCACGATCGGTCGGGGGCATTCTGGATTCGGGCGGGCGCGGTTGCGGCGCTGACGGGAGTGGCGACGCAAAGTCTCTGGGAGACCGGCCTGCGGATGCCCGCCAACGCGGTGTTGTGCGGCCTCATCGCAGCGATTGCCGTCCACGAGCCGCGCGTCAACCACAGTGAGGAAATACCTGCCACAGCGTCACGAAGCCACACAAAGAATCCCTCCCTTTGACGTCGTGACTCCGTGGCCATTTTTCTCCGTGTTTCTGTGGCCGCGGATGCGGCAGCCGCGATCGGTCAGAGGGCGAAGGATCGGAAGAGAAGCTTGCGCGCCGGCGCGTGTCTGAACAGCGCCCGAATCAGATCGCGATGGCGGTTGAAGCGGACGGTCTTCCGGACGATCGGCATGATGCCGTCGGTCCGGGCGAGGTCGAACAGCTCGTCGATGTCGTCGTCGCTCAACCGGGACGCGACCGATCGCAAGGCGTGCTGCGCGTCGAATTCGTCGGCGAGCAGATCGCGCCAGGCCTGCTCGTACGCGGCGAGCGTGGCGGCGTCGAGATGATCGTGCTCGAGCGCGTCACCGCCGATCTCGGCGGCGAGCGCGCCGCTGAGAATGCTGTAGTAAATGCCGCCGCCCGTCGTCGGCTTCACCAGTCCGGCCGCGTCGCCAACGACGAGCAACCGGTCGCCGTACGTGCGCGCGATCGCCCCGAGCGGCAGCAGCTTCTGCCGCGGCGGCGCGTCATCGTCCACGACACCCCACCGTTGGGCCACGTGCGCCAGCATCCGAGCGTAACAGCCCAACACATCGGCGGACGCCATCACGCCGACGCGGACAGACAGCTCCGCGCCGCGCGTGACGGGAACGGCCCACGCGAACCCGTCGGGCGCGACGCCGCGGCCGAAATGCAACTCCAGTTCCGACTCGCGGGTGGCGCGCAATTCGCGCTGGGCCGTGTGCAGATACGCCTGCGGCAGCCCGAGGCCGAGCCGCCGCTGAAACGCGTAGTTCGCACCGCACGCGAGCACCAGCAGGCGCGCGCGCACCCAGCGCTCGCCGACGAGCGCGCGCACGCCGGAGGGATCCACCTCGACCGACGACACGCGAACGCCGGTCCGCAGCGCGGCACCGGCGCCAGCGGCGCGCTCGGCGAGCGCGCGGTCGAACGCGGGGCGATCGATGACGGTCGCAAGGGGCGACGGCGTGGAGTAGGTGACCGTGATGCCTGAAGGCGAGACAAATCGCGCACTGGCCAAGGCGTTCAGGGTGGCATCGCGCGGTAAATTGAACTCTTCGAAGCTCTCGGCCGCGAGGATGCCGGTGCAGTGCACCGGATCGCCAATCGTCGGATGTTCCTCGCAGAGCAGGACGCCGACGCCGCGGCACGCGAGCCGCTCGGCCGCGACCAGACCGGCCGGGCCTCCGCCGACGATCAGGACATCGACCGACGCGTCGGCACCCAGCTCATGCATGTGCATTGTCATTATAAGGAGCGTGTGAAAAAATGCGACGTTTTAGCGCAGAGTACGCAGAGTTCGCCGAGAATCCTCCGAATTTTCTTCTCGCGAGCGGTCTCTTATACTTTTCGGCCGCGCGCCTCCCACTCTGCACGCCCGGTGATCCAGAACGACAAGAGAATGAGCTTCATATCGAGGCAGAAGCTCGCGTGCTTCAGATAGAGGAGATCGAGCCTGAACTTGCTGGCACGCGAGAGGTCCCGCGGCGCGTACACCTGCGTGAGCCCGGTAAGGCCGGGACGCACGCCGTGCCGCTGCTGATAGCCGGGAATGTCGTGCAACGCAATCAACCGGCCGTCGCCGCGCACCTCGACCTCGCCCGGCCGGAGCGGTCGCGGCCCGACGAAACTCATGTCGCCAACCAAGATGTTCCAGAGCTGCGGCAGCTCGTCCATCGCCGTGGCACGAAGCACGCGCCCGACGCGCGTCACGCGCGGGTCGTTCTCGGTCGCCTGAATCGGTCCGGTCTTCGCCTCGGCGTCGGGGCGCATCGACCGGAACTTCAGCGCCTGGAACACGCGGCCGCCGCGTCCCACGCGGCCTTGGGGGAAGAAGACCGAGCCGCCGTCCTCCAGCTTGATGGCGGCGGGGATCACCGCCCAGAGCGGCGCCGACGCGATCAAGCCGATCGCGGCGAGCGTCACGTCAAACGTCCGTTTGATCATTCGTCACGGCTCGCGGGGACCCCTCACGGCGCCGGGGCCTCCGCCTCCGCTCGCTTTCCCTTCACGCGAGCTTCGGCGGACGCGCCGAAGCTGTGCGAAGGCGGGCCACCCCCGGCGCTCCTGGCTCAGGGCTGTCGCTCGCTCTCGCTCGCGCGTTCGCGCTCGCTCGGGCCGCAGGCGCTTCGGCGCGGGCGACGCCGGCCACCCGGATAAACAGATCGTAGTACGCCTGCACGGCCGCGCGTCGATCGAAGCGCCACGCGACGCGGCGGGCGTTGTCTCCCATGGTGCGGGCGCGTTCCGGATCGTCGTACAGCGTGGCGATCTTGAGTGCCAGGTCGTCGGCACTGTTGGGATCGGCGAGCAGGCCACACTGGTGTTCGCGGGCGATGGCAGCCACTTCACAACTCGGGTCGACCGCGGCGACGTACGGACGGCCGGCGGCGAGGATGCCGTAAAGCTTGCTCGGCACGATGTAGCCTTCGAGACCGGGCTTGAGCGATACGAGGAACGCGTCGGCGGCGGCAAACGATTCGTGGAGGCCCTCTTTCGGCACGTACGGCAGGAAGCGCACGTTCGACAGGCCGCGGCTCCGGACGCCCCGCTCGAGCGCCTCGCGCCTGGCGCCGTCGCCGACGATCGCCAACACGATCCGCTCGCGCGACTGCAGGCGGGCGGCCGCCTCGATCGCCACATCGAGGTTCTGCGACAGCCCGACGTTGCCCGAGTGCATGACGACGAACCGGTCGGCGAGGCCATGCGCACGGCTAAACGCGTTGTCCTTCGCCGCTGGCACAATCGCCTCGCAGTCCGCCCAGTTGTGGATCACCTGCACGCGCGTGGGATCGGCGCCTTTCTCTTCGACCAGTCGCTGGCGCATCCGCTCGCCGAGGGCGACGACCCCGTCGGCTTCGCGCAACAGGTACCGGTTCACGCGATCGAGCGTGCGGTGCAGCGTCGCGCTCTGGAAATTCTCGATGAGCGCCGCGACCTCGGGAAAGATGTCCTCGCAGAGAAACACGAACCGTGCGCCGGTCCGGCGCGCGGTCCAGAGCGCCGCCAGACCGACGATCGGTGGATCGGTCAGCGACACGACGACGTCGGGACGGCCGACGCCGGCGCTGGCCAACGCCGCCGACGCGAAGTAACTAAGGTAGTTGGCGACCCGTCCCGAAAACCGGCCCGGCCGCAGCCGGGTGCCGTTGGCGCGAAGAATCCTGACGCCCCCTCGCTCTTCGCGCTGGACAGGCCACAGGGTCGGACGGGCCGTCTCTTTGGCGTGCAACGCCCGGCCCGCGACGACCGAGACCGCGCACCCATGACGGCTGACCAGATCCTCGGCCAGTTCCGTGAGCAACTGCCCGGTGGCCGCCTGATCGGGCCAGTACGACCGATTGAAAAAACAGAGGTTCACGCGATGACGGCTGCCCGCCCCGGCCGGTCGGCCTTGTACCACTCGATCGTGCGCGTCAGCCCTTCGCCGAAATCGGTGGTCGCCGAGAATCCGAACGCGTTGCGCGCGCGCGTCACGTCGAGGCTGCGGCGGGGCTGGCCGTCCGGTTTGCTGCGATCGAACACCAGGCGGCCGCCGAACCCCGTGCGCGCCGCAATCAGCTCGGCGAGATCGCGGATACTGATCTCGAATCCCGCTCCGATGTTCACCGGCTCGGTCGATTCGTATCGCTCGGTGGCCAGAGCGATCGCCTCGGCGCAGTCTTCGACGTACAGGAATTCGCGGGTCGCGCTGCCCGTCCCCCAACAGACGACCTCGGGCCGGCCGGTCTCGACCGCGTCAACGCACTTGCGGACGAGCGCGGGAATGACGTGCGACGATCTCGGATCGAAGTTGTCGTGCGGTCCGTACAGATTCACCGGCAGAAGATGGATGGCGTTGAACCCGTACTGATCGCGATACGCGCGTCCCTGGACGAGCAGCATCTTCTTGGCGATGCCGTACGGGGCGTTGGTCTCTTCCGGATAGCCGTTCCACAAGTCGCGCTCGAGGAAGGGCACCGGGGCGAGCTTCGGATAGGCGCAGATCGTGCCGATGCCCACGAACTTCTCCACGCCCGCCAACCGCGCGTGCTCCATCGTCATCGCGCCCATCATGACGTTTTCGTAAAAGAACCGGCCGGGCGACTCGCGGTTGGCGCCAATGCCGCCGACCACGGCGGCCAGATGAATGACGATGTCGGCCGCCACGTCCGCGAACAGGCGGCGGACGTCGGGCTCGCGCGTCAGGTCGTATTGCGCCTTGCGCGGCACGACAATCGCGCGGCATCCACGGCGCTCGAGCGTGGCCACGACGTGCTGGCCCAGAAACCCGCTCCCGCCGGTCACGATGACACGCTTCTTCGCGAGGTCGATCATCACATCACCGAAGCCTGGGTGGTCGCTCGACCGACAGGTGTCCGTTCCGCGACAGGTGCCCGCTCCACGACGTGGTTGCCCATCACCAACACGTCCATATGCGTCCGCAGGAAGCAATCCAACGCTTCTTCGGGCCGCAGCACGATCGGTTCGTTCTCGTTGAACGAGGTGTTGAGCAACATCGGCACGCCGGTGATTCCCTCGAACGCCTTGATGAGGTTCCAGTACCGCGGATTCGAGCGGCGGCTGACCGTCTGCAGCCGGCCCGATCCGTCCACGTGCGTGATGGCCGGCACCACGGCCCGTTTGTCAGGCCGAACGGGATACACCTGCAGCATGAAGGGATCGGGTACCGCGCCGACAAAATAGTCGCCCAGCGCCTCCACCAGGATTGACGGCGCGAAGGGACGGAAACGCTCACGGAACTTGATCCGTGTGTTGATGATGTCGCGCATATCCGCGCGGCGCGGGTCCGCGAGGATGCTGCGATTGCCGAGCGCGCGCGCGCCCCATTCCATGCGCCCCTGAAACCAGCCGACAATCCGGCCGGCGGCGATCTGCCCCGCCACCCAGGCGTCGAGCGCCGCCGTGTCACTCCACGCCCGTCGCGTGCACTCGCCCTGATCGATGGCCTGACGCGCCCGGTCGAGCACTGCGGCGATCTCCCAGTCGATGAAGTCCGGTCCCCAGTACCCGTGCTCCATCACGAAGTCCCGCGGCCGGCGCGTCGCGTGGTGCCAGGCGTGAAACGCCGCACCGAGGGCCGTGCCGTTGTCGCCGGCCGCCGGCTGGATGTAGACCTCTTGGAATCCCGTGCGCTCCCGAATCTTGCCGTTCGCGACGCTGTTCATCGCGCAGCCGCCGGCGAAACACAGCCGCGTCGATCGTGTCGCTTTGCACACGTGGTCGAGCACGTGCATCGCCGCCTCCTCGAACACCACCTGCAGTGACGCGGCGATGGCTTCGCGGCGCGCATCGATCGGTTCGTCCGGCCGGCGCGCGGGCCCGAGCAACTGCTCGAGCTTTGGCGTAAACACCGGACCGATCGTCGGCTCCCCATCGTCCCACGTCATCTGCACGCCGGTGGACCAGTGGCTGAAGTACGACAGATCGAGCTCAAACGTGCCTTCGCGACCGAGGCGGACGAGCGATCGAATCTCCTGCACGTACTGAGGTTCGCCGTACGGCGCGAGGCCCATCACCTTGAACTCGTCCCCGTACTTCGGGAAGCCGAGATACTGCGTCAGCGCGAGGTAGAGAAGGCCGAGCGAGTGCGGAAAGAAAATGCGGTGGTCGACGTGCAGCGTCGAACCGGCCACCCGGCCCCACGAGGTGCTGGTGAAATCGCCGAAGCCGTCGATCGCGCACACCGCGGCCTGGTCGAAGGGGCTCACGAAAGCGGCGCTCGCCAGATGCGACGGATGATGCTCGATGAACCTGGTCCGCGAGCGAACCGCATCGCGGTCGAGGCCGACCGACTCCGCAATCGTGCCGGGCAGCGCCTTGATGCCCACAATGTTCCTCGCGCGATCGCCGATCGTCTGCGAGGGCCGATGCCGGGCGAGAAACAACGCCTTGCGCCACAAGTGCGCGCGCGGATCGCGCGAGACGGCGAACAGATCGACGTCGGCCGCGTCGAGGCCGGCAATCCGCAGGCATTCCGCGATCGCTCGATGCGGGAAGCCGGCGCAATGCTTGATGCGGCGAAACCGCTCCTCCTCGACGGCGGCGACGAGCCGGCCGTCGCAGACGAGCGCCGCCGACACATCGCCATGGTAGGCGTTGAGGCCGAGGACAATCACGCGGCGTGCCCCGGCGCGGCCGGCCACAGGACCAGATGCCGCAAGCGGTCGGCGAAATGCTGTGCGGTGAACGTCTGCCGGAAGCGCGCCTGCCCGATACGGCCGAACCGATCGCGCAGCTCGGCGTTCAGGAACAGGCGCGAGACGGCGCCGACAAGCGCCTCGTCGTCGCGCGAGGGGACGACAAGGCCGGTCACGCCGTCCTCGACGATCTCGGCCGGCGCGCCCGGTCCGCTGATGCACGCCTTGCCCGCGCGCATCGCTTCGAGGAACACGAGGCCGAATCCTTCGCCCTCGCTCGGCAGGACGAAGAAGGTGCAGCGTCGATACCAGGCAGCCAGCTCGTCGTCGGTTACGACACCGACGAACCGCACGGCGTCGGTCACGCCGAGCTCGGCCGCGATCGCCTCCAATCGGCGCCGATCATCGCCGTCGCCCACGAGCACCAGCGTCGCGCGCGGCGCGCGCGCTCTCACCGACGGCCACGCGCGGATCAAACGCTCGTGGCCTTTGTACGTATCCGCGGACGACATCCGCGAGACCATCAGCGCGACGTCGTCTGGCGCGGACACGTCCGGCGATGCCGAGCGCGCCTCGGCCGGGAGGCCGAGCGGGCAGACGTCGATCGATCGGTCTTTGAACCGTGGATTCGCCCGCACGAAGCGATCGGCGGTGTGGCGGGAGATGGCAATCAAGCGGCCGCAGCGATCGGCCACGAACCGCTCGGCCGCCGTGAGCGGGCGCCAGACCTCGACGCCAAGCAGGAAGAGGGCGGCGCGCGCGCCGCGCAGCAGCATCGGCACGGCAATCGACGCCACGTGCACGTGCATCAAGACGACGAGCGTGTCGTCACAACGACGGGTGGCGCGCTCGATCGCCCACGATCCGAGCTTCAGCCGCGAACCCGCGGCCAGCCGCGTGCGCGTTCGGGCCGGTATCGCGTAGGCGGCCGGAACATCGGTGTCGCGGAACGACCACACGTCGATCGGCTGGCGGAACGCGCCGGCGAGCGCACCAACCGTCTCGCATCCGAGACGTTGCACGCCGCCCCGCGCGAACAGCTCGGTCGTCACGATGAGAAGGCGATCGGGCATCGCTATAGCCTTTTCAGGCTCCGGCCCGTCATTTAGTGCTCCACGGCGCGTTCGTACGCCCTGAGCATCTGACCCGCCAAACGGTCCCAACACAGGTAGGTGCGGACCTCGCGACGGCCGTTGGCTCCCATGGCCCGCGCCGTCGGCCGATCGGCGATCAAGGTCGTCAGCGCGGCACCAACCGCGTCGGCGGTGTTGTCCACCCAGAAACCCGCGCGCCACGCCTCGATCTGCGGCCACGGACAGTTGCGGCTGACCACGACCGGAAGGCCGGCGGCCATCGCCTCCGCGACGCTCAGACCGAAGTTCTCGGAATGCGAGGCCAGGGCGAACGCGTCGGCGCTGGCCAGCGCGAGCCGGCGATCGTCGCCCGTCAGGTGGCCCGCAAAATGGACGCGGCCGGCGAGGATCAGATCGCGCGCGGCCGTCTGGAGGCGTTCGATGTATTCCGGCTCGCCGGTCCCGGCCACGAGCAGGCTGACTCGTTCCGCGGGCAGACGCCGGAAGGCCTCGATGAGTGTCTCGAGACCCTTCTTGGGATGCAGACGTCCGAGGAACAACACGAGGAAATCGGCGGGCTGCACGCCGAAGCGCGCGCGGAACGCGTCGGAACGGTCCGGCACCGGCGCGTCGAGATCGTCGAGGCCGTTGGGTACGAGCACGGTCTCGGTGCCTAACCGGAGGGCGGCGATCACGTCGGACTCTTCCTGGCTCGTCGCGTGGAGGAGGCGTGCGCCCCGAAGCGTTGGGGCCTCGACGAGCCAGTAGCTGAGCCACTTTGTTTCCATCCGCCCGTGATCGAACGACCACGGGTGCAGCATGCCGCGCGGCGAAAGAACGTACGGCAGTCCGGTGCGCCGGCACCACCGTGCGGCCGTCCACCCGAACAGATTCCAGCAGCCGTGCACGTGGACCAGATCGCAGCCACGGTGACGCGCGTCGAGGACCCGCGTCAGCGCCGCCGACCGGAAGTATCGTTTTGGAAACGACCGCGGCACGTACGTCACCGGTACGGTGTCGAACGTCGCCTGTCCGGTCACGGACGGCGGAAGTTCATCCGCGCCGTTCGCGGTGGTCGTCACGACGTCGACCTCGACGCCGGCGCGCTGGAGCGCGCGACACAGACCGAGTACGCTTCGCGGCGGGCCGCCGTAGACGAACGCGGGGGCGAAATACGGCGTGATGTGCAGAATCCGCATCAGCGAACCGAACGGCTCGTCACTGGCTCCACTGCTGAAACGGGTCCGGCACGGCCTCCGGCTCGGGCTGGACTGGATGTCGTGACAGGTAGTAATCGAGGAACAGCGCCGGGCCACCGAGGTAGATGACCAGTGTGCCGAACAACCCAAGCGTCTTCACCCACGACCGCTCGAACAGGTACAGCGCGAGCCAGAAAATCACGGCCAGAAGGCCGGCGCGCAGCTCGTCGTGTCGGATGCGTTTGCTCAAGGTCTCGTACGCGAGCCCGGCGAGCAGTCCGAAGAGCAAGATTGGGACGAACATCCATGGCAGGCCGAAGTCGATGTACGATTCCGCCGCGTAGCCGAAGGCGATACTGGTCCCCTCCTCCGTGCCAGCGACGTAGACACCCGAGTATTTCCGGACCATCTCGCTGTCGTTCTGCAGTTCCGCCTTCGTCGGGAAGAACACTCGAGGGCTCAAGATGTGTTGAAGCGCTCCGAGAATGATCGAGCCCTCTGTGTGCGGCAGCACCGAGGGCACTCGGCTCACCGCCAACGCTGGGTAGTAGACCACCCACATGCGATCGATCAGGGTATCGGTGTCATTGGTGACATCGTGCTCGTCCTGCCACCAGTTCGACGACAACGCCGCCATTCGGTCGACCTGAGCACCTTTGGACCTGGCAAACGTTTCGTTATCGAACTCCTGCCGGTATTGGACCCGGACGCTCATCCACATCACGCTGATGACGAGCATCGCGGCCCCGAACGTCCCGAGCAGGGCCCAGTGCTGCAGCCGCCGCGGTTTGAAGACCTCGAACAGGGCGACGACCGCCATGACCAGCGGCTCGCGGAACCCCGCAAAGAAGCCGCTGACCCCGAGCACGACTTCGAAGACCATCAACGCGCCGATCAAGAGCCAGCGCAGGACCGGCTGGCTGAGCCGCCGCAGGATGATGAACAGCACGGCGAGGTGCACGAACCTCGACGCAAGAATCGGCTGAGTAAAATCAGGGAACTCGTACGCCAGGTCTTGCATCGTGCCTTGCAACGCGAGGACGACGACGTACAAGATCAGCAGGCCGCGCCACCCGAGCGGGACCATCGCGTGTCGCTCGGTGTCCGTCGCCGACGTGGCCCGCCGGATGGCTTCGATGCCTGCAGAGAGCCCGACGATGAGGCTCGCAACGCATCCGAGGCCGATTAGCATCATCGGACGGTAATCGGAGAGGTACATCGTCGCGATTCGGCGTCCGGTCGCTGCGTAGTACCACATGCCCGCCGTCACCTGGACCCACTGAAACGTCATCGCCATCGGGAGAATCGGCAATCCATCGTCATCGCGGAGGTATCTCCACGCGATCCACAACACAGCGATGGCCGGCGCGGCGATCCAATCCTCGGCGGCAACCCAGGCAGTCCCCGCAATCGCCGAGAGCGCCAGGAACTCGCCCAACGACCAACCCCGCGATCCGATGGATGCCGGCCACATCATGGTCTCGGTCACGCTTCAATCACCCTTTCTACAAAGGACACGCGTCTCGCGCGGCCTCGGCGGTCGGCGGCGCTGCCTGTCGCTCCGGCCGAAACAGCAGGAACGCGCGCAATCGTCCGCCGGCAGGGAGGTTCAGCAGCAAACGGCCGACGATGGTCCGGAAGCCGACGCGCATCACGACAAAGCTCGCGGCGCCAAAAACAACACTTGCGACCGCGAGTGCGACGATCGGTCGCGGGCTCACCGCGCGAACCGGAACCAGGTGCACGGCCAGAAGGGCCGCCAGCGCCGCAGTCAAGGGCGGGAGCACGACCGTGTAAACCCAGCGGCGCTCCAGCAGCCGCGACGCCCACCACACGCTGACGAGCGACGCGGCGATCTGTCCGCCGGCCAGGGCCCAGCTGTACGGAAGCGCGTCTCTCGTTGTCCACGCGGCCGCCAGCGCCGCGATGCCGGCGGTGGAGGCCACGGCATTGATCGCCAGGCACGTTCGCAGCTGCCCCGCGGCCATCACAATCCCCGACGCCGTGGCCATGACGGCCAGCGAGAGGCCGATCAGCGCGCCGGGCCAAATCAAGGGATCCATCGCCGCCCATTTCGTGCCGTACAACACGCGCGACAGGATGGGGCCCTGCTGGCCGATAAAACACGCGCCCGGGAGGGCAACGAGGAGCATAACCTGCAAGTAGGTTGTGGCATGGACGGCGTAACGCTCACGATGTCCACTATGGCGCGGCAGGAACGGGTAGACGACGTCGATTAGGAGAGCGCCGAAGCGGCCGAGCGTCGCGCCGTAGAGCGCTTGCGCGCGATTGATGAGGCCCATCGCCGCAAATCCGAGCGGCGCGGGCAGGACTGCCGCTTCGATCGCGCCGCGAATCCCGCCCATGACGTTCGAACCGGTGCGCTGCAGCCCGAACCGCGCCTGCGCCGTGTACCGCCCCCACGACGGCCAGCGCCACCAGCCCTGCCTGGGCCGCCACCCGCGGAGGATCAGCAAATCGACCGTAAAGGGGAGAGCGGCAACGACGTTGCCGCCGATCACGATGGCGTACGCGCGGAGGCCGAACAGAGCGAGGGCCAACGTCGTCACGAGACGCATGGTCGTGCCGATGCCGGCCACGATTCGGAGGCGCCGAAGATCGAGCTGCCGCCGCAACATCGTCGCGCCCAGCGCATTCGGCCAGTCCAGAAACACGCCGAACGCCGCGATGTGGAGGAGCGGCGCGATCGGTCGATAGCTCGGCACGAACCAGCACAGGCCGGCGAGGCCATGGCAAAAGAGCGCCTGCGCCAACTGGATGTAAAAGCCGCAGGTCCAGTGCAGATTCCAGTCGGGTTCGTCGTGATCCGGCAACTGCAGCGCATGCTCGAAGAATACGTGGGCGTTGAACAGGTTGACGAACCCCAGCACGCCGCCGACGGTGGCCACGCGGCCGTAGTCTCGTGGTGGGATGAGGCGTACCAGCACGAGCATCGACGCAAAGCTGAAAATCACGTCGAACACCTGAAACACCGCGCTCCACGTGAGGCCCTGGATCAATAGACGCCGGCGTTCGCCGGGCGCGGGGCCCACCGGCGCCGGCGTGGCGAATTCCTGGATACCGACGCCGTCCAGGTCGTCGGGGCTCAGCCTCATCGGGTCGATTCGAGCCGCATCCGGCGCAGGCGCCGCAGCATGTGCTCGGCGCGATAGAGGTTCATGGGAACTTCGATGGCCACTTCGTGCCGATCAAAGGCGAGTGCGAGCGTTCGTTCGAGGTCGGAGCGATCGAAATATTCCGCGACGAGCGCCGACCGGTCCGTGAGGCACTCGGTGAGCGCACGACGGATTGCAGGCGCGGCGCACCAGGCATTGACGTCGCACGCCGTGCGCACCCACGGCCGCATCGGCACGCCGATGCGCGCGATGAACGGCTGCACCGCCCTATACGCAAGACGGGCGCCCTTGATGGCGCTGCGCGAGGGCCATCCGGCCGACGGTCGCACGCCGCTTTTCTGCCAGGGCACGCGCGCGAGCGCCGGGTAGAACCGGTTCAGCAGCTCGCGCTGGGCCCGGCGCGTCCGGCGGTCGGCGAGCGGCAGCCCGGCGCAGTAGTCGACCAACGCGTAGTCCATGAACGGCTTCCGCACTTCCAGGTCGTTGACGGCCAGGTGCGGCCAGCCGTTCGTCGCGCGGCGCCACTTGTTCTCGACCATCCACGCCCACGCGCTGGGCGCATCGGTGGCGCTCGCCACCACCCTCTCGCGAGCCGTCTCCTGATTGAGGCTGACCGGGGACGGCCAGTATGGAATATCGTCGAACGCCGACTCGGGCGTCAGGTCAAGTCCGGTTCCGGCCATCACGGCATCGCCGAGATAGCCGCTCAGCTCGAACTCCATCAGGCCGCTCATCGCCTGCACGAGCCCCGCATGATGTGCATTCACCAGGTCGACGAGGCCGTCGTGCTCGAGGGTGAGCGCGAGCCGCCGCTGGAGCCAGTCCTCGCC
>JAHFUJ010000007.1:39985-46999 GCA_023265105.1 Acidobacteriota bacterium
TCCACGGCGTTGTACACGCCGTCGGTCCGCGCAATCGCATCGATGCCGTTCGCAATCCAGCGCGCGTACACGGCCGGCCACACGTCATCGCTCAGACAGGCACGGCCGTCCGGCGTCGACACGTGATAGGCCTCACCCTCGACAAGGAGCGTCCGGCATGACGAACCGTGGTGAATCGCGATCGTGCCGTGGAACCGACCCGGCCCCGTGATGCCGGCGCCGCCACATTCAGTGGCGTGTTCGACGGAGCGGTGCGTCTCGCGCGACGTCATGAACGACCGCAGCCAGGCCAACCGGCTGCGCACGGCGTCCGCCGACTGGTGATGGCGCGAGAAGAATCCGTAGAGCCCTGCCACGATTCAGACCGCTGCGATGATGGACGCCACAGGCCGCGCGAGACCTTCGATGAGGGCGAGGACGCGCGACTGGATGGCGGTCTGACTGGCTTCAGCGAGATACCACTGGCGCGCCGCGCAGCCGCGGATTTTCGCCTCCTCGGGACGTCGCGCGATGTCGTCGAACGCCGCCGCAAGCGCTCCGGCGTCGCCGGGCGGGATGAGCCAGCCTCTCTTGCCGTCGCCCAGAATCTCCGGCAAATCGCCGACACGCGTGGCGATGACGGGACGCGCCATGGCCATGGCTTCGAGCGCTTTCGCGGGGAGCTGGCTGCGCGAGAACGGCACGTCGAGCTGCGGCACGGGCACGGCGTCGACCGCGGCGAGCAGCCCCGGCATGCGCGCGTGCGGCTGGGAGCCAACGATGTGGCATCGTGCGCCAAGCGCGTGCGCCGCGGCGAGAAAATCTGGATGGTCGGGAGGGCCGGCGAGCACGAGATGCCACGCCGCCGCCTCAGGGTGTGCGAGCGCGTCGAGCAGCGTCGACCACCCCTTGTGCGGCTGGGGCAGTCCCGCGAACAGCGCGAGCGGAACCCTTTCGGGCAGATCCCACTGCCGGCGACAGACGGCCCGATCCGCCATGTCGCTGCGATCGGGATCGTATCCGGCGGCCGCCGGTCCGTGGCGCACGAGGATCCCGCCGTAGCGCCGTTGCAGTGTTCGTGTGGATACGGTCACCTCGTCCGCGCACCGCACGGCCGCATGCAGCGCCCGCGTGAACTTCCACGCCGTGGCGTGCCGCCATCCTTTGACGCCGTCCCGCCAGAGAAACTCCGGCCACCCGCGGCTCTGGGTCACCCACTCGTCGTCTTCGATGTCGAGCAGCAGCCGACGACGAGCGAGATGGCGCGCCGCGTACAGGGCCGGCCCAAAGCTCGTGACGAGCGGTTTGCAGGCGTACACGACATCGCCCGTCACCAACGCGGCGAGTGCCGGAATGGCGCGCAGCACCGGCACCGTGTCCAGAGTCACGCGAAGCGTCTTGTACTGAAAGAGGTTGCGGTACGGTTCGTAGACGTCGGGCCCGCTGTGCAGGAATCCAACGACCTCGACGTCGTGCTCGCGCGCAACAGCCGTGGCCAGCGCAGCCGCACGAACGATCGGGTTGGCCGCGAGGTCGTGGACGACGAAGCTGACGCGGTGCCTGGTCATCGATCGCATCGGACGACGATTTGGTTGCCGAACAGATTGGGCCAGACCCGGTGGAGTCGGAGCACGGTCAAGCCGTTGCTCGCGACGATTCGCGGCGAGGGAAGCGACAGGCTCGACAGCCACGCCGCAAAGTCGGGAATGCTCCAGAAGCGCAAGTGCTCGCCCGGAAACACGACCCACTGCACCGGGAATTTGCCCGAAAGAAGCCGCAGCCGATGGGGGAAGTACGCGATGTTTGGAAAGGTCACCCACAGCGAGCGCCGCGTCACCGCCCAGGCATCGGCGACGAACTGCTCCGCGTCGGCGATGTGCTCGACGACCTCGCTCAAGACGACGTGATCGAAGGTCTGGCCCGAGCGTCGCAGCTCGCCGAGCGTCTGCACGCGCGCGTCGACGCCACGCGCCGACGCCCGCCGAACCGCCTCGGTACTCACGTCGATGCCGACCGCTCGCACGCTTCTCGTCGACTGAAAATGCTCGAGCATCGCGCCGTCGCCGCAGCCGACATCGAGCACCGAGGCGCCGGGGGCAATCGCCGATCCGATGATCTCGAAGCGCGGCTGCAGTCCGCCGGGCATCCGGTGGCGCCAGTACTCGTCGTACCCTTCGACGACGTCGCCGTAGGCCGGCCGCCGTACCATCCCCCCCAGCGCGTGCCGCAGCTCGCGGGCGTTGAAGTACGCGGCGACGAGCGTCCGCTTCAGCGCGGAGTCACGCACGGCCGACTCTCCCGCGTGTCCATGAGCGAGCGCCAGCTCGCCGGCAGGTTCCGCGTCACCTCGACGCCGCCAAACGGCCGGCTCGAGCGGACCCCGCCAACCTTCGCCCACTCCACCATTCGGCGAACGCCGACGTCGAGCGGCGTGTGCGAGCGCCGACCGAACACCTGGGCGGCTTTTCCGTGATCGCTATACGCCGTGTGGACTTCGAGACGAGCCGGCAGGTGTTCGACTGGATGATTCGGGACGCCCATCGACGCGGCGACCGTTCGCGCGAGCTCATTCACCGTGTACGGCACTTCGGCGCCGATATTGAACACCTGGCCCGCCGCCGCCGACACCCACGGGCTGGAGGCGATCGCCGGCACAATGTCGCCGACGTAGCTGAACGCACGCTGCTGCGTGCCGTCGCCGAAGATCGTCATCGGTTGACCCTGCATGATTTGGTTCATGAAGATGCCGAGGACGTTGCGGTACGGATCGCCGAGATTCTGGTACTCGCCGTACACGTTGTGTGGACGGAAGATGACGTAGCGGAGACCGAACATCCGGTGAGCCGCGGCGAGATCGAGCTCAACGGTGAGTTTCGCGATGCCGTACGGGTCTTCCGGGGCCGGCGTGTCTGTCTCCCTCATGGGCGAGGGAATCGGGCCGTACACGGCAATCGAGCTGGTGAAGACGAAACACTCGATCTGGTGACGCACGGCTTCATTGAGGAGATTCATGCTCCCGATCACGTTGTTCGTGTAGTTGAAACGGCGGATGAAGTGCGACAGCCCCTCGGCGGCGTAGGCCGCCAGATGAAACACGTACCGGACGGGGTGCTGCTCGAACAGGCGCGCGACGAGCGCGTGATCGGTGACGCTGCCTTCCACAAAATCCACATCCGGCGGAAGATTGTCGCGGAACCCGCCGGAAAGATCGTCGAGCGCAAGCACGCGGGCTCGCCCTTCCTCGACAAGCGCGCGCGTCACGTGTGCGCCGATGAACCCAGCAGCGCCGGTCACGAGCGCCACGGGCCGATGGGTGAGGGAAGTCATCAGTGTGCCTCCAGTAAGACCGTGCGTGCCCGCGCGTCGGCGCTCTCAAGCGGCTTGGGCGTCACTTGCGGGCCTCGACGCACACCCCGGCGCCGTTGCAGACGCGATCGGGCGCTTCGACACGCTCGAGCCCATCACGAGGAATCGCGCTGTCCAGATAGTTCTTGGCCTCCGCGCCGGCGAAGCCGGCCTCATGCATCACCGCGGTGAGCCCGTCGGCGTCGTACATCCATTTGTGGGCGTTCAGACCGTCGGCGTGAAGCAGCCAGCGGAGGGGTCCCGCCCGACCCGGGGCGGTGCGTGGACGGAGCATGAGGAGATCCATCAGCAGATCGCTGCTCGACGTGTCCGGGTGTGGTCCCTCGGCGCGGTGGGACAGGTACCAGGAGACGATCGCCTGCGCATCGGGCGCGACGATGCGGCAGACGCCGCCGGGCTTGAGGACGCGACGCGCCTCGCGCAGGAACGCGACGGCCTCGTCACGGTACAAGTGCTCGATCACATGGGAGGCGTACACCGCCGCGACCGCGTTGTCGGCGAATCCCAGTCCGCGGCGGATGTCTCGATGCCGCAGACCGTTCGGCCAGTGCCCGACGTCGCGGCCTGTGACTCGGCGCACGACGGCCGCGAGCCATCGACGGCCGGCGAGGCGCGCTTGCCACGAGGCGTCGATGTTGATCCACGGCTCCGGATTGGACGGTCCTGAGCCGATGTTCAGCCATGGACCGTCAGGCAGCGTCATTGTTCGATGTCGACATCCCGACTCACCGCGCAAACACCGCGCGCCACGATCCTTCGAAGCGATCGCGGCTGAACGCCGACGCCGATGCCCGCGCCGCCGCCATCGCCTGTGACAGGCGATGCGCGTCGAGAAAGTACTCGAGGCCCTCGGCGAGCGCCTCGGGCGTTTCGTCGCGGCACACCCAACCGTTTTCGCGATGCGCGACGAGCTCGGTCAGCGCGCCGCTCGGCATCACCACGGACGGGATGCCGGCTTGTTTCGCTTCGATGACGACGACGCCGAATCCTTCGCGCAGTGTCTGGCGCGACGGGGCGCAGTGAATCGCCGAGGCGGCCATCAGCTGCGGAACGTCCTCTCGAACGCCAAGAAATCGCACGCGGCCGGCGAGGTCGGACGCCGCGGCGCGCGCCAGCAACGCCGCGCGGTACGGCTCGTGTTCAGGCGGCACCCATCCATCGATCCGACCGGCGACATCGAGCCGCACGTCGTACCCGCGTCCAACGAGCAAGGCCAGCGCGTCGATCAACAGGTCGAGGCCTTTTCCAGGAATGATCTGCCCGACATAAATCACGCGACCTGGGTCTCTCGATTCCGGACGCGCGGCCGACGGCGGACGCATCGGTGGGGTGTGCGGAATCGTGATCCGTTTAGAGGTGGGAATGCCGTGGGCCGCCAGCTCCTGATCCGTGAAGTGCGAATTGCACACGAATGCGTCCACGAACGGATTCACGCCGTACCGCCACACCCATCGAAAGAAGCGTCCCTGGTCCGGCGCGTTGCCCAGCCTCAGGACGACGCGCCGCCCGCTGAGCCGCAGCAGCAGGAGCGCCGGCGCGTTTCGCACGGCCGTCACGTAATCGGAGACCAGGACGTGCGACGCCCGAAACCACCAGGCGTCTCGCAGCAATCCCGCACTGGTGGAGAGAGTGTCCCAGACAATGCGGGCCACCGTCAGAGGATTGCGCGCCCGCCGCGTCAACCGGTACCAGTAGTAACCGGTCGACCACGACGCGCCGATCTGCTCCGCCATCGCGACGATCCGCGAGTTGTCCCAACTGTTCACGATGCAGTGCACGACGCCGCCTTTGTCGCCGACGACTCGCAGGATCTCGAAGGTCATCCGCTCGAGACCGCCCACCAGCACCATCCCGCCGCAGCAAGCAACGACACGTGGCCGGGCGCCGTCCTCGGTTCGTGCCTCACCCGGTGAGGCGTTCGCGCCCACGACACGTTGGCACGCGCTCACCAGCCCGGCCGTCGCCCGCGCGAAGGAGTGCTCGCGCGCGCGAAGCTGACATGCCCCAGTGAAGTCGTGGCCGGTCTGGAGCGTGTCGCGAACGCTCGCAAGCGCAGCGGCAAAGCCGTTAATAAGCTCGGTCGGTTCGGCCGTGGGATACACGCCACCGGTGTCCGGTCCGCCCAGGTCGGGCGCGCATCCGACCGTGTCGGCCAGAACGCACGGCAGACCGGCGGCGAGCGCCTCGTTCACGACCAGACCCCAGGTTTCACGCGTGTCGCTGGGAAGCGCGAGGCAATCGGCCGCCGCGTACACGCGCGCCATCTCGGACTGATTGACGAACCCCAGCATGGAGCATCCGACGCCAAGCCGCTCGGCAGCCGCGCGCACGTCCGCCTCGAGCGCGCCGGCTCCGGCGATCGCCAGGTGGGGCGGTGGCTGCATGCGGCCGAGCGCTTCGACGAGATCGAGCGGTCGCTTCTTCGGTTCGAGCTTGCCAGCAAACAGCACCACAAACGCAGTGCCTGGAAACCTGAGCGCTCGACGAATGTCTGCGCGCCGACTCGCGCACGCCCGCAGCGATGCCGCGGGGGCGAACCGTTCGTTGTCCACGGCGTGCGGCGTCGCAAAGATACGGTGATCCGGCGCACCAAAGAAACGCAGGAAGGCCGCGCTTCGAACGCCGACGCTCAGATAGCCAGAGAAGCTCGACAAAAGACGCCGTGTCTTGGCGACCCACAACGGCCGGCGCCAGCCGGCCGGCGCGCTCGAGAGATTCGTATCCCCGTGATACAGCACAGGAATCTTCAGCCGGCGTGCGGCACGAATCGCGCGAACGAGCGTGACCGAGTACCAGCCAAAGACGACGACGACGTCCGGATGCGCCCCAGCGATCGCCTCGTCGATCTCCGGAACGGACAAACCGAAGAAATGCTCGCTGTCGAACCGATCGGCAGGGCGCGCCGTTCGGACAACTGTGGACGAGTAGCCGTCCGTCAAGGGCACGTCCCACTCGAACTCGCGATCGAAGCCAATCCCCTGCTGGCGGGGTGTCGGCGATGCCGCGTAAATGACGTGCAGATCGAGATCCGGGCAGTTGGCGTGAATCCAGCGGAACCACGGCGCGTAGTACTGGACCGGGTGAGTGAGCACGGCGCAAAGCCGGACGCGTTCCATCAGGGGCCTGTGCCCACCAAGCAGCTCGGAGTGCGACCGTCACGCGTGGGGAGGATTAGAATCAATGGTTGTCGCGATCGGTCTGTGATTGAATCGTGAGGACACATCGTTCTACCAATGATCGATTCCTGGCTCTTGGAACATCTTGCGTGCCCACAAAGCGGTGAGGCGCTTGAACTGCGTGGCGACTCGCTGTGTTCCCGCAGTGGCGCGCGATACCGCTCGTGGATGGCGTGCCGGTGCTGTTGAGGGACGACGTACCGCAAACCATTTGGATGGCGAAAGCTTCTCTCCAAGCGGCTCGCAACGCCGCGGCCGGCCGCGGGGATGACGACTGGTTTCTGGAAACATTGGGCGTGTCGGATGAAGAGAGAGAACTCGCTCGTCGTTTAAAAACGGAGCCGAGCCAGGTGGTGGACGCTGTTGTCGCGGTACTGGTCGCGGCGACAAATGGGAACCTGTATCGGGGATTGATTGGACGTTTGAACGACGTACCGGTGCCTGACTTGAGGTTGGCGGCTGGCGGCGGCCGCCCCTTCCTCGACATCGGGTG
>JAHFUJ010000134.1 GCA_023265105.1 Acidobacteriota bacterium
GTTCTGCGGCAGCAGCGTGAAGCGGCTGATCTTGTCCTGCGCCCAGGTCCCGATGTGGGTGGCCGTGATGTACCGCACGTTGTTCATGTCGAAGCAGAGCAACGCGCCGAGGTCGGATTTGGCCAGCAGATCCTTGATGCGCGCGAGCCGCTCGCGTCGCAGCCGGTCCAGGTCGACCCGGTTCTCCCAGTCCACCGCCATCGTGCCGAAGGTCTTCAATGCCATGGGTGTCTCCATGCCGGGTCCGCTCCGCGGAACCCGGCCTACGTCGGGCGGGTCCCGCGACGCGTCAGGCGCATCGCGTCGAGGACCCGCCGGTCCGCGTGCCTGGTCCGCTCCACGGACCCCGGCCTACTTGTTGCACATCTGTCGCGCCATCGTGAAGAGGTCGCGTTCGGTCGGGACGGTCGCATCCTCGAGCGGCGGCGAGAACGGCACGGGCACGTGCCGGGCGCCGATCCGCCGGACCGGACCGTCGAGGTCGTAGAACGCGCCTTCGGCGATGACGGACGCGATTTCTCCCGTAATGCCGTACCGGTAGTACCCCTCGTCAACGACGATGCAGCGCGACGTCTTGCGAACCGATTCAATGAGCGTCTTCTCGTCGAGCGGCCAGGTCGTGCGGGGATCGACCACCTCCGCATTGATGCCGATCTCCTCGAGCATCGCCGCGGCGCCCAGCGCCACCTGGACCATGCTGCTCGTCGCCACGAGCGTGATGTCGCGCCCTTCGCGCTTGATGTCCGCCACGCCCAGCGGAATCACGTAGTCCTCATCCGGCACGGGCCCCTTGACCTTGGCGTACGAGATCTTGTCCTCGAAGAATACGATCGGATTGTCATCGCGAATCGCCGCCTTGAGGAGTCCCTTCGCGTCGTACGGCGTTGAGGGAATGGCCACCTTCAAACCGGGCACGTGGCTCGGCCACGCGTGCAGCGATTGCGAGTGCTGCGCCGCCGACCGCCGCGTGGCGCCCATCGTGGCGCGAATCACCATCGGCACTTTCCACTTGCCGCCGGACATGTAGTGAATCTTGGCCGCCTGATTGACCACCTGGTCCATGATGAGCGCCAGGAAGTCGCCGAACATGATGTCGACGATTGGCCGCAGGCCGGTCATGGCGGCGCCGACCGCCAGGCCCGTGAACCCGGCCTCCGAGATCGGCGTGTCGACGACCCGGTCCTTGCCGAACTCTTCCACCAGACCTTTCACGACCTTGAAAGGCGTGCCGGCCTCGGCGACATCCTCGCCAAGCAGCACGACCCGCGGGTCGCGCCGCATCTCTTCCGCCAGCGCCTCGCGGATCGCTTCGCCGAAGGTGAGCTCCCGAAGGGCGGTTCCGGAAGGTGCCGGCCCGGGTCCGGTGGCCACGGTGTCAGGCATAGACATCCTCGTCGACTCGCTGTGGATCGGGATAGGGGGCGTTCTGCGCGAACTCGACGGCGGCATCCATCTCAGCGGCCACTTCCTTCTCGATGCGATCCAACATCGCCTGATCTGCCAGACCTTCTGACACGAGCCATGCGGCGTGCAGCGCGACGGGATCGCGCTCCGCCATCCAGTGCTGCTCTTCGTGTTTCGGCCTGTAGTATTCGCGCGCGATGTCGCCGACGTGGTGGCCGCGAAACCGGTACGTGTTCAGCAACAGAAATCCGGGCCCGTCGCCGCGGCGCGCGCGCTCCACCATTCTCGATGCCGCGGCGTGCACCGCCCGAACGTCCTGACCGTCGACCGTTTCAGCCGGCAGGCCAAACGCCGCCGGCCGCGCCACCGGGTCGCCCGCGGTCGTCTCCGAGTAGTGCGTGTACTCGTTGTACAAATTGTTCTCGCAGGCGTAGATGACCGGCAGCTTCCAGAGCTGTGCAAGGTTCATCGACTCGTAGAGCACGCCCTGGCCGAGCGCGCCCTCGCCGAAGAAGCAGACCGCCACACGACCCTGCCCGAGGACCTTGGAGGCGTACGCTGCGCCGGTCGCCAGAGCGGCGCCGCCGCCGACAATCGCATTCGCGCCGAGGTTTCCGGTCGCCGGATCCGCGATGTGCATCGAGCCGCCCTTGCCCTTGCAGTAGCCGGCCTCTTTGCCCAACAGCTCGGCGAACATCAGGTGCGGGGCGGCGCCTTTGGCCAGGCAATGTCCGTGGCCCCGGTGCGTGCTGGTGATGTAGTCGTCTGCGCGAAGAGCCTCGCAGATGCCGACGGCGACCGCTTCCTCGCCGATATACAGATGCGCGAGACCAGGCATCAGGGCGCGTGTGTAGAGATCGTTGACCCGCTCCTCGAACAGGCGGATGGCGATCATCTGGCGATACATGCGCAGCGGCGTTCCGGCCTCGACGCCAGTCGTGGCGGGGTTGGGCGCGGTGGCCATCGCGGGTAAGTATCCCCCATGCCGCACCTGCAGAGAAGCGCGTCAAATCTCCCTTGACCCACGCCGGGAGCAGCAGCACAATGACGCCACTTTGAGACCTCGTAGGCGCTTCCACTTGGAGGTCTGACATGAAGACCACGCTCGCTGTTGTCCTCGTTACGGCGGGTTTGCTCCTGGTCGTAAGGCCCGCCGTCGCGCACCACGCCTTTTCAGCCGAATTCGATGCCAACAAGCCCGTGAAGCTGACGGGTACTGTAACGAAGGTCGAATGGACGAATCCGCACGCCTGGTTTTACATGGACGTCGCGGACGCGACAGGCAAGGTCACGAACTGGGCTTTCGAGTTAGGAGGCCCGAACGGGCTGATCAGGGAGGGCTGGACACGAAATTCGATGAAAATCGGCGAGATCGTCACCGTCGAAGGCAGCCAGGCCAAGGACGGATCGCCCATCGCAAACACCCAGATCGTCACCTTGAAGAGTACGGGACAGCGGCTGTTTGCCGCCTCGAGCCGGGGAGCGCAACAGCCATGAAAACCTTCGGCCTCGCGATCATCGTGGCCGCGCTGGCGACGCCGCTTGCCGCGCAGTGGGTGAAGTATCCGACGCCCGGCACGCCACGCACAGCCGACGGCAAACCGAACCTGACGGCGCCCGTCCCGCGAACGCGCGACGGCAAGGTGGATCTCTCCGGCATGTGGCAGCGGATTTCACCCACCTATCGCCGTAACATCGCAAGGGACCTCAAACCGGAGGAGATCCAGCCCTGGGCCCGGGAGCTCGTGCAGCAGCGGATGGAAGACCTGGGCAAAGGTCAGATGTCTGTCCGGTGTCTGCCGTGGGGCCCCGCCTACCCCACCAGCGAGCGGCTCTTCAAGGTCGTTCAGACGCCTGGTCTGATCCTGATGCTCGATGAAGGTCTCGTCTATCGCCAGATCTTCATGGATGGGCGTCCGCTCGAGACTGATCCGAATCCGAGCTGGATGGGATATTCGATAGGACGCTGGGAAGGCGACACGCTCGTCGTCGAGAGCGCCGGATTCAATGGCGAGACGTGGCTGGATTCAGCCGGCCATCCCCACACCGAAGCGCTGCGCATGACCGAGCGCTACCGCCGGCGTGACTTCGGCCACATGGACATCGATGTCACGTTCACTGACGCGGCGGTGTACGCGCGGCCGATCAAGGTGTCACTCAGCGCGGAGGTGCGTCCGGATACGGAACCGATCGAGGCTGTGTGCAACGAAAACGCCGCGAAGAGCCTCGAACATTGGACGGGCAAGGCGTCGGACGAAAAAAACTCCGGCGTCAAGGTCCCTCCTGAAGTGTCGGCCAGCTATGCAGGTACCTACGTCGAGCAGGATCTATGGGGTCCCCCGCCTCACCCGAGGACGATCCAGGTGACGGTCTCGAACGGATTGCTGTTCGCGGAATTGAGCAACAGGGGGAAGGTGGAGCTCTTCCCTCAGACGCAGACCCGATTCGCTGGCTTCTTCGACTGGTCGATCACGTTTCTTCCCAACAGCGACGGCGTGACGAAGGATCTCCTCGAGATGCACATATCAGGCAATTACAGGTACACGAAGACGAAATAGACACGGCCAACGGGCTGCCCATTCTCCTTGACGTACCGGAGTGAGAGCCCGACAATGGCGCGAATCTCACGCGGAGGTGTGACCATGAAAATCAAGGTCTTAGTTGTCCTTGTCGGGATCGGTGTGCTCCTGGCGGCGCGGCCGGTCGTTGCGCATCACTCGTTCGTGGCGGAATTCGACGCGAACAAACCCGTCAAGTTGACCGGCGCCGTCACGAAGTTCGAATGGACGAATCCGCACGCCTGGATTTACATCGACGCGAAGGACGAGACGGGTCAGGTCGCCAATTGGGGGTTCGAGCTGGCCGGTGCGAGTGGCCTCATGCGGTCCGGCTGGAATCGGTTTTCGCTGAAAGCCGGAGACGTCGTCACCATAGAAGGCACCCGAGCCAAGAACGGGTCGAACAACGCGAACGCCCAGACGGTGATCGTGGCGAGTACCGGTCAGAAGCTGTTTGCGGGCGCGAATCAGGGCCAGTAACCGTCACGTTCTTTCCCTCGGGCACGCGCACCCTGTCGGGCGAAGTCTGGAGGCTGACATGAAACGGTCGTTCGCCGTCGTGGTGTCGGTGGCCATCGTTG
The DNA here is from genome assembly GCA_023265105.1 of Acidobacteriota bacterium. GTDB lineage: Bacteria > Acidobacteriota > Vicinamibacteria > Vicinamibacterales > CAVVIG01 > JAHFUJ01. The sequence continues at coordinate 4,544 of JAHFUJ010000134.1, forward strand.
CTGCCCTGTCACCGTCGCTATCCGCGCAGTGGCCCTTACGTCCCCAACCCGGGGTTCCGAAGGGGCCTGACGGCAAGCCGAATCTCACCGCGCCCGCACCGCGAACATCGGCTGGCAAGCCGGATTTGTCCGGCATCTGGATGCGAACGAACAGGACGGAGGCGCCAGGCAGCCAGCCGGCCGGACAGCCTCCGCTGGCGACATTCGGCAATATCGGATCGGGATTCAAGGAGGGTCTACCATTCCAGCCATGGGTGGCTGATCTTCTCAAGAAGCGTTCGAACGCGTACGACAACCCGGACGCGCTGTGTCTCCCGCAAGGTCCGCTTGAATACCATCTCGACCCGCAGCCGCGAGAGATCATCCAGCTGCCGCAAAAGATCGTCATCGTCTACGAGTCGAATTACGGCATTCGCACGATCTACATGGATGGCCGGCCTCTCCCGCCGCAGGGGAGGCCGCAGCCCTACTGGCACGGGTACTCCGTCGGCCGATGGGAGGGCGACACGCTCGTGGTCGAGTCGAACAACTTCCGGGGCGCCTTGACCGGCCAACCGGGCGATGGATGGCTCGATGGGAAAGGCGACCCGTTTACCGACGCGTTGACGTTGACCGAGCGGTTCCGCCGCGTGAACTTCGGGAAGCTGGAGATCGACGTCACGATCGACGATCCGAAGGCGTACACACGGCCCTTTACCGTCAGGGTCGAGCAGGAGACCGTGGCAGATGGCTCGGAGATGATCGAATTCATCTGTCACGAGAACCAGAAGTTTCTGCAGCTCACCGGCCGCGCGCCCTAGTGTCCGCTCGCGCAACTGATCACCCTGGGGAGGACCGGCCGATGAAGCGCTTGCTCTTACTCTCCTTCGTTGCACTTGCGGTCATTGCGCTGCCCGTCGCGGCGCAGACCCCGGCAACGACGACATACACGCCGCCGCGAACACCGGACGGGCACGCGGACTTGCAGGGCATTTGGCAGGTCCTCAACACGGCCGCATGGGACATTCAGGATCATGGGGCGAGGCTGGGCGTGCCGGCCGGGCAAGGCGTGGTCGAGGGGAATGAGATCCCGTACCAGCCCTCGGCGCTCGCCAAGAAGCAGGAGAACCTCAAGAACCGCGAGACACTCGACCCGGAAATCAGGTGCTATCTCCCTGGGGTCCCCCGCGTCACCTACATGCCGTATCCGTTTCGAATCGTTCAGCAGGCCGACAGGATCACGATCCTTCACGAATATGTCCGTGTCATCCGCTACATTTACATGAACGGCAATCCGCATCCCCGTGGTCACATCGACTGGTATATGGGCGATTCGCGAGGTCGCTGGGAGGGGAATACCCTCGTGGTCGATGTGATCGATTTCAACGACCAGACGTGGTTCGATCGGGCCGGCAATTTCCACAGCGACGCCTTGCACGTCGTTGAGCGCTTTACGCCGACCGGCCCCGATCACCTGCTCTATGAAGTCACGATCGAGGACCCGAAAGTGTTCACGCGGCCCTGGAAGATGAGCATGCCTCTCTACCGGCGTCAGGAAAAAAATATCGAGCTGTTGGAATATGAGTGCGGGGCGTACCTGCTCGAGCAGGAATGGAACAAGCCGGGTTCTCCGTGAAAAGAGGTATCAGATGAGCTATCGGTTTTTCGCCGCCATCACGGCGCTGACGGCCGTGCTTTTCATCCCGGTGCCGCCGGGACCAGGCGCGGGCCCGGCTTCGCTCACACGCTTCGTCGCGGTCGCCGAAGCCGCGGGTGGAGGCGCCCAGGCCTTCTATCCGCCAGACACTCGGAAATTCCCACAGGCCAAGACGTGGGTGGCGGCGAAGGCGAAGCTCCCGCCCTACAGGGCACCGCGGACACCGGATGGTGTGCCCGATCTCCAAGGGACGTGGGGCGGCCCCGTTGGTGGTGGCAACGACGACATCGAAGAGCATGAGTACGTGGATGTGACGACACCGCCCCAGGAAAGCTATGTTTCTGATCCCCCGGACGGGAAAGTCCCCTACACCTCGTGGGCGCTGGTCAAACGGAACGAGATTCGGGCGGGGTTGTCGCGAGGATGGCCCGGCGAGACCGGTGAACGCCTCTACAGCGATCCAGCGGCGTTTTGTTTGAACGGCATGCCGCGCAGTTCGTTTGGTGGACAGGAGATCGTTCAGAAACCTGGCTATGTGATGATGCTGACCGCTAATACCTACCGCGTGATCCCGACCGACGGGCGTCCGCCTATCGGCCGGGACGCGAAGTTTTTCTTCGGGAACTCGCGTGGCCACTGGGAAGGCGAAACGCTGGTTGTCGAGGTCACCAGTCTCAACGGCGAGACGTGGTTTGACAGCGCCGGGAACTACTACAGCGAGAATACGCGTCTGGTAGAACGCTGGAGGTTGGTCGACGCGAATACGATCGACTACGAGATCACGATCGAGGACCCCACGATCTATACCAGACCCTGGAAGATGAACTACCCGAAAAGGCGTGCCGGGACTCCAGTGGCAGGTGGCGCCGGAGGCGCCACCGCCGCGGCGGCGGCGGCCGTCGTCAACAGGAACGATCCCTATGCGAAGGAGTTGTGGGAACAGACGTGTACCGAGGGGAACCTCGAAAACGTGGTCATCCTGAAACAACTCGGCTTCAAGTGGTTCAACGGAGTGACCCCACCGAAGTAACGTGAGGGCGCTGAAGCCCCGCGCGCTTCAGCGAGAATCAGCCCGCGTGTCTCGTACAGAGGGCCTGAGTATGACTGTGTTTCGACGTCCTCTCACCGCCGCTGCGGTAGCGTTGCTGATCTCGACACCGCTCATCGCCGACGAAGCGGTCGACCTCGATGTGGTCCACCGGATCCGTCAGGAGGCGCTGCAGAACTCCAAGGTGATGGAGCACCTCTTCTACCTCACCGACGTGAGTGGACCGCGCCTCACCAACTCACCAGGATTTTTCAGCGCCGCCGATTGGGTGGTGAAGCAACTCGGCGAGTGGGGCATCAGCGCCCATCAGGAAAAATGGGGTCCGTTCGGACGCGGCTGGACGTATTCGCGTTTCTCGGCGCACATCGTTGAGCCGCAGTCCGTGCCACTCATCGGTGCTCCGCTTGCCTACACGCCCGGCACCAACGGACCGGTCACCGCAGACGCGGTGATCGTGGCGATCAACAACGAAGCGGACTTCGCGAAGTACAAGGGCACGCTCAAGGGGAAGATCGTGCTGCTTGGCGCCGGGCGCGACCTGGCGATGAGCCTTCAGCCGCTCGCGCTGCGGCGCTCCGACGCGGATCTGGCCGCGCTCACTCAGGTCCCCGACCCCGGCCCGATTGCGGGTCAGCGGCCTCCGGGCGCGGCGGCCATCGGGATGCCGAACGGGCGGGGTGGCGGGGGCGGGGCGAATCAGCAGTTCCAGCGCGCACTGAATCGCTTCCTGTCGGACGAGAGTGTGGCCGTTGCGGTGCGCATCGGCGCCGGCCGCAGCGAGGGCGGCACCGTGTTCGCCCAGGCGGGCGGCTCGCGCGACCCGAAGGATCCTGTTCCGCCGCCGACGGTCGTGCTCACGCCCGAGCATTACAACCGGATCGCGCGCCTGCTCGACCACAAGATTCCCGTCAAGCTCGAGTTCGACATCCAGGCCCGCTTCCTGGACGACCGCACCGATTCCGTGAACGTCATCGGAGAAATCGCGGGCGGGCGCAAGAAAGAGGAAGTCGTGATGATCGGCGCACATCTCGACAGCTGGCACGGCGGCACCGGGGCCACCGATAACGCGGCCGGCAGCGCGGTCATGATGGAGGTGATGCGCATCCTCAAGACGCTGAATCTGCGCCTCGATCGCACGGTGCGGCTGGCGTTGTGGAGCGGGGAAGAGCAGGGGATCCTCGGTTCGCGCGCGTACGTCGCGGAACATTTTGCAGCGCGCGAGGACATGAAGCTCAAGCCCGACCACGCCAGGCTATCCGGGTATTTCAACGTCGACAACGGCTCGGGCAAGATTCGGGGCGTGTATCTCCAGGGAAACGACGCGATGCGTCCGGTCTTCGGGGCCTGGTTCAAGCCGTTTGACGATCTCGGCGCCGCGACGATCTCGATACGGAACACAGGAGGAACCGATCACCTCTCCTTTGATGCGGTCGGTTTGCCCGGCTTCCAGTTCATTCAGGATCAACTCGAGTACGACTCGCGCACGCATCACTCGAACATGGACGTCTACGATCGCGTTCAGCGTGCCGACATGATGCAGATCGCCGCCATCGTGACGTCATTCGTGTACAACGCAGCCAATCGCGACGAGTTGCTGCCACGCAAGCCGCTGCCCAGACCTCAGCCCCCGCCTCCTCAGCAACAGAGCGGGCCTGTGGCCCCGGCCGCTGGCGCAGGAGGGCGCTAGATCAGTTGTCAGTTGTCAGTTGTCGGTTGTCAGTTGTCGGTTGTCAGTTGTCAGTTGCCCGTAGTCAGTTCCCAGTCGTGTTCTGCGTGGAATCGAGCTGACAACTGGCTACTGGGAACTGGAAACTGCGCTAGTGGCTCACTCTACGGCGATGACGAGTGTGCCGACCACAGGCGACCCGCTGGCGCGGATGCCGGTCACGGTCACGGTCAACGTACCTTTTGTTCGATAGACGTGTTGTTCTTGGGGCCCCGAGCCAGTCGACGACACGCCGTCACCGAAGTCCCAGTTATACGTAATGAATGGTACGGTCCCCGTCGCGACGAATCCCCACTCCTGAATAGCCGTTCCTGGGCCACCCGAAATGATCCGCGACGTGATCGTAATAGCGGGGGCCGGCGGTGGTGGTGGTGGTATCGGGGCGAGAACGAAGTTGAGCGTGTTCGTGCCATTGACGAAGATCCCGCGCCGGTCCTCCAGATATCCGCTCGCCGTTGTGGTGAAATTCGCGTTACCGATCGTCAATGAGTCGAATCGATACTGGCCGCTGGCGTTCGCCACGACGGATTGTCCTGTGTTCGGACCGTCGAGCACTGCGACCCTCGCCCCGGCAAGAGGTTGTCCGCTCGAGTTCGAGACGGTACCGGTGAGCGACGCGGTGGTTGGCGCGGGCGCAGGTGGGGGGGTTGGCGTCGGCGCGGGAGTTGGCGTAGGTGTGGGGCTTGGCGCCGGCGTTGGACTGGGCGTTGGCGACGTCGGGCCAGAGCTATAGCCGCACCCTGCAATCACGAACATCAACGCCACAATGCCGAACATCGTAGATACACGCGTCCACATGGCCAAGCCTCCGAGTAAAGACTGAAGATATCACGCTGCGGGTGAAACAGCTTTGAGAAGCCCCCCGGCTCATGCCAGACTGCCGGTGTTTTCAGGGGATTCGGGACTCGGGACTCGGGATGCTGGATTCGGGACTCGAATCGCGAGTCCCGGATCCCGAATCCCGGATCACGGGCGGACTCATCTCGAGACGGTTCGATCTTGTGGAGGAACGTATGGGGCGAAGGCTAGGCATTCTCGTTGCAACGCTCGGACTGTCGGTGGGGACCGCCTCCGCGCAGGATGCTCGGGCGGTCTTGCAGGCCTCGGTCAAGGCCATGGGCGGCACCGATCTGAAGACCATCACGTATTCCGGCGCCGGCTGGTTCTCGCAGATTGGCCAGACCTACGGCCTCGCGGAAGACTGGCCGCACTATGAGGTCACCGGCTACACACGCCTCATCGACTATGGCGCCACGTGGTCGCGCGAGGACTACACCAGGCGGCAGGGCAACTATCCAACGCTCGGCAGGACGCCGATGCCGGAGCAACACGTCACCTCCATTCTGAGCGGCACCTACGCTTGGGACATGCAGGGCACCATGCCAGTGCCCCTGACGCGTCCGTATCTCGATGGCGTCCCCGTCGCCGATCTCCGGCAGCTCGAGCTCGCGCTGACTCCGCACGGGTCCCTCAAGGCGGCGCTCGCGGCATCCAACGCCACGGCGATCACGCTGCCCATCGTCGGAGCGTCCGACTTCGGCCTCTCGCAGTTCGGGCGAAGGGTGACGATCGTCTCCTTCTCCATCCTCGGGAAGTACAAGATGAACGTGACGATCAACGACCAGAATCTCGTGGAGCTCGTGGACACGTGGTTTCCCAATCCCGTCTACGGCGACATGGACTACGAGATGCGCTACACGCAGTACAAGGATTTCGGCGGCGTGAAATTTCCCCAGCTGGTCCACGTGCACCAGGGCGACCCGAGACTCAACCCCGCCCACAATTACTACGAGCTCAAGATCACCGATGTGAAGGCCAACGTGGCGGTTCCGACGATGCCCGTCCCGGACGCGGTGCGGACGGCGACGGCGCCCGCTGTGAAAGTGGAGAGCCAGAAACTCGCCGATAGCGTCTGGGTGCTGGCAGGCGGGACGCACAGCAGCATGCTCGTCGAGTTCCGTGATTTCGTCGCGGTGGTCGAAGCCCCGAACAACGAGGCGCGGTCCCTCGCGGTGATTGCGGAAGTGAACAGGCTCGTTCCCGACAAGCCGATCCGCTACCTCGTCAACACACACCACCACTTCGATCACGCGGGTGGGCTCCGCACGTATCTCTCACAGGGGACCACGATCGTCACGCACGAGACGAACAAGGACTACTACCTCGACATCCTGTTCCACCCGAGTCCGTGGACGCTCGACCCCGACCGGCTGGCGAAGTACAGCCCGATGTACATGATCAGCAGGCGGCCGGCGCCACTTGAAACGGTGGGAGGTGATACGCGCGGCACCGCGCCGTACGTCGTCACGGATGGCGTGCGCATGATGGAAATCTTTCATGTGCAGGACATGGCGTATGAGCTGGGGGATCCGTCGTTGCGGCAGGGGAATCACAGCAACGACATGCTGGTGGCCTATCTCCCGAAAGAGAAGATCCTGCTGAACGCGGACCTCTACTCGCCGCCGGCGCAGGGCGCGCCGCCGACAGCGCCAACGGGCGCCATGCGAACCCTCTATCAGAACATGCTCAAGCTGAAGCTCGACGTCGCGCAGCATGTGCCGATCCACGGGCGCGTCGGGACCAACGACGAGTTCATGAGGATGTTCGCGAAGACGGACAAGACCAACTAATTTCCGCGCGAAACACGGGCGCCGGGCGAAGTGAGCGACGTGCCACCTCGCACCTCGCGCTCGCACCTCTCGCACCCC
>JAHFUJ010000135.1:0-1201 GCA_023265105.1 Acidobacteriota bacterium
CGGGCGACCAAGGCCGAAGGCGTGTATCCGCTCATGTATTACTCGCACAACGTCGATTTCCTCGCGTCCGCCGCCATGATGACCGGACAGTTCCAGGAAGCGAGCCGCGCGGCGGACGAGCTGGTGACGAAGGCGATGGCGGCGCTGACTGAGATGCCGATGATCGAGCCGTTCGCGGCGAAGAAGCTGTACGTGCTGCTCCGCTTCGCGAGGTGGAATGACGTCATGGCGCTGCCACAGCCGGACGCGAAGCACGCGATACTCAGCGCCGTGTCGCACTTCGGTCGCGGCGTCGCGCAGGCCGCGCTGGGGCGCGTGGCGGACGCCGAGCGCGAACGTGCGGCGTATCTGCAGGTCCGCCGTGCGCTTCCGGCTGAGACGCCGTGGAACTACAACACGGCCGCGGCGATGCTTGCGGTGACCGACGCCGTGCTTGACGCGCGGGTGGCCTGGGCCAAGGGCGATAGAACAGCCGCGGTCGATGCGTGGAAGCGCGGCGTTGCGGCCGAGGACACGCTCAACTATGACGAGCCGCCCGACTGGTACTATCCGGTGCGCGAGTCGCTCGGCGCGGCGCTGTATCTGAGCGGGCGATACGACGAAGCCGAGCGGGTGTTTCGCGAGGATCTCGGGCGCACGCCCCGCAACGGCCGGTCGCTCTTTGGATTGTGGCAGACGCTCCTGGCGCAGAAGAAAACCGACGCCGCGGCGATGGTCGAACGCCAGTTCACCGCCGCGTGGTCGCGCGCCGACGTGCGGCTAAAGATCGAGGAGTTCTAGAGTGGATCGGACATTCTTGTTGGTTGGCGCGTTGGCCGGCGCTATCGGCGTCGCGCTCGGCGCGTTCGCCGCCCACGGCCTTCGCGGACGCCTCTCGCCCGAGATGCTCGCCGTGTTCGAAACCGGCGTCCGCTACCACATGTACCACGCGCTGGCGCTTCTGCTGACGGCTGCGATCATGGGCCGCGTCACAGGCCGCTTGATTGTGGCGGCCGGCTGGTTGTTCACGGCGGGCATCGTGCTGTTCTCTGGCAGCTTGTACCTGATCGCGACGACCGGCATCACCATCCTCGGCGCGATTACGCCTCTCGGCGGTGTGGCCTTTCTGCTCGGCTGGGCCTGTCTCGCCATCGCCGCTCTTTGACGTCGCACGTGGATCTCTGTACGTAGTGTCCGGCTTCAGCCGGACCGTGGGAGGTCC
>JAHFUJ010000135.1:1301-11643 GCA_023265105.1 Acidobacteriota bacterium
GTCCGGCTTTAGCCGGACCGTGGGAGGTTCCGCCTCAAGGCGGACACTACGACTGGCTGAGGAGTCCGTCGCGTCGGCTTTCGCCGGACCGTCGTCCCGACATCGCACGCCGCCGCGCAAGCTCCTCCTTCAGTCCTTCCTCGCCCCGCGCCATCGCCCATCGATGGTTCGCTTCGAACAGCGGCTTGAGCAGAAACGACAGATTCCGAACCAGCGGCTTCTCGGCCCGGATGCGCCAGTCGAAGACGATGTCGACGAAGCGGCCGTCCTGCTCGAACGTCCACACGCCGCGTCCGTCGAAATCGCCGCGGGCGACGATCGTGAAGCCGTGGGGAGAACGCGACTCCACGACCTCGAATTCCCACCGAAGCCTGTACGGCAACCGGCCCTTGGTGATCAGCTTGACTCGCCGCCCGACGCCGTGCGCGTTGGGCGGCGCCAGCTCCTGCACATCGAGATAAACCGATGGCCACCAGCGCGCGAACGCGACCGGCTCGCCCAGTACATCGGCCACCTCGGCGCACGTGCCCTCGACTCGCCAGCGCGTGATGAATTGATAGGAATTCGTCACGGCGATTCCGCGTACGGACGGATCCCGAGACCGACGAACGTCGTCAGCAGCCGCCGCCGCAGCTCGTTGCTGACCTGACCCTGATGGAGCGGCAGCGTCTTGAACTTTGTGCGCACGGTGGCGACGCCGCGGCCAAGCGATGCGACACCGACGACTTCGATCGGCGCCAGCAGGAGCGATGCCCAGGTCTCGTCGCGCTCCATCGACTCGCCGACCTGGTGAATCGCACCGATGACGCGATCGATGCTCTCGCTGTAGGCGACGCGCACATCCACGATCGCGTACGCAAACTGCTTGCTCAGATTCGCGAGCGCCGTAATCGTGCCGTTTGGAAACACCTGGACGGCGCCTTCGGCGTCGCGCAGCACGATCGTTCGTAGATTGATCTGTTCGATTGTGCCCCCGACACCGTTGATCCGAGCCTGATCGCCGACGCGCACCTGATCCTCCAGGATCAAAAAGAACCCAGAGATGAGGTCGCGCACGATGTTCTGCGCGCCGAAGCCGATGGCGAGGCCCGCGATCCCCGCGCCGGTCAGAATCGGCAGCACGTCGATCGACAGCTCCCTCAGCAGCATGAGGACGGCCACGAACACCACGGATGCCGTGACCAGATTCGTCAGGATGCCGCCGAGCGTCGCCGCCCGGCGCTGCCACTCGAGGTCGGTCTTCGCCTGCCGGCCCCCGAGCTTGTACTGGAGATGCTCGATCGCGAAGTTCGCCGCGCGAATCACGATGGACGCGCCGGCGATGATGACGATGACATTGATGCCGTGGGTGAGAAACCAGCGCGCGAGCAGGCTGAAATCCCAGCGCGGCTCGCCGATGCCGACGCGCGACAAGGCGAGCGAGATACTGGCCAGCACCGCGACGCCGTAGGCGAGGAGCGTGAGCGCGCGAATGAGCCGCCGCGCGCGTACCTCCACGGCCGCGCGGTTGTCGCTGCTGACGATGTCGAGCGCGTCGATCAGTCGATGTACGACCGCGCGCGCGACGCGCACGACAATGGCCGCGAGGACGAACGCGAGTATGACGACGCCGATGGTCGTATAGCGAGCGTCGGGCATCAGAGGCGCTGCATCTTCAAATAGTTGGCGTCGGTCCTGGCGAGATCGGCGCTGATGCTGACGAGCACGACGGCGGCGCCGCGCGCCACGAGTCCCCGCGCGACGAGCTGCTCGCTGACGAGCGTCCCCGCCGAATCCACATTCTCGCCGATGTCGGTGCGCACCGGTACGACGCCCCAATAGAGCGCGAGCCTGCGCGCCGTGTCGTCGCGATCGGTCGTCGCGAAGATCGGCGCGCGCGGGCGGAGCGCCGACAGCCGCCGGGCGGTGCTCCCAGCCCGCGTGACCGCCACGATCGCCTGCGCGTCGCCCCGGTTGGCAAGCGTCACCGCCGCCTCGCAGATGGCCTGCGCGTGATCGCCGCCGGCGCCGTCGCGGGTCACCATCGACGGTCCAGTCGGCGGTGCGGCTTCCGCGTCGCGAATGATTGCGTCGAGCGTCTGCACGGCCCGGGCGGGAAACGCGCCGACCGCCGTCTCGTCCGCCAACATGATCGCATCGACGCCGTCCTCGACCGCGTTGGCGGCGTCGTTCACCTCGGCCCGGGTCGGGCGCGGCTCGGTGGTCATCGATTCCAGCACCTGAGTGGCGACGATCACCGGGATCCCCGCACGCCGAGCCCTTCGTGTTATTTCCTTCTGCACGCGGGGCACGCGTTCGAGCGGCATCTCCAGCCCGAGATCGCCGCGCGCCACCATCACCGCCTCGCAGGCCGCGAGAATCCCGTCGAGATGATCGAGGGCCTGCGGCCGTTCGAGCTTTGCGACCAGCGACACCTCGTCTCCTCCAACTTCTTTCATCAGTTGCCGGGCCCGATCGAGGTCGGCGGCGCTCTGCACGAAACTGAGCGCGACCATGTCCACACCGAGCGACAGCCCGAACCTCAGATCGTCCACGTCCTTCGGCGTGACGGCCGAGACCGCCAGCGCGACACCCGGTGCGTTGATGCCCTTGTGCTCGCCGATTTCACCACCGTCGACGACCGTCGTCTGAATCTCGGCGCCATCGGTGGCCTCGACGCGCAGTTCCACGAGTCCATCGGCGAGCAACAGTCGGTCGCCTGGCTTCACACTGCGCGCGAGTGCCGCGAACGTGGTCGAGATTCGACCAGGTTTGCCGAGCAAATCGCCCGTCGTGATGCAGAGCGTCTCCCCAGTTGTGACGTGCAGCGATCGTCCTCCTTCGAGCGCGCCGGTCCGGATTTTCGGACCGCCGAGATCCTGCAGGATCGCCACTTCGCGATGGGCGCGCGTGGCCGCGGCGCGGACGCGACCAAACGCCGCCGCCTGCGACTCGTGAGTGCCGTGCGAAAAGTTGAGGCGGAAGATGTCGGTGCCGGCGGCGACCAGGGCGTCGATCATCGCGTCGGAGTCGCTGGCGGGCCCGACGGTCGCGATGATCTTGGTGTGTCGCATGTAGAATCGTTGTCATTATGGGGCAAATTGTCCCGGACGCCATCGAACGATATCTCTCCGGGTTGAACCAGCTCCCCGATTCGGTGCTGCTGGACGTCGCACGAGCCGGCGATGCTCAAGATCTTCCACTGGTGGACGCGGAAGTCGGCGCGCTCCTGCGTGTGCTGGCCACCGCGGTTGGCGCGACGCGCGTCCTCGAAATTGGGACGGCGATCGGCTATTCGGGCATCTGGCTCGCCGGCGCGCTTCCGGCAAACGGGATGCTGTTGACGATGGAGATGGACCAGAAGCGGGCGGCGCAAGCGCGCGAGAACTTCGTCCGTGCGCACCTGGCCGACCGCGTCAACGTCATCGTCGGCGACGCGCAGCGGTTGCTGGCGAAAGTCTCGGGGCCGTTCGACTTGATTTTTCAGGACGGCGATAAGCGACACTATATTCCCATGCTCGATCGTCTAGTCGATTTGCTCCGTCCCGGGGGACTCCTCGTCACCGACAACGTGTTGTGGGATGGCGAGGTGGTGCCAGGGTTCGTCAAACGGGCGCGGCGGGACGCGGAGGAGACGCGCGCCATCGCGGAATATAACGTGCAGTTGAATCGCCACCCGGGGCTGATGACCGCGATCGTGCCGCTGCGCGACGGGATTGCGATCTCGGTGAAACGGACGACTGGGAGGTCCGGCTAAAGCCGGACACTACGTACTGTCACGGTCCGGCTGAAGCCGGACACTACGTACTGTACGTAGACTGTCCGTGGCGTCCGCCTTGAGGCGGACCGTCTGTCTGTGGCGTCCGCCTTCAGGCGGACCAACGGAGGCACCATGACCGTGGACACGTGGCTGGACGCCGCCATCGCCGACGCCGAACGACGCGGCCTGTCGGAGCTGAAACCGATGCTCGAAACGCTCGCCCGCGCGACCCACGCGTTGCGCAGCGCCGACTTCAACGGCGACGCGTCGGACAGTCGCCAGGCGGGTCCGCCTAAAGAGCCTATGAAGAAATCGCTCTGAAGTGGTGTCCGGCTCTAGCCGGACCGAGGGAGGTCCGCCCTGAAGGCGGACGCCACGACGATTTCTTCACAGGCACTAAAGGCGGACACCACGTAGCGGAGGGACCTCAGTCGTAGTGTCCGGCTTCAGCCGGACCGTCTCATATGATCGACACCAGCACACTGACCATCGAAGAATTCGGCCGCAGGCTGCGCGCACGCGAAACAACCGCCGAGCAGATGACGGAGGAATGCCTCCGGCGAATCGATGCCGACAACCCGCGCCTGAACGCGTTCATCCTGGTTATGGCGGACCAAGCGCGCCAACAGGCGCGCGAGGCGGACCGTGAGCTGGCCGCCGGCCACGATCGGGGACCGCTGCACGGCGTGCCGATCTCGATCAAAGACCTCGTCGACGTCCGCGGCACCCCCACCACTGCGGCGTCGCGCGTCCGCGAAGGTCACGTGGCCGAACGGGACGCGCCGGCCATCGCGCATCTGCGACAGGCGGGCGCGGTGATCATCGGCAAGACCAACCTGCACGAGTTCGCGTTCGGCACGACCAACGAGGACTCCGCGTTCGGGCCCGCGCGCAATCCGCACGATCCCGCCAGGTCGCCCGGCGGATCGAGCGGCGGCTCGGCGGCCAGCATCGTGGCCGGCATGGCGCTGGCGAGCATCGGCACCGACACCGGTGGATCGATTCGAATTCCCGCGGCCGCGTGCGGCGCAGTCGGACTCAAACCAACCCACGGCGAAGTGTCGACCGCCGGCGTCGTGCCGCTGTCGCGCGCGCTCGATCACGTGGGGCCGCTGGCGCGCTCGGTCGCCGACGCGTGGATCATGTATCGCGCGTTGCTTGGCGACGCGACGCCGCGGGGGCTTGCGCCCTCACCCATCAGCGGTCTGCGTGTCGCGGTGCCGCGCGCCTACTTCTGCGATGTGCTGGACGATCAGGTGCGTGCGCGATTCGAAGAGGCGCTCGAGGCGCTGCGCGCCGCGGGCGTGCGCGTCGGCGAAACGGACATCCGCCACGCGAAAGAGATCGGACCGGCCTACCTGCACATCGTGCTCGCCGACGCGGCGACCCATCACGCGGCGACGCTCGAATCGATGCCGGAGCGATACACCGCGCCGGTGCGCCTGCGTCTCGAGATGGGACGGTACGTGCTGGCCGAGGATTACGTCCGCGCGCAGGCTGGACGCGAGCTGCTGCGGCAGGAGGTCGATGCCGCGCTCGCCGGCTGCGACGCCCTCGTGCTGCCGACGCTGCCGATTGTGGCGCCGCCGCTCGGCGCCGATTCGGTGAACGTCGGATCGACCCAAGAGCCGGTGCGCAACGTGATGCTTCGCCTGACGCAGCTCTTCAACCTCACCGGTCATCCCGCGATTGCGCTGCCCTGCGGTCGCACGGCAGACGGACTGCCGTGCAGCCTTCAGATCGTCGGCGCGCGCGGGCAGACCGAACAGTTGATGCGCACGGCGCTCGCCTGCGAAGCTCATCTCGGCAGACGGTCAGGCTAAGGCGCCCCTGCCTTCACCACCCACGCGTTCACTTGACGCTCGAGGACGTCGAGTGGGACGGCTCCCTGGCCGAGCACCACGTCGTGAAACCGCCGAATGTCGAAGCGCGGGCCGAGCCGACGCGCGCTCGTCGTCCGCAGCTCGCGAATCTTGAGCTGGCCCATCTTGTAACCCAGCGCCTGGCCGGGCCACACGATGTAGCGATCGATCTCGACGATGATGTCCTGATCGGTTTTGGCGGCGTTGGCGCGGAAGAAGTCGATGGCCTGGTCGCGCGTCCAGCCCATCGAGTGCAGCCCCGTGTCGACCACCAGCCGGATCGCCCGCCACATTTCGTACGTGAGCTGGCCGAACTTCGAGTACGGATCCCTGTAGAAGCCCATCTCCTCGCCGAGTGATTCGGCGTAAAGCCCCCAGCCCTCGACAAACGCCGTGTAGCTCGCATGCTTGCGGAATTCCGGCAGCCCTTGCAGCTCCTGCGCGAGCGCGATCTGGATGTGATGTCCCGGGACCGCCTCGTGCAGCGTCAACGCCTCCATCTCCCATTTGGGCCGCGCGTCGAGCTTGTAGGTGTTGGCGAACATCTCGCCGGGTCGGCCGGCGACTAGCGATCCCACGTCGTAGTAGGCGGTCGTCTGCGACGGCGCGATCGCATCCGGCACCGGCTGCACGCCGTACGGCGTTTGCGGCAGACGGCCGAAGAGATGCGCAAGCTCCGGATCGGCGCGCTTGGCGATGTCTCGGTAGGCCTCGAGGAGCGACGCGGCATCGCTGAAGTAGAACCGCGGATCCGTGCGCAGGAACTTCACCCACTCGGCGTAACTCCCTTTGAAGCCGGACGCGGCGATCACTGTGTCCATCTCGGCGCGGATGCGCTTGACTTCCGCGAGGCCGATCTCGTGAATTTCTTTCGGCGCCGTCTCGGTCGTGGTGTGCCAGCGGACGTTGAAGGCGTACATCGCCCCGCCGTTGGACAGCGCGCTCGCCGCGGTCGTGTCGCGGCAGGCGGGCAGGTAGCGCGTCACCAGGAAGGCGTGCAGCTTCGTGAACGCCGGCGCGACAGATTGCCGGTACGCATCGGTGGCTCGCGTTGTCAGGCCCGCGCGGTCGGCTTCGGCGATGGTGGCGGTCGCCCCCGGAGCCGACGTCGTGAGCGCCGCGAACGCCGCCAGCATCGGGCTCTTCAGCGGATCGTCGACGATCTGCGCCTGCACCTGAGCGGGCACATCACGGAGAGTGATCTTCGACGGCGTCATCCCCGCGGCGAGGCCTTGCTCCATCAATGCGATGGTCTGATCGACGAGCGACCCCACGCTCTGCAGGCGCGACACGATGTTCTCGTAGTCTTCGCGAGTGGCGGTCGGCATCAACGCGAACACGTGCGCGACCTCCTGTTGGACGCCTTCGAGCTGATTGATCGGCATCAGCAGGTTGTGTGGAATCGTGCCGCGAACCGGCAGCGCGTCGTTGTGGAAGTCGAGGCCCTTGATGGCGGTCTCGATCAGATCGCGGTACAGGTCGTAGCTGAGTTGATCGTCGGCGGCAAGCTGGGCGCGGTCGATCGCCAACAGCCGCTCGAGGCTTTTCTTCAGGTATGCGGCGCGCGCGTCGATAGCCGGCTGGGAGTAGTCGGTCCACCGGGCGTTCTGTCCGGGATAGCCGACCGACGTGGCCATCTCCGGGTACTCGGTCATCCAGTACTTCCAGTCCTCGTCGAGCTGGGCGCGCAGCAGATCGGCGGCGCGGTGAGCCGTCTGCGACGCGCACGCGGCGCCGACCATGACCATGGACAGGACGCCAAGAAGAAGCTGGTAGCGCATGCGCGACGTCAGACCGCGTTCAGCGTCCGCGGTCACGCCACCGCGAAGACGCGGGCCGGACCGCCCGAGGCGCCTTCATGTTTCGGGCCGCCGACGACAATCGTCGCGCCGGACGCCGGCACCGTGGCCAGATTGGCGAGCAGCTCGATGCCATACTTGCCCGCGCCCAGCAGCGCCAGATGCGCGACAAACTTCTGCGCCGCTCCCCCGTCCAGGCTCAGCGTATCCACGCCTGCGCCGACGATATCTCGTTCCTTCACCAGGAAGCGCGCCGCTTCCTCGCCGAAGCCGGGAGTGTGCATCACGCCTTTTGCGTCACGGTTCAGGAACCGATCGGCGCCGCCAACGCGCGCGTCCCAGCCGGAATGCATCGCCACGAACGCGCCCCGGGGGAGACGGCCGTAACGTTTCTCCCAAGCGAGCAGGTCGTCGACGGTCATCGTCGTGTCCGCGTCCTTGGCGGCGCGGGCCGCGATCGAGACGACGGCCAGCGGCGCGAAGAACCGGTCCACCGGGATCCGATCGGCCGTGCCGGCGTTGGCGACGAAGTGCACCGGCGCGTCCAGGTGGGTGCCCGTATGCTCGTCGAAGGTGATCTCGTTGGCAAAAAAGCCGTCTCGCGCGATCGTGAACCGCTGACGAATTTGCACGGGCTTGAAGGCCGGGAACACCGGAAGCTTCGGAGAGAACGTGTGGGTCAGGTCGTGGACGTCGCGGAACCCTTTCGGCAGCCTGACCGGCTTGTCCTGCCCGAGCCCAGGCGCCGGCGCGGCCACGGCGGCGGCCGCCGATCCGCCAAGCGTCGCAAGAAAGTTTCGGCGCGAGATCTGCTGTCGAACCGTGTCGATGACCGAAGGTGCACACATGCCGGACCTCCTTCGCCACGCCTACCGAAAACAGGGGCGAGTCCCGAAACAACAGGATATGCCAGCGTTCGTTGTCGTGCTCGCAAACATCGTCAGTCTGGCGGTTGTCGTCGCGGGCATCGTGCGGTCGGGCCAACGGACCCAGGTGTTGCTGTACGCGTTCATCCTCGACTTCAGTTTTCGCCTGCTCACCATCCACGCCATCACGCGCGTGCTGCGACAAAAGCCCAAGGGGCGGCTGTCCTGGGTGGTTTCATTGGTGTGCAGTCCTCCGGCGCCCGGCCAACTGTCGTATCCGATGACCGAGGAGCACTCGGGTCGCCCTGCGGGGCCCTGGACCTACGCGGCCGTGGTGGCGTTGCTCGCATTTTTCGCCTTCGTACTCGGAAACGTGAACGCAGACCGGGAACTTGACGTCGACCTTGCGACTCTGCTCGGCGATCTGCGCTGGGCCGTTGCGCTCGGGCTCTTCTACTGGGCCCAGTCGCTCGCATCGAGAGGTACCGTCATCGATCCAGCAGCCTCTCGCGAGATCAACTTCGGGTACAACACCCGCGACCTGACTATCCTCGCGCTCGCGACGTTGACGGCTGGAGGCGTCGTCGTGTTTCGGCAGGCGCACAACCTTCCGGCCTCCGGATGGGCGATGGTCGGACCGCTGCTCGCGGTTCGCTGGCTGTACGATGTGGCGACGGGACTCCAGCTCTCACGCCGTCGGTCTGCCGACGCGACCTAGCCCGCCCACCGCGTCACAAGCCGCACGTAAAGAGGCGGACCTGCAGCGGAGGTTGATTGCCGCTGGCGGAGCTCGCCGTCGCCGTAGCGCCGAGATTGTCGACGACGGTGAGCTGCACCGAGAGTGGCTGCGCCACGCCATCGTCGGTGCTCGAGAACTGCCCGCAGACATCGGTAAACGTGAAGCTGGGGCTCGCCCCGCTTTGCGTCAGCGTTTTGACCGTGACGTAGGTGTACTGAACGGTCCACGTGTAGGACGCGATCGTGTTCGCGCCAAACGTGAACGACGTGGACTGCAGGGTGCACGTCGTCGGTTGACCGGTGAGGTTTCGGAATCGGCATTCGGTCGTGGCTGCGCCTTGCGCCGACGGATCGAACAGGGCGAAGGACGCCACCAACCCAGGGGCGCCCTGATTGACCGTGACCGTTTGTCCGGCAACGGTCAGCGTGCCGCTGCGCGCCGCGCCGGTGTTGGCCGCGATGGCGAGCGTGACCGTCCCGTTCCCGGTGCCGCTCGTCCCCGACGGGATCGTGATGAACACGGCGTTACTGACCGCGGTCCAGCCGCATGTGCTGGGAGCCGTCACCGTGACGGTTGACGCGCCTCCCGATGCAGCGGCAGTGAGAGTGGTGGTCGAGAGCGTGTAGGAACAGGCGACCGGTGGGGCCGCCTCTTGATTCACTGTCACCGTCTGCCCCGCGACCGTGATCGTGCCGCTGCGCGCCGCGCCGGCGTTGGCCGCAATCGTCAACGTCACCGTCCCATTCCCCGTGCCGCTGCTCCCAGACGTGACCGTGATAAACGACGCGTTGCTCGTTGTGGTCCAGCTGCACGTGCTCGGAGCCGTCACGGTGAGGGTCGACGTGCCTCCCGCCGTCGTCGCGCTGACAACAGTTGACGACAGCGTATACGTGCACACCACGGCTGCAGCCGCATCCTGATTGATCGTGACGGCCTGTCCTGCAATCGTGACCGTGCCGCTGCGCGCCGCGCCGGTGTTGGCCGCGATCGTCAGCGTCACCGTGCCAGTCGCGGTCCCGCTGCTCCCGGAGGTCACGGTCACGAACGCGACGTTACTCGTGGCCGTCCAACTGCAACTGCTTCCCGTGACCGTGACGGTGACCGTCGACGTTCCGCCACCGGCACCCACATTGACGCTTGTCAGCGAATTCGCGTACGTGCAACTGCTCGAACCCGCCGGGGCCGCCGGATTCTTCGTGCACGCGCTGGCCAGCAGCGCCACGAGCGCGAATAGCGGCACCCCGAACGCGACCCAGACCGTTTCGAGGCGGAATTTCACTTGACCCTCTTTCCGCGGCCACTACTGCGGCCGCGTCGCTGTCGGCGTCGTCCCGAGG
>JAHFUJ010000136.1 GCA_023265105.1 Acidobacteriota bacterium
GATTGCGCTCGGCCACGACCTTGGGCACACGCCGTTCGGTCACGCCGGCGAGCGGATCATCGATCAACTCATGCCCGGCGGTTTCAACCACTACGAGCAAAGCCTCCGCATCGTCGACGTGCTGGAAAACGACGGCCGCGGCCTCAACCTTTCGTGGGAAGTACGCGACGGGATCGCAAAGCATTCGAAAGGCAAATCGGGTGTGCCGGTCGGGATGGACGACGCGCTGCGCGCGAGCACAATGGAAGGGCAGATCATGCGCGTCGCCGATCTTATCGCGTACGTCAATCACGATATCGACGATGCGACGCGCGGCGGGTTGATGAACGCCGAGGATCTGCCGAAGGAGCCGGTGCGGATCCTCGGCGGATCGGCGTCGGCGCGGATCGGCACGCTGGTCAAGGACGTGGTCAGCGAAACGTTGGCCGGCGGCTTGACCGAGATTCGCATGAGCGACCGCGTGTTGAACGCAGTGCTGGCGCTGCGCAGCTTCTTGTTCGAGGCGGTGTACGAGAATACCGTCGCCACCATCGAGTTCAGAAAAGCTTCCGACATCCTGAGCGGCCTCTGGGAGAAGGTGCGCGGCCGGCCCGACGAGTTTCTCGATCGGCGCACCGTCGAACAAGATGGGCTCGACGCCGCGGCGCGCGACTTCCTCGCCGGCATGACCGACCGGTTCGCCGTCCGCCTCTTCGAACAGCTCTACATTCCAAAGCCTTGGACGATTGAGTGAGATCGAGTGTCTCGCCGTGGTGTCCGGCTTCAGCCGGACCGTTGATGTAATCGCCGGCCGAGAGACCTCGTGCGATCGCCGCGCGAACGGCGCGTGGAAAAACGCATCCTTCGGCGTGCGCTATCGATTCCCGCGGCGATTCGGCTGCCGTCAACGCTGGCGCCACAACTGGGAAGGCCCCGGGTCGCTCGCGACGTTCGGGCGTCAATCAGGATCGCCGCGGCCGGTGGCCTGCGGACGCGTTTTTCCCGCTACGCACGTCACGCGCGTTCGACGCGTCGCCGCCCGAGGCCTCTCGGCCGGTGCCCGCGTTCATCAGACGCGTGTCGCCGTCCGCCTCTTCGAACAGCTCTACATCCCGAAGCCCTGGGCCATCGAGTGAGCTGATGCTGAATGGCACAACTTCTTCACCAGCGGGACGTTTCCTGGCGCTATAATCGGGCTTCCGTCGCCCGCACGCTCTCGCTTTGCGAGCCAGGTGAAGAAATCCCTTATGGTCGGCCAAACCGTTTCGCACTACCGTGTACTTGAAAAGCTGGGCAGCGGCGGCATGGGCGAGGTCTACCTAGGCGAAGACCTCGTGCTCGGACGGAAGGTGGCCCTGAAGTTTCTGGCAAACTGGGAGAAGGCCGACCGCGAGTCCATCGAGCGTTTCTTCCGAGAAGCGCGCGCCGCCTCGGCCCTCAACCACCCTCACATCTGTACTATCCACGAAATCGGTGACCATGATGGTCGGCCGTTCCTCGTGCTGGAACTGCTCGAAGGACGGACGTTAAGGGACCAGATCGACAGCAAACCTCTGGCGCTCGACCGCCTGCTCGAGCTCGCCATCCATATCGCCGACGCGCTCGATGCGGCGCACGCGGCTGGAATCGTTCATCGCGACATCAAGCCCGCCAATATCTTTGTCACCAAGCACGGTGAGGCCAAGGTGCTGGACTTTGGCCTGGCGACGCTCGGACCGGACCGTCGATCCCAGACGGGCGCGTCGGATGTGCCCACGATGCTCCCCGAGGATCGCGTGACCAGGCCAGGTACGGCGCTGGGCACGGTCGCCTACATGTCGCCCGAACAGGCGCGGGGCGAAAAGCTGGATGCGCGCACGGATCTGTTCTCTTTTGGGGCGGTGCTTTACGAGATGGCAACCGGACACCCGGCGTTTCCCGGCCCGACGACGGCCGTCGTGTTCGACGAGATCCTGAACAGGATGCCGCTCGCTCTCGCGCGGGTCAACCCGGCGGCACCGCCGGAGCTTGAGCGCATCGTCACCAAGGCTCTCGAGAAAGACAGAGAGTTTCGCTACGACAGCGCGGCGGACCTGCGCGCGGATCTGAAGCGTCTGAAGCGCGAGACCGAATCTGGCCGCGTCGCGGTCGCGACCCGGCCATTCGCCGTTCAGGCGTCAACTCCGGTCGCGTCCGTTCGTGTCCCGCGTTTCAAGCGAGCGCTCTGGATTTCAGCGGTTCTCGTCGTCGCTCTTGCCGCCGCGACGTCGTTCATCTTCCTGACCGGCAGGCCCAAGCCAATTGACTCCATGGCGGTGCTGCCCTTTTTCAACGCGAGCGGCAACCCCGACACCGATTACCTGACGGACGGAATTAGCGAAACGCTTATCAACGACCTCTCCCAGCTTCCGGGCATCCGCGTCAGCGCGCGCAGCCTGGCGTTCCGATACAAAGGAAAGGATGTCGATCCACTGAAAGCGGGGCGCGAGCTCAAGGTCCGGGCGGTCATCACGGGCCGAGTGACCACTCGCGGCAACCTGCTCGTCATCCAGTCCGATCTGATGGATGTGACCAATGGGACTCAGCTCTGGGGTGGTCAATACAACCGGCCGATCGCCGATATTCTGGCCGTCCAGGACGATATTGCGAACGAGATTTTCGAAAAGCTCCGTGTCCGCTTTACGGGAGAGGAAAAGAAGCGAGCAACCAGACGGTACACCGACGACGCCGAAGCCTATCAGCTTTACCTGAGGGGGCGCTTTTACTGGAACCAGGGCACCATCGCCGGCTTCAAGAAGGCGATCGAGTACTTGCAGCAGGCCATAGCCAAAGATC
The DNA here is from genome assembly GCA_023265105.1 of Acidobacteriota bacterium. Classification (GTDB taxonomy): domain Bacteria; phylum Acidobacteriota; class Vicinamibacteria; order Vicinamibacterales; family CAVVIG01; genus JAHFUJ01. Next base: position 2,794 of record JAHFUJ010000136.1, read on the forward strand.
CCAAGTACGCGCTGGCCCATGCGGGCCTTGCCGACTCGTACCTCTTTCTGGGCTCGTTCTGGGTTGAAGCGATCTCCGAGGCGAAAGCAGCCGCGCTCAGAGCGATCGAGCTCGATCCCACGCTTGCCGAGGCGCACGTCGCGCTCGGGCACATCAAGCTATGGCTCGATTGGGATTGGCCAGCCGCCGAGCTGGAGTTCAAGCAAGGCATCAAGCTCAATCCCAGCTCGGCCCTGGCGCACGACCAGTACGCGATGTATCTTGCCGCGATGGGACGTTCCAGCGACGCGATTAGCGAAGTCAAGCGCGCACAGGACCTCGACTCGCTTTCACCGATCATCAATACGGACTTGGGGTGGTGCTTGCTCTACGCCGGTCGAGGAAGCGAAGCCGCCGAGCAGTTCCGCGCGACGCTGGAGCTCGATCCCAACTATGTCTCGGCGCGATGGGGCCTGGGAGCCTCCTACGCTCAGCAGCATCTCTATAAAGATGCGATCGATGAATTGAAGAGAGCCGTGATCCTGTCGGAAAACAGCCCGGTTCTCGTGGGACACTTGGGTTTTGCGTACGGTCGCAATGGAATGACGGCGGAGGCAACCAAGACGCTCGCCGAGCTCAAGGGCCTGGCCGAGCGTGAGTATGTACCGTCTTCAGCGGTGGCGCTCGTGCATGCCGGCCTGGACAACAAGGCCCAAGCGCTAGAATGGCTGGACCGGGCGTATCAGGAACACGATTTCTCGTTGGTGTTCCTCGACGTGGCGCCTTGGTTCGAGACCGTGCGCGGCGAGGCGCGCTTTCAAGAGCTGCTTCGCCGCATTCGGCCACCTGGGCGGTCCGACCCGGGCCGCTGACGCTAGTGCAACTCGTAGCCTCTCTCGCCCGGAAGGCGTCCCTCGATCTTGACGACCTTGAGGCCCTTGCCCACCTGTGACGCGTCCATGAACGTGATCGCGCCTGGGATCCGGTTCACCAAATCAACCGCCATCTCGCTGGAATAAGCGATCTTGGGCGCCAAGGCAGTCTCCGCGCGAAAGACCTTCCCGATCCAGTGCTGACGGAATTGCGCCTCCGTCATTTGACACACGCTCTTCAGCACGACGTCGCGCTCGTGGGCAATCGGCGCGCGGATCAGTAGAGTGACGCGCACGCTTGCCGGCCAGAACTCGCGGTCCCCGAGTAGAAGACGGCGCAGTTCGTTGACCGTGAGGTTGTCGATGGGTACGTCTGGGTGAACCACGATAGCAACGTCGCCCCCGGCCTGGGCGCCCAACGGCGTGAACCGGACGAGGAGCAGGCCAAGCGTCAGCAGCAGCGTCCAGCGTTTCCGGTATCGGGTGGTGCGAAGCATGAACATTCAGAACGTAAAACTGATTTGTAAGAACCACCCGTCCATCCGCGGCTGATCGCTCACGCGTCGCCGCACACGGACCTCGCTCTTGATGGCCGCGTATGTCGAGATGTCATACCGAACTCCCACGGTTGACCCGTCCAGGTTTGGCACACCCGCGAAGACCGGATCCGCCGCGTCGATGTCGATGTGCTCGAATCGGTAATATGGCTTCCACAATCGGCCGAAGGACGGCAGTCGGTACGCTGTCTGAATGTAGTAAGCCAGGCTCGACGCCGCCAGCAGTCCACCGAGCTCCTGATGATGGACGTCTGCGATCTCGGCGATGACTTCCGGGTCTTCCCGATGCCAGACGGCGTGTGCGGCCGCAATGCGTTCGCTGAATTCCGGCCGCCCCGCCAGGCTGATTCTGTCGAAATAGAGCGATCCGCCGACCTGAAGCCCGAACACACGATCGGGGCTTACGAAAACGTTTAGCAGCCAGGCCGGGCGACCGTTGTTGTCGCCGGCGTCGCCCGCGCGGCTGATCACGTTGCCGCGGCCGTTGCCGATTCCGGCCTGGTAGTTGAGATTCCAGCCGGCGGCGGGAAACGTCCCTTCGGCCAGCGCACCGACGAAGTGGACCGGAATGAATCTTCCACCGAACTGGACCATCTCCGGCCGGCTGATGGTGGTCTGCAGCCACTGTCCGTGGTGGAACGCCGTGTTCCACCAGTTGACCGGCGTGTGATACCGGCCGAACGACACCTTCAGCTGATCATTCCGATCGAATCTGATGATGACTCGTTCCACTTCCGCGTTGAATCCAGTCGCCGGCGGAGTGCCACTCCCCGCATCCGCGCGTGGCGTGAACGACAACTCTCCGAAGAAGTTCACCCGCGGCGACAACGCCGACGCGAAGTGCAGCACGAACTGTCCCTCGCTGAACCCGCGCGGGCCCTCGGACTTGTTCTGATCAGAAAAGGCCACGTCGCCAAAACCTGATAGATGGAATGCCGGATATTCAGTCGTTGCAGGTGCGTCGCGGCCGGTCTGATCCGCGTGGGTGCTCTGGGCCGCGGTGGCGGACGAGGTCCGCGCCGTGTCCTCCTGGGACGCGGCGCGGCCCGGTGCGCAGAGCGACACAGCCACGACGAGCGCAGAACGGAGGGTTACGCTGTCGCCGAGGCGGGATGCCATTCGTAAGGGTGCACTATTATATCTATATCCAACTGGTGCCGGTTCTCCAGCTCATGCCTGCGAGTGGCGGCGACCGGCTCCCGAAGAATCAACGGAAGCGGCTGGATGTATACTGGCCCGACGCCGGTAGCCAAGATGGAAATCCCAGGGAAAAGCCGCCATTATCTTGCCGCGACTCTCGCAGCGGCTGTCTTTGCTTCGAGCTCGGCGAGCGTCGCAACGGCCGGGACGACCGTGACTCTTCCGGTCGAGATTGTGGGCGAGAACGGCACAACATCGAGTGTCACTGTCGAAGTTCCCGCTCGGCGCGCGCGCGAGGTTCGGTCGCTGTGGATGGAGATCCATGGTTTGAGCTACGCCGACATGGTGAGCGTGCAGGTCAACACCAGCGCCTGGTTTGCTCTGAACAACAACACAGTCGCCGTCGCGGAGCCTGGCAAGAGCTATGGCGGAATCGGCGGGGGTTTCTCGACGCTCAAGGTGACCCTGGCGCTCCCTGCCGGCGCCGTGGTTGAGGGCGCCAACACTATTCGGTTCCGCTTCAACCGGTCCGATGGGGTCGCAAGCGGTTTTCGAGTGGTGGCCTTCAATCTTCTTACCGGTGATTCCAGCAAGGTTCTGGAGCCTGACGCATTCGCCCAGGAAGACCCTGGCACATGGACGCCGCCCTTGCGCGATCCCGATTCCATACTGGCCGGGCGGGAACTTTGGCTGGGCGCCCAACTGACGGCAAGCACCCTTCCGAATGCTCCGCAGATTCGCGCCCACTGTTCTGACTGCCACGCTTACGACGGCCGCGATCTCAAATACTTTGGCTTCTCCAACGCATCGATTGCCGCCAGATCCCGCTTTCATGGGCTTTCCGATCGGCAGGGCCAGCAGATCGCCAGCTATATCCGCTCGCTGTCCGTTCCCAGCCCCGGGCGCCCTTGGAATCCTCCCTATCAGCCGGGACCCGGATTGGACGCGAAGCCGGTCGCCGACTGGGCGGCCGGAGCAGGGCTGTCATGGGCGCTCGACAGCGATAGCGCCTCGCTTCCATTCATTTTCGCGCCGAGCGGTGATCTCGCAGGGCCGCCAGCCCAGGATGCTGTGGCGAACGCGCCGGACTGGAGTGCGATCGTACCGCTCATCAGCCGCGGTGCTTTTCGTCCCGATGGAAACTTGAATCCGCGCGAGATCCCAATCTCCCTACAACTGCCAGACTGGAACCACTGGCTCCCGCGCGTGCATCCTCTGGACGCGTGGGGTCCCGCTTTCGAGAACAGTGAATTCTCAGAATTGTACGGCTCGATTGACAGCCCTTCGCTTGCAGGCCGGAGAGTGCCTTCCCGCGGGTCCAAACAGTCTCTGCGGGGCGTGTTGTCGTCGCCGGAGCTCTCCGCGCTGATCTCGTCGGGTCGCATCGCCACGTATTTCGACAAGTGGACGAACGCGCGCCGCGCGCTGCTCAAATCGTACGTCGAGCGCGGAGGCGTGAATTGGTCGCCCGATTTGGCTCTCAAAGCGTATTCCACGCAGCTCTGGCAGCTCGTGAAGACCTGGGAGATGACTCAGGAATTTGGCCTTGAAGCACGAGGGCGCGAACTGTTTGGCGCGACTGGCGAATCACGGACCTGGTTCAACACGGTTCCAGCGGCGACGGCTCCGGCCGCGGTCAACATTCCTGACGGGCCGTCGGGAATGGGCGGCAGTGCGTTGACCAACGAGTACTTCGACGCGTCCTGGTATGAACTGCAGGTGCTCCTCAACAGCGGCAATCACCGGCACCGCGACCGCCTTCCCGTCGACTGGATCTATGTGATCGGTGGGTTCCAGGATCTGTATGGTGAAAGCCGACGACCGGAACCCGCGCGACTGCTGGTGGCCGTGATCAAGGCGATGCAGTCGACCGATCCACGCATCGGACCAGAAGACGTGGCGCAAGGGTGGCGGCCCAGCCAGAATGTCGATCCGACCATCATGGTTGATGCAGCATGGGCGCCGATGTTCCAACCGCTTTCCGGCGACACGAAGCGCGCCATTACAGAGTCGCTCCTTGCGGCGTGGCTGGACAAGAACCTGCAGTATCCCGTAGGTCGATACTTCAGGGTTGGCTTATCGGAGAACAGCTACGCTCCGCCGGCGAGTTACGGACGCATTTCCGGCGGCAAGGTGTGGGAAGCCGCACCGTTATTCCTGGCAGCCGGGGTCAATCCCGATCTCATCCGACAGCTTCAGAAATGGGGTACCTCGTACGCCGACACGGCCGCGCGCTTTCAGTACTCCCCTGGCGGGACTGCTCGAAGCAGAGGCGCGGGGTCCAAGAAGAGCGGCGGCCACTAGTCCCATTTTCAATGGTATATTGGGCGGTTCATGCTGCTGAATCTGAGCAGGATTCGGACGGCGCAAGAGCGCTACGAGAAGGTTTACAAGCCCGAGGCGTTCGCCACCGGAGACGAGAGCTTCCAAGTCGCGGGGCCGGTGACGCTGGCGTTCGATATTTTCAAGGACAAGGCCCAGTTCCGGCTCGTGGGGCGCGTCCGGACGGTGCTGGAGCTCCCGTGCGACCGGTGTCTCGAGCCGTTCACGCTGCCCGTCGACGCCGCGTTCGATCTGCGGTATCAGCCGCACGCGGACAATACCGGCGAAGGCGAGCGCGAGATCGAGGAAGACGATCTGTCCACGGCGTTCTACGACAACCAGACGATCGATCTCGGCCAGTTGATGCGCGAGCAGTTTTACCTTTCGGTGCCGATGAAGCCGCTCTGCCGGGAGGACTGCCGCGGGTTGTGTGCGATCTGCGGCACGAACCTGAATCGAGGCGCGTGCGACTGCAAACGTGAGTGGGAGGACCCGAGGCTGGCTGCGCTGAAGGCGTTGAAGAACAGAAGCTCGTAAACAAAAGCTCTACCACGGAGGTCACGGATACAAACGGGGGTCACGGATAATCAACCGTTTCCGTGTCCACCGTGTAGACTGGCGCAACTTAGCCGTGTCCTCCGTGGTAGCGCTTTCAGCATAAGAGACCGACACCATGCCAAATCCGAAACGACGACATTCGAAGACCCGGACGGCCAAACGCCGGACCCACGATACGCTGAAAGCGGCCGGGCTTGGCGAGTGCCCGCACTGCCACGAGCCGAAGCCGCCGCACCGCGTCTGCCGCAACTGCGGGTATTACAACGGACGCCAGGTGAGGGCGATCGAAGAAGAATAGGTTCTCGGGGTTCTCGGGGTTCTCAGGGTTCGCAAGGTTCGCAGGGTTCGCAAGATTCGCGAAGTGCGGCAGACTCGAGAACTCTGAGAACTCTGAGAACTCTGAGAACCTCGAGAACCTCGAGAACCTCGAGAACCTCGAGAACCGACGGTGATGGCGGCGCACGGTGCGTTCGGCATGCTGCCCGGCGTCGATCGCCCGGCGCTGGCGATCGCGATTCCCACGCGCCGCCGGCCCGCGGTGCTGCTCGACGCCGGCGCTAGCGTGGAGTGCCGGCCGCATCATCTGCTGCAGTTCGCGGTCATGGGCAGCGTGTACGCGCGTGTGGCATTCGACATTCCGTCGCCGCGCGTCGGCCTCCTCTCGATCGGCCACGAGGAGTCCAAGGGCAACGAGCTGACGCGCGAGGCGCACCGGCTGCTCAAGGCGGCGCCGCTGACGTTCATCGGGAACGTCGAGGCGCGAGACGTGTACAGCGGGGAGGCCGACGTAATCGTGTGCGACGGCTTCACAGGCAACGTCGCGCTGAAGATCAGCGAAGGGCTCGTCGAGATGGTCGAGGAACTGTTGCGCGATGAGTTGTCGAGTACGATTACGATGCGCGTTGGGTCGCTCCTGACGCGGCGCGCGCTGAGGCGCTTCCGCCGGCGCGTCGACTATTCTGAATATGGCGGTGCGCCGCTGCTCGGTGTGGCTGGCGTCACCATCGTCGGCCACGGCCGCTCGAGCGCCAAGGCGGTTCGCAACGCCATCGCCATGGCGTATCGATTCGCCGCCACGGACTTCATCAAACGCGTCGAGCAGGAGATTGCCGCGGCTGGCGCCCGCGGCCCGCGTGGTTCGACAGGCTCACCACGCCCTGAGCTTGTCGAAGGGCGCGAGACCCGAGCGAGTGACAGCCTTGAGCCCCCTGCGCCGGGGGTGGGGCCCCGGCGGCGTGAAAAAAGTGGGGCCCCGCGAGCATAAGCCATTGATCGCCCTCGTCTTTCCAGGACAAGGCTCGCAGAAAGTCGGGATGGGCAAGGCGCTGACCGAGGCCTTTCCGATCTGCGGCGAGACGTTCGCCGAAGCGGACGCGGCGCTCGGCGCGTCGTTGAGTCGTGTGTGTTTTGAAGGCCCCGACGACCAGCTGGCGCTGACCGAAAACACGCAGCCGGCGATCCTCGCGGTAAGCATCGCGGCCCACCGGCTGCTCGCATCGCGTGGACTTCGGCCATCGTTTCTGGCCGGTCACAGCCTCGGCGAGTACTCGGCCAACGTAGCGGCGGCGACGTTCTCGTTTGCCGATGCGCTCCGCGTCGTGCGGCGGCGCGGCCGCTTCATGCAGGAGGCGGTGCCGGTCGGCGCCGGCGCGATGTCGGCGATTCTTGGGCTCGATGCCGACAAGGTGTCGCAGGCCTGCGAGGAGGCGGCGCAGGGCGAGGTCGTCAGCGTGGCCAACATCAACGGTGCGGGACAAGTGGTGATCGCCGGTGCGCGCGAGGCGGTGGCGCGGGCGGGCGACCGCGCGAAGGCGCTCGGCGCGAAGCGCGTGGTGCCGCTGCCCGTCAGCGCGCCGTTTCATTGCGCGCTGATGAAGCCGGCCGAAGAACGCCTCGCTCCGGATCTGCGCGCGCTCGAGGCCGACGACCCGCGCCTGCCGATCGTGGCCAACGTCGACGCGGAGCCAAAACGCACCGCGCGGGCCGCCATCGAGGCGCTCGTCGCGCAGGTGTCGGCGCCGGTGCGATGGGAGGCGGTCGTGCGCCGCCTTGCGTCCGAGGGCGTCACAACGTATGTTGAGGTGGGTCCGGGCACCGTGTTGAGCGGACTGGTCCGAAAGATTCACCGCGAGGCCCTGGTCGCGAGCTTCGGCAGCCCTGACGATTTGGCGGCCATCGAACCGCTGTTGTCCCAGAGCTGAAGGGCCTGTTCGGATGATGTTTGATCTCTCTGGCCGCGTCGCGCTCGTGACCGGGGCGTCGCGGGGAATCGGGCGGGCCATCGCCAAGAGACTCGCGGGGCAGGGCGCCACGGTTGTCGCCGCCGCCCGTGGCGATCACGCGGCCGGGACCGCCGCCGAGCTGGCCGCGGATGGCGGCCGGGCCGAGGCGGTCAGCCTCGATGTGACCGATGAGGTGGCGATGCAGCGCCTGCCAGGCGACATCGTCGAGCGTCACGGCCGGCTGGACATCGTCATCAGCAACGCCGGCATCACGCGCGACCAGTTGCTGATGCGCATGAAGCGGGAGGACTGGGACCTGGTGATTGCCACCAATCTCACGGCGACCTTCAGCCTCGCGCAGGCGGCGATGCGGCCGATGCTCAAACAGCGAGGCGGGCGCATCATCGCCGTGAGCTCGGTGGTCGGCCAGGCCGGCAATGCCGGTCAAACCAACTACGCCGCGTCAAAGGCCGGCTTGATTGGATTCGCCAAAGCGCTGGCGCGCGAGGTGGCGTCGCGGGGCATCACGGTCAACGTGATTGCGCCCGGGATGATCGACACCGAGATGACGCGCGCGGCGACGGAAAAAGCGCAGATCGACTGGGCGTCGCAGATCCCGCTCGGCCGCCTTGGCACCGCCGACGACGTGGCGGCCGCGGCGTGCTTTCTTGCGTCAGACGAGGCAGCGTATATTACAGGGCACGTACTGGCCGTGAACGGCGGGATATACATGTAGGAGGATTGAATGGCCGTAGCCGACAAAGTCAAGAGCATCATCGTGGAACAACTGGGGGTCGATGAAGAGGAGGTGACGCCGGATGCGTCGTTCGTCGACGATTTGGGGGCCGACTCGCTCGACACCGTCGAGCTCGTGATGGCGTTCGAGGAGGAGTTCGGGATCGAGATTCCGGACGAAGATGCGGAGAAGATCACCCGCGTGAAGGAAGCCGTCGAGTACGTCGAGTCGCACGCCAAGACCAAGAAGTAGACAGCAGCGCCTGCGCGCGAGCGGCAGCCTTGAGCCGACCGCGCTGGGGGTGGGGCCCCGGCGCACTGAAGAGGTCGGGCCCCGCGGGCATAAATAATGGTCAACAGACGAGTCGTCGTCACGGGTATCGGCCTGGTGTCGTCGCTTGGGATTGGCACCGACGCCAACTGGGAGGCGATCTGTGCCGGCT